>CAYOWD010000008.1:26828-32297 GCA_964407535.1 uncultured Salinivenus sp. | reverse complement strand
TCGACTCGTCGACGTACGAGGAGCCGTCCACGACCTCGCCGTCCACCGGCACCTTCTCCCCGGGCCGCACGCGGATCACGTCGCCCGGCACCACGTCGCGCACGTCGACCTCTTCCTCCTCGCCGTCGCGCACCACCCGGGCAGTGGTAGCCTGCAGGTTGAGCAGCGACCGGATGGCATCGCTCGCCCGCCCCTTCGCCAGGGCCTCCATGTAGTTGCCCGCCAGGATGAGCATGATGATCGTCGCGGCGGCCTCGTAGTACACGTGCACCGTCCCCGCCGGCAGCACCCCCGGCAGAAACGTCGCCACGACCGAGTAGCCGTACGCCGCCGAGGTCCCGATCATGACGAGCGTGTTCATGTCCGGACTCCCATTCCGCAGCGCGGGCCACCCGTGCTTGTAGAAATACAGGCCCGGCCCGAACTGCACGACGCTCGTAAAGGCAAACAGAATGTAGTACAGGGTCTGCGTGGAGACCTGCTCGGTGACCCAGGCCTCCAGCGTGGGCACGTGCATGAAGCCCATCTCCAGTACAAACACCGGCAGCCCGAACACCAGCGCCCACAGCAAGCGGCTCTTCATGGCCCGTTTCTCCTCCTCGCGTGCCTCCTTCTCCACGTCGGAGCGGTCGTCGGCCCCGGAGGTGTCCACCACGTCGTACCCGGCGTCGCGGATCGCCGCCGTGAAGTCCGCCGGCTGAGCCGCCCCAGGGACGTACTGCACCGTCGCACGGTCCGTGGCGAGATTCACGTCCGCTGCCAGCACCCCGTTCACGTCAAGCAGCGACTCCTCGACGCGCGAGACGCAGGACGCGCAGCTCATCCCCTGCACCGTGAGGGTCGTTTCCGCGGTGCGGACCTCGTAGCCGTTGTCCTCGATCGTCGCAACCAGATCCGCGACCGGAACCGCTCCATTCTCAAACCGCACGTCGGCCCGCTCGGTGGCAAAGTTGACGCTGGCGTCTCCCACTCCGTCGACCCCCTGAAGGGCCGACGCCACACGGCTCGCACAGGAGGCGCACGACATGCCCTTCACCGGCAACGTCATCGTACTCCCCTCCCCTTCCAGCGACACGTCCCCCTCCGCCTCCTCGACGGGGGGCACAGGGCAGGCCTCGCCATCTGGCTGCCCATCGCCCGGCACCACGTCCTGCTGGTCCGAATCCGACTCCGTCGCCCCCTTCTGCGTATCCATGGGACCTGTTCGCTTTTTGATTTGTGATTCGTGATGACGTCGGAGCTCCCTTCAGCACCCAAAACGCCAAACGCATAACCCTCAACGTACGACCCTCAACACACAACCCTCAACACACAACCCACTAACGCATCAACGCACAGCCGCTACAACTCCTTCTTCAACAGCCCCATAATCTCGTCGTAACTCTCCTGCGCCGCCTCCTCATCCCCAGATCGCAGCGCGTCGGTCACGCACGTCTCCAGATGGTTGCGGGCAATCACGCGGCCCACCGACTTCAGGGCCTTCTGCACCGAATGAATCTGATCAAGGATGTCGCCGCAGTAGCGGTCTTCCTCCACCATCCGCTGCAGGCCGCGGATCTGGCCTTCAATCCGGGAGAGCCGGGAACGGATGTCTTCGCGGTTCGCGTCGCGTACGGGCATGACAGACAATGCAATGATGAAGGGAAAACGAAGAGAGCCGATCAGGCTACGCGAGCAGCTCAAAGCCGGCGTCGGCAATGGCCTCTCCAATCTGCTCCCGCGAGATGTCCGAAGGATCAAAGGCGACTTCCGCCGTCCCGATATCCACCTCGTCGACCGTCACGTCCTCCAGCGCCTCCAGCGCATTCCGAACCGCCGATACGCAGTGATCACAACTCATGCCGTCGATTTTAAGAGTGTGCGTTTGCTTCGTGCTCATAACAAGAAAAGAAGTTGATGAGACAGAGGGTAGGGTACCCCCTACCCCCATAACAACCATGTGTTTCTGTTGGCAGCCCTTCTGCGCTTCCGAAACGGCCTTCCCAGCGTCGGCCTCCGTCCTGTAGAAATCCGACGGATCTCCGCCCAAACGGCGAACCTGATCTGACGACTGCCATTGTATGAAGACGTTCGTTCTCACCGAGCCGTCGCCCACTCGCATGCGCCTCTTCCTTTCCATTATCCTCTGGAGCCTGCTCAGCGTTCCCGCCGGCGCCCAGACGCTCTTCTCCCGTCCGTACGAGCCCAATCAGCTGGCCGTGGAGACCATCGTGCCGGACGCCGACGACGCTACCGGGGGAACAGGGGCGATGTTCGTTACTGGAACCGCGTCCCTGAGTGAGAACATTGAGTTGGCCGCCGAGCTTCCGGTTGCGCGCAGTGCTTCCAACGGCCGCTCCTCGTCCACCGTCGGCAATCCCTTTCTGGGGATTGGCCTGAGCAGCACCAATGTGCCCGTCCTACTCGAACTCGGCACCCGTCTCCCGACTGCGTCCGATAGCCAGGCCGCTGCGGTCGGCCGAGCTGCCAGCCTTGGACGGACACCTGCCTTCGGGACCAACGAATTCGCTCTCTCCGCCCTCCTCAACGGACGACGGGAACTCAGTCGTTGGTCGACGCTCCGCCTTCGAACCGGACTGTCGTACGCCTCCCGCACGTCCGCCTCCTCCAGCGGCCGAAGTCGCAGCTGGCTCTTCCGGTACGAGGGACAAATCTGGCGGGAAGGGGATCGCCTGATTACGGGCCTCACCCTTACGGGCGAGGCATTGCTCACGAGCCCCGGCACCACCGACCACGACATTGCCCTCTCGGTCATGGGCAACTGGAACCGCGTTCAACCTGGCATTCTGCTCGGCACCGAGTTGGATCCCCTCTTCGCCCGCACCGAACTGGTGCCGTACGCCGGCCTCACGCTTTCCGTCTCCCTCGGACGCTTCTAGCCCCGTTTGTCCAGCCCGGACTGTCTGTTTGATCCCAGCCAGTACGTTCCCCCATCGGGTTCCCCCTTCCAATCCCAACGTGCCCACCTCCCCGAATCCGTTACCCGGATTTGGGATAACGTATTCGCACTCAACGCTTTCCGTTAGAACATCTTAGGAACGCCACTCCGGCTTGCAAGGAGTAGGGGGCTACGGGATCCCGATGCCTTCTTCGACTGGGAGCCGCGCACCGACTACTCCGCCTCCACTTCCGCCTCTTCTTCCTGGCTCTCATCCAGCACAATCTCCTTCCGGAGGCGGGCCACCGGAATGCCCAACTGCTTCCGGTACTTCGACACGGTGCGACGGGCAATCTTGAACCCCTTCTCTTCGAGCGCATCGGCAAGCGCCTGATCGGACATGGGATCCGTTTTGTCCTCGCTGTTCACGATGCGCTGGAGCTCGGCCTTTACCTCTTTGTTGGAGACCTCCTCCCCGTCGGTCGTCTCCAGCCCCTCGGAGAAGAAGTACTTGAGTTCGTAGACGCCCCACTCCGTCTGCACATACTTGCCGTTCACCACGCGGCTTACGGTGGAGATGTCCATGTCGATAATCTCCGCCACGTCCTTCAGGATCATGGGCTTCAGGTGCCCCTCCCCGTAGCGGAAAAAGTCCTTCTGCAACTCGACGATGGCGTCCATCACCAGCGACATCGTGTGGCGGCGCTGGTTGATGGAATTGATGAACCAGCGGGCCGAATCAAACTTGGCCTTCAAGAACTGTCGCGTCTCATCATCCACGTCGCCCTGATCGTCGGACTCCTGTTTGGACTTGACCTTTTCGAGCATCTTGCGGTAATGCCGCGAGATGTGGAGGTCCGGCGCATTGCGCCCGTTGAGCGTAATCACGAATTCCCCGTCGACGTACTCCACCGTGAAGTCAGGGGTAATGTAGTTCGTCTCCTCCGAAAACTCCCCTTCCCCCGGCTTCGGGTCCAGGCGCTGGCGAATGAGGTCAAATGCCGTCTTCAGCTCCCGATCGTCCACGTCGAGGCGCTTCTTCAGCTTGTCGAAGTGCTTCATTGTGAACGCCTCGTAGTGATCCTCCAGCATCTCAATGGCCGTCTGCCGTCCGTCCACGTCCTCATTCATCCGGTAGAGCTGAAGCAGGAGGCATTCCTGCAAATCGCGGGCCGCAATCCCGGCCGGATCCAGCGATTGCACCTGCGTCAGCACCGATTCCACCTCCTCTTCCGACACCTCAATGCCCTGGTTAAAAATGAGGTCGTCGATAATCGAGTCAAGCTCCCGCCGCAGGTAGCCGTCTGAGTCGATGGACCCGATAATCTGCTCCGCAATGAGTGCATCGGTCTCCCCGAGGTTGAGAAAGGAAATCTGATCCTGAAGCTGCTCGGCCAGGGTGCGGTCGGCCGGCATGGGACGATCCCGGTCTTCATCGTCCTCACTGTATCCGGGATTGTCGTACCCGTACATGTCGTCGGTATTATTGAGGAGATCCTCCACGTCGAACTCCTCATCCTCCTCGTCGGTCTCAAGCTCATTTTCCATCTCCTCGGCCGTCGCGTCGAGCTCATCCTCCTCCCGCTGCTCTTCCTCGTCGAGCCCTTCCTCAAGCAGAGGATTCTCCTCGAGCTCCTCCTTGATGCGCTGGTCGAGATCCAGGGCATTAAGCTGCAGCAGCTTAATGTACTGGATCTGCTGCGGCGACAGCTTTTGCTGAAGTTCCTGTTCCTGTTTAAGCTCAAGCATGGATAATCAACCGGTTTTTCCGACAACAGACGGCAATCGGTCTTCCCTCCCGCTACCAACGAGGATCCTCACGTGGTAATGTAAGGAAAGAATGAAGAGGAAATAAACTCGGTAGGGGCGCAAACTTCGTTCCGGGCGTGTGAATTCCTACGCCGACATTCTCCAGAAGTTTTTCAGTTTGTATGACACCCTCCCGACGACACACAGTGCCTGCACATGAAACCCTGCCCGACCTGCTTGCTTGAAGCTAGGAGTCCCTCCCCTATTCTCTGTGCACTGTGCACTGTTTCGCCCCATGAGCGATTCCCGCTCCGACGCCCTGACGCCCCAAGCCAACCCGTCCGAAACGGACGTCGAGAAGCTGCTGCGCCCGCAATCGCTCGATGAGTTTGTGGGGCAGGAAAAAATCAAAGAAAACCTGGACGTGTTCATGACGGCGGCCCTGCAGCGGGGCGAGACCCTCGACCACGTGCTGCTCTCGGGGCCGCCGGGGCTCGGGAAAACGACCCTAGCGATGATCATCGCGAATGAAATGGAGGCCCGCATCCGCACCTCCAGCGGCCCGGTGCTCGAACAGCCGGCCGACATTGCCGGGGTCCTCACCAACCTGGAGGAGGGGGACCTCTTGTTCATCGATGAGATCCACCGCCTAAGTCCCGTGGTCGAGGAGTACCTGTACTCGGCGATGGAGGACTATCGGATCGATATTGTGATCGACCAGGGACCCAACGCACGGACCGTGCAAATCGACCTGCCGCCCTTTACAATGGTGGGGGCCACGACCCGCAAGGGCCTGCTCACTGCGCCCCTCCGCGCTCGGTTCGGCATCGACTTCCGCTACG
>CAYOWD010000008.1:0-26818 GCA_964407535.1 uncultured Salinivenus sp. | reverse complement strand
GCTACGACTACTACTCCGCGGAGCTCCTGCAGGAGATTACCCAGCGGTCGGCCCGCATCCTCGACGTGGAGGCGACCGACGAGGGGGCCTTCGAAATTGCGCGGCGCAGCCGCGGCACGCCGCGCGTGGCCAACCGCCTGCTCCGCCGCACCCGCGACTTCGCGGAGGTGGAAGGCGACGGCGAAATCACCAAGGCCATTGCGGATCGCGCCCTCAATGCCCTCGACGTGGACGAGGCGGGCCTCGACGACATGGACACCCGCATCCTGCTGACGCTCATAGACAACTTCGACGGCGGCCCCACCGGCCTCAAAAATCTTGCGGTGTCGGTCGGCGAAGAGGCGGGAACGCTCGAAGAAGTCTACGAGCCGTACCTCATCCAGGAAGGCTTCATGGAGCGCACTCCCCGTGGACGCGTCGCCCTGAAGCGGGCCTACGACCACTTCGACCGCACCCAGCCCGGCACCGACGGCCATCTCTTTGATCAGGACGGCGCCCGCGGCTCCGCCCGCAGCGGATAATTCTGCTCAAGTTATGAACTGCGGGGTTTTGGGAGAAACGTTTCCGCAGCTAGATGCTCAGATGAGTTGAACGTCCGGGATGGACCGTGGTTTTCCTTGGTTTCGGAGACGCTGAACAAGGAGAAGCGTACCCCTCAACCTGTACAGCGCATGACCCACAACCCGGGTTGATTCTGTCTGTAATTCCAAATCCGCTTATCGCGTTCGGGGGGCAGGTGTGTCGGTATAGACGCAAGCATATGGGCTTCACTCCCATCCGACACGCGAGTGTGTCAGGCAAACGAGTTCAGCGGCGTACTGGTACGGCTGCGGAGTTGGCGTAAACCACTTCGGCGGCCCCCTCAATACCGTCTGCCGCCCCGCACTAGGAGTCGTCCCGCTCCTCAATCGGTTCCGAAAGCATCTCGGCAAGGGCGTCGACCCGTTCCTGGGTCAGCAACGGCTCCAGCGCCTCGATGAGAAGGCTGAGGCAGGTAGCCCGGTACAACAGGTTGTCCGCGGCCCCGTCTTCCTGCCGGGTCTGGTGCTGAATCTGCACGTTGAGCATCGTCCACCGACTCTTCAGTTCCAGATACTGTACGATCAACCCGCGCTCCAGCTCTTCTACGGAAGTAATCTCCTGCAAGGCGTTCCAGGCCCGATTGCGGAGGCCTACGACGTGGGCCCGAACGGCCTTGATCTGCGCTCTCGGTCCGTTCCACTCGGCAAGCGTCGCATTCCACCGTTCCTCCACCCCCTCGTGGAGCGCCTCGTAGATGTGCTCCTGAATGTATTCGACCTTTTCGCTCTCAGACGTTGCCATAACCACTATCGCGGAAACCGCTGCTGTGTGCCAAACGATTGTGCTTCTCTTCCTCTCGCTTACGGAGTGTCGATACGTGAATCCGTTTGCAGCCTCCATTGTTGAGACCGGCGGCCCCCAGCCGGCGGCCCCGTCCGGCGATGTATTTAGCGTTCTCATAGATCGATGAGAACACAGGACGCTCCCCGGAAACGCACCGTACGTCCCCGACTCCGTCTCTACGAACGTCGTGCTCACTGCCTGCACTGGGTACCGAGACAATGGCCGACCGTCCATTGTCCGTGCGCGTTCCGTAACCTGTTCCGCGATACGGCAACGCTAGGCGCAATGGACTGCTAGCATCCCCACCGCGGAACTGCCCCTCGGGACGCACGCCGAGTCACAAATACACACGGGCCGCCCGTCCGCGCATGCGGCTCAGTCCACAAGCCCCGGACAGGCGAGCCGCCGCTGCCCGCCCTGGAATTCAGTAGCCGATTGCCGTCCACGCCCCTTACGCGTTTCGGGCCACAGCCGGCCACAACTTTTCAAGCGTCTCCTCGTCGTCCCCGTCCGCTCCCCCCTCGGTCTGCGACGCCGTCTCGTCCTCTGGGATTCCCTCCTCCATCGCAGCTCGCTCCTGCTCGATGAGATGATCGAACCGGTCGTACAGCGCCTCCTTAAACTTGCGGTAGGACGCCCTCCGCTTCTCTTCCGAAGACGTTTCCAAAGAGGCTTGAATATGAGAAAGCGCTTCGAACATCACGTCGACGGCTGCACGCACCTCGCGATCACGTCGGCGCTTGGAAGCAACGTGGTCAGCTTTTTTTGCAGACATAGTAACAAATGTGTCTGTAAGGGGACGGCGGCGAACCTACTTCCGACCGACAGGCCGAACTGTCGATGAAGGAGGTACGTCGTGTGGCATATTACATCTCCGCAATAAATATGCCACTTGTATCACAAAAGTGTAACGCCACTCGTCCTGACCTGGCGATACGCCGATCTCGGAACCTCTCAGTGGCGAAGAATTTTTTATGTACGATTCAATAAGCTAAATTTAATAAGTACGCCGAATTTTACGTGTGTGTATTCCGGGAACGATTTTTGACCTCCGATAGACTGAAGCTTGATCACTTGACGTAGGGACTCGGCCTTGCCTGAGCACCGGCCTTTGTAAAACGGTTCGGTGGCGGGTTGGCATTTGATGCGGGAAAGGTTACTCACTCCTTAAAGAACTACTGTTCGCGGTTCCTGCATCTCCGTCCGTGCACACGTTGCCTGCTTCCTTCAACCACCCACCAAGGGGCACGAAGGCGTCCGTCGTTTTCACGGATTCGTCTGCCTTCCTTTCTGACGTTCCTACCGACGACCCATGATGAATTCCTCCTCCCCCTCCCGAGACGATGCTCCCGACAGCAGTTCGGACGCCGATTCTTCTTCCGACTGGTACGTCAAGCAGTGGCTGAGGCTCTGTAAGATGCTGGAGGTTTCCGACCCGGACGCCGCTCTTGAGCGCGTGCGTACCCTGAAGGACGCCCATGACAGTGCTTCCTCCTCCGACGCAGACGTGTCGCGTTCTTCGCCTGCTCAGGAGAAGCTGGACGAAGCGGGACTGTCGAGCGTGGACGAGGCCCTCAACGAGATTCAGCGGCTGGAAGAGAAGTGTAGCCGTCTCGCGTCGGACCACGATGACGCTCCCGCCGCCTCCTCATCGACCGATGATCCGGAGGTCGACGCCTCGTCTCCCGTCGAGGCGGTATTGGGCATCCGGTCCCGACTGGCAGCCGAAATGACGCTGTCTCTTGCGGAGGACACGGTGGCGATGTTCCGTGAACAGATCGCTCAGCCCCCTCCGGAGCCGACTGTCTCTGCCGCGCCCGAGGACATCCTGTCGACGATGCGTTGCCTGCGCGATTGCGCCGACGTGCTGCAAACGGACGCCCTGACGGAAGCCCAAACCGAGGAGGCCGAAGAGATCGATTCCCTCCTGGGCGTTGCCGACGTGGACGAGGCCCGCGCGCTCGACGAGTCGGTTCGTCGCTTACACATGCAGCTTTCCGAAGCGCACCCTGACATTGATCGGCCGGACGAGGCCGACGACCGTACCGTCCGCTCGACAATTGCTCATCTGGCCGACCGGCTGTCGACGTCGCCGTCCTCCTCAACGCCGTCGCCTGCGGATCGTCTGCCGTCTCTCCCCCCGCCTGAAACCGATTCCAAAACCGAATCGGACCGGGCCCCGGCCCCGTCGTCATGGACCGCCTCTCCCCCCGGCTCGACCGGCGACGGCTCTCCAGTTTCGACCTCACCGTCCCTGCAGCGCACTGTCCGCAGCATGCAGGCCCAACTGGAGTCGCTCTACGCGGAAAAAGAAGCCCTCTTCACCGTCGGCATCGAGGACGGACGAGAAGCCGCCGGGCACCTTGACGAACTCCAGGCGCGTGTAAATGCGCTTCGCCATGAGAACGAACAGTATCGTCGGCTGCTCAACCGGCTAGAGAACACCATTGGTACGATCGATGTCTCTGAAATTGCGCAGATGACCTGCGACTCGGAAATCGACGCCACTCCTGACGCGTCCTCCGCTCCGTCGTCGCCGGCCTCTCCGTCTATGCCCCCGGACACTCCTGCCGAGGCCGATCGTCTTTTGCCCGTTTCAACGCTCACGCAGCTCGATGACATGACGGACGAGGCCCTCAACGACCTGGCGGTCGGCGTCCTCCGCCTCGACGACGACGGCACCATCGAGTACGTGAACGACAACGGGCTGCAGCTTCCCGGCCTGGACGGCCCTCGGTCCTCTCTGTACGGCGACTCCTTATTTCAACGCGTCCCCAGCACCAGCAACATGCTGTTTCTCCGTCCCTTCCGCGGCGGCGTGGACGCCGGGGAAATGGACGTCTGCTTTCCGTATACCTTCGTCGCGCCGCACACGACACCGACGGCCCTCCTCGTGCACCTGTACCGAGCCGGCCCCTTGCAGGCAAATTGGCTGCTCCTGGACTCCGTATAATACCGAATCCGGTTGAAGGATTCGGGTTTGTAGGTATGTAGGTGTGAAGGTATGTACTTGGGACCCATCTGTTTGAGCTTATACCAACATTCCTGCAAGTCTGAACTTTGTAGGCGGATTTGGTATAATACCAATTCTGCAGCCGAACTCGTTCGAGTTCCACCAATGGGACAGCTCCGTTGGGATATGTGGGATCACAAACTCGGGAGTGTCGAAAACGAATAGGGGGCCCAGGGCCCGACGACGTGCGCCTCTTCGACCGCTTCTGCTGACACGTCGGCCAGACGACACCATACGGACTCCGCCTGGTCGCGAGGCACGAGAAATGCGAGGGAGAGAATATCGTCCTGTCCCGGCTTCCGATCACAGGTTGCCTCAACGCACGCCGGCCCAACGGCCTGTTGATACGCCTCGATGATGCGAGTGCGCCGCGCCGTCTGCCGGGCCCGCTCGTCGCGTCGGGCTTCCAGGTAGGCGGTGCCGGACCCGGTCTCCTTGGGCACGTCGTGTCCGGCGTCCCCTGTGGTTGTCAGGACCAGCCGTACGCCCACCTCCACGCGGCCCGCAAACCGATCGAGGTGCTGCTCCAGGGCCGTCCGGTGCCGGGCCAGCAGGGCCCGTCCCTGCTCGTCCCGCTCGATCGTCGTGCCGAACTGAAGCGGGACGACGGGACACCGGTCGTACGCCGCCGCAACGACGTCCCGATACGTGAGCACGGTGGGCGGCTCGGCTTCGCGGAGCGTCGCCGGATCGACGGGGGATCGGAGGAGGGCCAGGGCATCGTCCGTGAGCAGAGAGAGCGGCGCGTCGGCCACACCGGTCTGCTGTAGACTCGACGGCAGGCCCGCATCGGTCGCGGTAGCTGCCGCGCAGACCCCGTAGAGCAGAAAGGGAGCGTCGGCCGCTTCGGACATAATGGGCGCGTCGATGCAACAGACAGCCTTGTAGTTTCCGTATCGTGATGGCCGTTTGTATTGGGTCCAGCTTTCCGAGGACAATCAGCATTCGTGCTCCGGAAAAGGGACGAGGGCACCTGTAGGACACAACGTCCCAGCTTCCACGTCCACATGCTGCGGCGTCAACCGTCAATCCATACACGGAACGGGTTGCCGCCATTACCGACAACGGCACGTGATGCGTGACTCGTGAACCTACCGATCCATGTGTACGGTTCGGCGTTCCTCGCGCATTAACAAGCCCATTGGCAAGTTAAAGTATGCCAGGATTCGGGGTATGCATGATGGACATTGACACTGAAATCCTCACACACGCCCATACTCCCATACCCATCACTCTTCCCCATCGAGCGACGGGCGGAAGTTGTACGGGGGCCAGGGGCCGGTCAGGTCGAGCGTCACGCCGTGGTCGGCATACTGCGCGCTTTGCGTCTCGACCGCCGTCCGAAATGCCGCCCGGTCCGCTTCCGGAACGAGGAACGCCCAGTTGAACGCCACCTCTCGGTCGCGGCCCGCATCGGCCGGGACGGAGAGCACCCGCGCGTCGTCCGCCTGTCCCTCCAGGGGATCGAACAGCGTGTCGGCCACCGCGTCGAGCCAATCGTCCAGTTCCCGACTCGCCTCCTGTCGTTCCTTCTGCCGTTGGAGGTAGGCCGTGCCCGACTCCGCGTCGTCGTCCCCCGCGTCCACCCGCCGGTCGGCGGCCTGCTCGCGATCGAGCAGTCCCTTGACCGCCCACTCTTCCTTCCCGTGCACCGCGTCGAGAAACGCCCGGAGGGTATCCGCCTGTGCAGTCAGGGCTTCGCGGACCCGCTCCGGCGACGAAAAGAGGGTGCCGAACCGGGCCGGAAAGACGGCCGGACTCGCCGCCGTGACGGCCTCCACAACCTGTTCGTGCCGATAGGCGCGCGGCCCCACCCACGCCAGGTCCTTCATGTGCTCGGCCCCCGCCTCGCCGGTCCAGTCCGTCGGATCTACCGCACTTACGGCCACCCCAAACGCGTCGTGCTCCAGCCAGTGCACGGGCCGATCCTCAATGCCGTCCACGTCCAGCGTCGCCGTCGACGGCGCAATGGCGTACACGTACACCGCAGCGTCGGCGGCCGGAAACCAGGACGGCGAAGCGGAAGACGAGGACATGACAGAATCGGGGAAACAGCTATTCGTCGTCGGGGCGACGGGGGAGCACCACGGTCACAATGCCGGCCTCGACCGTCACGGTGGCCTCCTCCGTGTTCACGAGGGCCGGCAGTTCGACCACGCGGGCATACCGGACACGTTCGGTGGGGGCGTCCAGGGACAGCGCACGCCCCTCGACATCCCACTCCAGCACGTCCGCCGTCACGCCGGGCATCTCGGCCACGACACGCACCTGATCGGCTTCTTCCTCCACGTCCACAACCGGACGGCGCACGGGACGGCCCTCTTCCTGCGCCTCATCGGCCGCGGCACGCGCCGTCGTCGCGGTCTGCTCCGTCGTCTCGGTCGTGTCGGCAACGCCGCCGATATTCGTGCGGACCTCGACGCGCATCTCCCCGCTGCCCTCGCCGAGCGAGATGCTGTGTTCAAACGACCGGGCCTCGTCGGCCACGGAGTGCAGCGCATCGGCCAAATCGTGAAGGCCGTCGAACAGGGAACGGGAACCGGGGGATCGATCAGAATCGGCACTCATGTCGGAGAAAACGCACTTGGCAACAAAATACGGAGTGTGTATACCGCGAGCCGCCCAGAAAGCTCCCGCCACCGACTCCCGGTGCCGAGTCACGGCCTTTCCTCATACTGTGTGCGTATCATGACGGCGGATTGGATCGGAGTGTGTCACCGTGCACAGGATGGCGGCGCCTTGCTTTCATCGAATCGGAGGCCGACGGCAAAGGGATGGATGTGCTCCCGTCCGGCCTGTACCCTCCCGGCACTCCGCTTCCTCTCGACTTCCCAAACGAATTCTCCTCCCACCCCTCACGCCCAACCCAAAACCCTTAACTCTCAACCCAAAACGCTCAACTCGCCCCCAACGTCCCCCCTCCGTTACGCCCGAACCTCTTCGAAGGCCACGTCGGCAAAACTGTACGGGGCCATCGGATCGGTGTACGTGAACGTAAAGTCGTCCGAGAAGGCCTCCGCGGCCTCGACCACGGCCTCCTCAAACTTCTCCTCCCCGTCGCGCGGCACGAGACAGGCCAGATTCATGACCTCCGACTCCTCTTTCGGGTCGTCGGCCTCAATGGCACGACAGGCCTTGCCCAGATACGACTCAACGGTCTCGCGGTGCTCCGCCCGGGCCTCTTCCAGGAAGGCCTCAAATTGCTCTCCGACGTGAATCTTCTCCTGCCGCGACGGCTCGCCCTCGCCTTCAAAGACAGCATCGCGGAGCTCGCGCAACTCCTCGTACTGCTCTACGAAATGCGCAAAGATGTCGTCCACGTTCCAGGAGGCGCGAAAGCCGATCTCGACATGCCCGCGCACCTGTTCGAGCTGGGCCCGGAGCGTGTCGGGGTGCTGCTGCAAAAACGCCGTGACCTGGCCCTCGGAATCCGCCAGCACCCCGTACGCCATCGGCAAAATCGTGGCCTCCTCCATGAGGGCCTTCAGCAGATCGTGGTGGGCCTTTAGGTTGCGGCGACGGGGGCGCAGCTTGCCGTCCGGCGCCGGGCTGACGACCGCGGCAAGATCTTCGTGGGACACCGTTGTCACCGCACTGTCCTTGAGGCCCGTCAGGCCGGTGGGATCAATGGCACCGGCGTCCGCAATGGCGTAGAGATACATCTGATCCGACATCGAAGGCAGCAGCGATTGTTAATGGTGGCAAGATTGTATCGAATCCCTTTGCTGGATCCGTGGAGGGAGGGGACGGCAACCGGTGTTGTCAGGTATGAATTGAGAAAGCGCGTTCGTTTCCGCGGCCCGCTCTCCCAAACTCGCACACTCACAGACTCACATACGCCCACACCTAGTACTCGTATTCGAAGCCGTCGTCGCCCTGCACCGGCGGATCGGGCCGGTCCGCCTCGTCGCGCGTCTCCAGGCCGACCTCGTCGTACAGCGAGCGAATCTTCTGCTCGATGCGATCAATTTCGTCGTTGCAGGTCTCCACCTGGTCTTGCAGCGCCGCTCGGATCCGCTTCTGGCGCGCCTTTGCCATTTGCAGGCTCGCAATCTGAACGAACACCTCGTGCGACCGCCGGTCGTCCCCGGAACGGGACGCGGGTTTCGTCGACGGCGGACGCGGCGGATTGTGCCGCGGCTGACTTCCCGGGGGACGCGTACCTCTAGAACTAGACATAATGCATCGGGTCGAGTGGATCAAAAAGGCAACGAGAATAGCAATCCTCAACGCACAAAACGCCTCCCCCACAACCTGGGTTAGAGCAGCACCTCGTCGATCACGGAGTCGATCTGGTCGCGAACGGCCCGCACCTCTCCGCGAATGGACGCGCGGCTGGGGCGCAGGATGTCGACACAGATGTCGCGAAAGAACGTGCTGTCCGGATCCACGTCCTGCTCCTGACGGGCACAGACGCGGGACAGGGCGATGGCGGCTCGCACCGACGGGCCGTGCTCGTGCAGGTCCTTCGCCCGGACGGCGCGCACAAGGTCCACAATTTGTCGGGCCACCTCCTCATCCACCCCGGAGCGCGAGATGGTGATCTCGATCTCCGCTTCTCGGGCCGGGTGATCCAGCTCAATGGTGACGAGCCGATCGAGCAGCGCATTCTGCGTCTTGTGCGTGCCCGCATACTCCTCAGTATTCGAGGTAAAGATGGCCGTGAAGTCGGGATGGACCTGAATGTAGCCTTCGCCCTTGTCGCTGCGGGTGGGGAGATTTAAAATCCGTTCTTCAAGAATGCTGAGCAGTACATTGTTGGCTTCCGGCGGCGACCGTGTAAATTCGTCATAGATCAAGGTATATCCTTCCCGACAGGCCTTCGCCAATCGGTTGTCGGCCCACATCTTGCGCACCTGCTCGCTGGTTTTCAGGACCGACCGAATGAAGTTGTCCACCACCTTCGACTTCCGGTAGCCGACCTCACTGCCCACCAGGTCGGAGCGGGCAAACTCGTCGTCGCCGTGTAGCAGGACGGCGGGTCGGCCGAGCCGGGCCGCCACGTGAAAGGCGAGGCTCGTCTTGCCGGTGCCGGCCACGCCGGTCAGGTGCGCCGGATACCCCGCGTCCATGTAGGCCAGTGCTCGTTCGGTAACGCGCTCGACCTGCGGCGTGGCGACGAACGCCTCACTCGGCTTTGGGACAAAGGCTTCGCCGCGATCCTCAACGCGGACCGTGGCGGGGGTTTCGAGATCGGGCTGCTCCATCGGAAACGGACGACGTGTCGGCGAGACCAAACGAGTCCGACGCTCAACGGGCGCTGAGGCCGGATATAGAAAGGAGAGCCACCCGGTCCGTGCAGCCAAACTGCTGAACCGCAGGCCCTCCTTCTATCAGTATACCTGATTCCCTATTCTGCAACCGTCTAGGTAGAGGGTGCGGCGGCGGTGGCCGTCAGCCCGATGCCTTCAGCGTACTTCAGATACGTCTCGACGGAGGCAATCACCACTCGTGCCTCAATCGACACCAGTTCAATGCCGACCAGGGAGACACGGGCAAAGGCATCAATCACGATGCCCTTATCAAGAATGCGGTCCACGACCTCTGCGAGGCCGCTTGCGTCGGTGGATTTCTGGACTTCTGCCATGGGGGTATGGGGTTGATTGACGAAAAACAAGAGGACTAGAGTGTGACAACGGACTGCCTCCTGTGCGAGCACACAGGCACCTCATTGCCGTCTCTATGTCGTGCAAATATCGTACGAAGGAAATCCGCGAGTTACAACGACGCCTGCTTCCGATCGGCCCCGATCAGCCTCTATCGCTCTCTCCTGCCAGCATTATTTCATTTTCCGGTCCGACCAACACAGCATGTCCGATCCCCCCTAAACGCCCAAACCCACAACCCCGACCCCACAACCCCCCCACGCAAAACGCTCCCCCACTCGCTTCCTCTCCTGAAACGTGCTCTACGGCTCCTCGCTCTCATCATCGTCAAGCGCCGCCAGCCGCTCCTCCAACTCGGCGAGACGCTCGTTGAGCTCCTCCACCGGCAGGTCCTCGTCGTCGGACGCCTCGGTCGTCCCGCTCGCCTCCCCGTTCAGGTAATCGGCCGACTTCCACCAGTCGATGCCCATCTCGTCGGCCTTGTCCACCGAACAGATGAGCAGTCGAATCTGGATGGTGAGCAGCTCCACGTCGTTCAGGTTGACCCGGATGTCGCCGGCCACGACAATCCCCGTTTCGAGCACCCGCTCCAGGATGTCGGCGAGGGTGTCGGATTGCGGAAGGCGGGCGCTGCCGCGCTTGGGCGTCGAGGCCATGAGAATCAGGATGCTGTACAAAAGTCAATGAGAATGCCGCGTCCCGGGCGATTGCATGTTGGGGGACATCCGGGGACAGAAACAGCAATGTTGCCGATGCGCGACTTCTCTATCCGGAATGAGTGGGGGCATGGAAGCAATAGCGCTGTGCTCCCCTCGTTTGTGTTCTGCGGAGAGCACGATACAATTGCCCCGGTCGCATTCCCGAAACGCACGCTCTGTCAGTCCCCTTCGCCTCGTCCAATCCACTCTGCAAGACGCGCCCGGATTCGCCGCATGCGATCAGAACGGATTCTTCCTATTTTTCCCTCAAGAATCTGCCCCTCTACAACCGCCAGTCGACTGATTCGAACCACACTCGTCTCTTTCAGGCCTGATTCCTGAAAAATCACTGTCTCCGTCCTCGATCACCTCGTCGAATCCCGGAATCTGCTGGTGCAGCTGCGAGGAAATCATACAGATCAGCCAGTCGTCGTACGGCCCCGGGGCTTCACGGATCAACAACGCCGGCCGGAGCTTTCCTTCCGCCAAATCCGTCCGGGGAAATCGAAACAGAACAATCTGGCCCGGCTTTTTCACGACGACGAAAATCGTTCTTCAAGGTCGTCTTCCGTATATTCAGGCTCCGCTTCGTCCTCCATTCCCCGCATCGCAGCAGCGAGCGAGGCCCGAGTCCAATTCTGATCTTCGTCGCGAGCCTGCTCGTGCTCTTTTTTTGTCAGCAGATACTCTACAAAGTCTAGCACCTCCGCCTGCGTATGCTCCGGAAGGCGTTGCACCTGCTCGGCGATCTTCTCGACAACGTTCATACCGGATACGGAGAGGCGTTTTGAAGTGTACGTTCGATGGCCGTTGCACACGGTTCTAGGGACCGAGAACCTCCAGAGTCTGAGACATCAGGGGGTTTGTTGATCGGTCAACCCGATAGAGTACGGGTTGCATCTGATGGGGTGGTACGCCGACGCCCGTCGTTCGGTTCACAACGCTTTTTGCATCTGCGCCTCTTCGTTCCCCTTACGGTTCAACCCCGTTGTCTTCGCTAGCGGCGTCCGCATCGAGGTCCTGCACGCCGCGCACGGTGCCGAGGTCGAGACGCAGGTCGCTGGGATCGAGCCCAAACACCTCGCACAGGTGCTCGATCTCTTCGGCCTGCCGCTTGAGGGTCTGCCCCACCTTCTCTACCTCCTCGTCCGTGAGCCGCCCCGACTCCATCCGTCGGATGGCTTGTTTTTCGAGCAGGTCGTGGAGCAGCCGGATGAGCGTCAGCACCAGCTCGGCCAGTCCGTTCGTGGGGCTGCCGTCATCGAGGGCGACGCGACGGGCCTCGTCCGTTTCCGGCGTGGGGGGCGAGTCGGCCGTCCCCTCTGCGTCGGATGAGGAGGAACGGGCATCAGGCACGGGACGCACCGGACTGGTCGTCGGAAGCAGGCGAAGCGCCCCCGTCGAGCACCGGATCGTCCATCACCTCAAGCGCCTTGTCGACCGAACTCACGAACAGACGGATGTCGAGGTACAACAGATCGACATCGGCCACCGAGAGCACGAGGTCGCCGCGAAGCACGGCGCCTTTGTGGAGCACCCGGTCGAGCGTTTCGGCCAGTTCGGCGTGGCGGGCGGGGCGACGGCTCATAGCACAAGAACGATTAGGTGGGCAGGGACGGAGAGAATAACGGTTGGACCGGTCTGAATCAATCGTACAGCCGATGGCCGAGGCGCCGAAGGGCCGTTGCCGCCCGCGGTGGCGATCCGTTGGTGACCACGCCGTGGCGCCGATCAGGGAATTCGCGTTCGAAGGCGGGAATGATCTCATCGGCGGCCTGTGCATCAACGCGATTCAGAAGGAGCACAGGGACGGCCACGTCCAGCCGGGCCGCCGCGGCCAGAAGGTCGTGCGTCTCCGCCCAGGCCATCTGCGTGGGCAGCGTCACCCCGTAAACGACCCCGGTTCGGTCCTCCTCAAGCATGCGACGGAGCGCCTTGATCTGTTTCGAGAGCCGCACCAGCCGATCCGACAGCGTGGGCAGCCGTACGACGGTTCGATACTTCCGCAGGATGCGAAAAAAGGCCTGCAGCCACTCCTCAAACAGGCGCGGCATTTCCAGGAGCCGAACAAAGTGCCCCGTCGGCGCCGTGTCGAGCACGCAGGTGTCGTACCCCCCCTCGTCCAGCTGCTCCAGGGCCGCCGTCCAGCCCATCACCTCGTCCACCCCGGGCGGAGCGAGGTCGAGCAGGCCTTCCATCACGGGCCGGTCGTAGGGAAGGTCGACATTGGCGCCCGTGGTGTTGCGAAAAAACTGCCGGACCTCGTCGACGTAATCGCTGCGCAGGGCCTCGAACCGGGCCGGGGCATCGATCTCCAAAGCGTCGAGTCCCGGCGCGACCGTCGTCGGCGTGTCGCCGATATCCGTCTGCAGGGCCGTCGAGAGCGAGTGCGCCGGATCGGTCGACAGCAGGAGGACCGACGCGTCGGGCGACCGATCGGCGCGGTGGAGGGCCGTGGCGCAGGCCAGGGTGGTTTTGCCCACCCCGCCCTTGCCGGCAAACAGGAGCAGCCGCTGCTCGGCCGGCGACGCCACCGACCGCAGCACCGCCGGCGCCTCGTCCGCGTCGTCTCCAGTCGCAGCAACGGGGGAGTCGGGCGCCTCGACCGGCCCCACATCGTCCCAGAGCCGACGCAGCCGCCCCGGCGATCGCACCTCCTCGTCGTAGGCCGGCAGTCCCCAGACGGGCCGCTCCTGCATCAACTCGTCGTGCGCCCGCAGTGCCTGTACAGCCGTCCCGGACCAGTGGGGCCGCCCCGCCGCCCACGGACACTGATTCACGATCAGCTCCGCCACCGGAATGCGGCGCCGCGCCAGATCGTCCACGAGCCGCTCCGTCTCGGCCAGGACCAGGGCTTCGGCCTGCGTGACCACGGCAAACTGGCACTGCTCGGGATCCCGAAGCGTGTCGAGCACCCGCTCGGCCCGCTGCTCCATGTCGTGCAGAAACCGGTCGAGCGCGTCGGGGCCGTCCGCCCGCCCGAACGTGGCCCGCATGGTGCGGTGCTTCTCCAGCATGGCGTCGAGGACGCCGAGCCAGGACGCGAACACCTCCGGGGCGTCGAGCAGGCGCAGGGTGTGCCCCGTCGGTGCCGTGTCCAGAATCACCGTCTCCTCCGTCGACGCCTCTAGCCGATCGGCCAGGTGGAGAACGGCCATCACCTCGTCCATGCCCGGCAGGCCCAGGTCGAGGAGCTGCTCGATGTCCTCGTCGTCAAACAGCGTTCCGTGGGCCACAATCTCGTGCAGCGTGGCCCGGTGCTCTCCGCGAAACGCCTCCAGGGCCGCCTCGGCATTGAATTCGTGCACCGTAAGGCCCTCCGGCCGGTTCGCGGGGGCACCGAGACTGTCGTGGAGGGAGTGCGCCGGATCGGTGGAGAAGAGTCGGACGGGCGCGGTCCCGTGCTCTACCCGATACAGGGCCGTCGCCGCGGCGCAGGTCGTTTTGCCCACGCCGCCCTTCCCGCCAAACAGGATCCAGTCGACGTCGGCAGTCAACACAGCCGGAAGCGGATCACGTGCCATTCGCCTATACCCCCGAGGCGTCCGGGTCTTCCGACTCGTCGGACGCCTCCGATTCACCCGACGCCTCCTCGGCGGACGGCCCCGCTCCTTCCAGCGTCGCCTCCGTTTCTTCCAGTGCCTCCAGCCGATCGAGAATCGCCTCCTCCCGCTCCTCGAACTCCTCTTCCGTGATCTCCCCGGTTTCGAGCTGCATGTAGAGATCGTTGATCTCGTCGCGGAGGGCCTGCCGCTCATTTTCAATTTCCTCCTGGGCGGCGTCGTACACCGACTCCGCGATAAACTTCACCCCGCGGAAGGGCGCCAGAAACAGATCGTCGATCAAAAACATGGAGAGCGCGTCGTCGAATCAGAGATGCTGCAGCAACGGAAGCCCATTCCGCTCCGAGTCCGCCGACAGGCCGAACCTCCGGCGTGCCGACCCACGGACAACAACCGGCTATTCTTCCTCGGCCCGTTCCGCCGCCCGCTCGATCCAGGCCTCCACGTCGGCAAAGGCCGGGAGGCCGCCCATGATGTCGCGGATGTCGTCGGGCGAAAGCACCGCCAGATCCGAAAACGTCTCAATCCCGGCCTCGCGCAGCCGGAACGCCATCTTCGACCCGATGCCCTGGATCGTAGAAAAGTCGTCGACCTCTTCCTCCCCATCCGGATTAAGGGTCTTCCGCATCTCATCCAGGTCAAGCCCGCCCTCTTCGGCGTCCGCGTCTTCGGACGAATCGGTCATCTCTGCCTCCGAAGCCTCCGGAGACGACGCGTCGTCGTCCTCGGCCCCATTCGAGGCGCCTCCATCCGGCATCTCCGGCTCCGGAGCTTCGACCACGGATTCCCCATCCGCCCCGCTTCCCTCCGATGAGCTCGGGGCGGCCTCGGCATTCGCTGCCGGGGCGGCCTTGGTAGAGGGCGAAGCGGTTGCTGCAGCCCCCGACGCGGACGACGCCGTTTCCTGGGCTGCCCCGTCCTCAGTCCGCGAATTGTATTCGGCCCGACGGTCCTGCCACTCCTGCCGGATGTCGTTGAGTTCGGACCGTATCTGGGCGCGCGTCGCCCGGGCCGACGACAGAATCTCGGCGACGGAGGCCCGCACATCAGAAAGAAACGTCCGCCGTTCCTCCTGATCCGCGGCGCGCTGGACCGATCGGTCGTCGGCAAACGTCTTCTTCAGCGTCTTCACCTGATCTCGCAGGTCAGCCGCCGCGGCGCGGGCCCGCTCCGCAGCCGCCGCACGCTCCTCTCGGTCTGCCTGCGTGGCCGCCACCAGCTGCTCGCGAAAGGTCGACAGCATGGAGGCCACTTCCCCCTGTGCGGCCCGGACACCCTCCTGCAATTCCTGGATTCGAGCCCCCCGCTCCGCCCGGCCCTCCTCGCGTGATGCCTGTAAGCTTTCGCGGACAGCCGCCATCATTTCCTGGACCTCCGTTTTGGTGTGCTGGGCCTCCTCCCGAAGCGTCCCTAACCGCTCCTGGTTGGCCTGGCGAAGACGCTTCACGTCCTGACGAAGACGCTCCATTTGCTCTTTGAGACTCGGCATGGGCAGAAAAGACAATCTATACTGGAAGAAAAAAGACGATATCGGTCCCGCTCTCGCCCTCACCGTGCTCCCCCATCGTCGAGTTGAGCAAATCGCTTGCCAGCGCCCGGACGGCGAGACGGACGATGCATTGGTGGAAACAGATCGCTCGGCGTACCGCCGCGCTTTCGGTTTCTTCTTCGTCAGCATCCGTCTTTCATTGAAACTCCGTCTCGCCGGGCCGTTCCGATCCGTCTCCATTTCGACCCATAACGGATGTCGAGGATGAAGGTGCTCCGTATCGACCGAACCATCCCGGACCGTCGATGTTATCGTTTGTGGTGTGGGGGTACCGATTCGCGAGAGCGTACGTAAACGATTTTCTTCGGCCTAGTGGAGGTCAGCCGGACTTGTCCGGCAGGATCGGCAAACGCCTCCGCCGCCCCGCACTGCACCCGGAACGCCGCCCCTGCGGGCAGCCATTCCCAGCGATGCTGCTACCGATCCTGCAAATCGGGGGCCTCGCGTTCCGGGTCTCGCTGGCATGCTGTTGGTCCTCCTCCTCCTGCCATGAGCTCGACATCGTCCTCTCCCTCGCCGGCCGCCCCCGACCCGTCCTCGAACGGCGCCTCCGCGGATGCTCCCAATCTGGAGGCTGCCCGTACGCAGGGCGAAGCAGACGGGCAGGACGGCCTCGTCGACACCGCGGCCTATGAGTCGTACCTCGCCCTGAGCGTGGCCCGCGACCGCATCCAGGAGGCCCTCGACGCTCTACAGAACGAGCTCGATACGGTCGAATCGTCGCTCGACGAGGTGCGCACCCGGCGCCGCGATCTCACGGCCGCCGAGACCGCGCTCGACGAACTGGAGGCCCAGCGGGCGGAGACGACCCAGGAGCTGGACGACGTGGAGACCTCCCTCGAAGCGGTGGAGGAAGAGCAGTCGGCCAAGAAAAATCGGGGATCCCTCCTGTACGCCGGGCTCTATACCACGGCCGGCGTGCTGTTCGTGGCCGGGGACGTGATTATGTCGCGCGAGATCGTGGCGAGTGCCCTCAAGATTCGGGGTGAGGTCGAATCCTGGATCTTTGCCCTCGGCCTCGCCATGATGGCCGTTCTGCTCAAACCCGCGTACGACCGCCTCGTCGAACGACGCTACTGGAAGGGCCGCTCGCACGTGTTTGCGGGGGTGATCTCCGTCTGTGCCCTCGGCGCCCTGAGCACCCTCTGGATTCTAGGGGCCTTCCGGTCGTCGGCCTTTGCCAACAGCACGCGCATCCAGCGCCTGACCGCCAAACTCACCGAAACGTCGGACCCGGCGGCCATTCAGGAGATTCAGAGCACCATCAACCGCCTGCAGCAGGACCTCATCGAGGGGCCGCTCGCGTACTGGGCCTTTGCGCTGTCGGGCGTCCTGTTTGCCGTGGCGGGCGCCGTGTGCCTCGGCATTGGCTTTGGGCACATCCGGGGCGCCTATCACCTGCGCTACCGCCTCCACCGGGCCCACCGTCGGCTTGCGTCCAAACGGACCGCCCTGGCGGACACCCTCGACGCCCTGGAGCAGAAGATTCGGGAGCGGAGGGTCGAAATTGAGGAGCAGCGCCAGGCGCTCGACGACGCCGAGTCGCTGAACACCCTGCAGGAGCGGCGCGACGACCTGTGCGCCCGGCGGCGCACCCTCCGCAACGAACGCGCCGACCTCCACAGTCGGTGCCTGCAGTCCCTGTACCGGCGCAGCGTCCACCGGGCGCGGGCGGCCAACGACGACGCCCCCGCCGGCGACGGCGCCCCGTCGCTCCGCCGGGACCAGCCGGCCCCGGACGACGACACCCCGGCCTCCTACGTCGGCATTCGCAACCTGCTCCCCCGCTCGTCTTGAGCCCGTCGCTCGTCTCCCCGCCGCCCGTTCGTCCACCTGAATGTCTCTCGTGCCGTTCGTGTCGTTCCGCTCCGTCCCGCTCCCGTCCGGGTCCTCGCGCCTATTCCGCCCCACGTGCACCCTACTTGCCCTCCTGCTCCTCCTCGGATGCGGATCGGAGTCGGCCTCTTCAGAGGAGGCGCCCCCCTCTACCCACACCCTCGTGTTCATCGACCAGAGCGTAAGCACCGGCGCCCACCCGGAGGCCCGGGCGCTCTTCCTCGACTCCCTCGCCCACATCGTCGACCAGCGGATGCGCACCGCCGGCGACCGCATCAGCCTGTTCTACGTCCACGAGCAGACGCTGAGCAAGGCCCATCACGTCGACATCCAAAACGACATTCCGCCGCCGGACGACAAGCAGTTCCAGGCCGAGCAGGCGCTGGCGCAGGCCGAGCACAAGAAGAAGACCGAACAGTTCATCACGCAGACCACCCGCCGTCTTCAGGAGGCCCTCCGCTCCGCCCCGTTTTCGTCGTCGTTCTCCGAATGGACCGACCTCTGGGGCACCCTGGGCGTCGCCGGCACCACCCTGTCCCCCAACACCGACCGGCACGTGCTCTACTACTTCAGCGACATGTTTGAGAGCATGCCCGGCCCCCACCGGCGCAATTTTGACCGGTCCCCGCCCCGCTCGCGCAGCCAGGCCGAACAGTGGGCCCGCACCGACGCCGCGGCCCTCGACTCCCTCATGGTCCTGAACCGCACCCGGCTGCAGGACACCCGGGTGCGCGTCCTGCTGGGCACCCTTGCCACGAAGGACCACGCGCAGTCCGTGAAGTTCTACTGGCGGACGCTCTTCCAGGAGGTAGGCATCCCCCGCTCGCACATCGACTACAATTGATGCCGCGTCACCGCCGGGCCCATGCCGTGACGGTCCTGCTCCGTTCTCGGTCAATGGCACTGGGTCGGCCGGAACGAATCGGAACGGTCTTTGATGGTCAATAAAGGGGAACGTGCCTTTGAATGAACGACGGGAATCTCCCCGTCGATCGGGCCGTACAACGTAGTGTCCCTGGGAAATGGCCAGTTTGATGCGCAAGACCCTACGGGACTTTCCACCTGCGCCCGGACGAAAGTACCCAGGTCGTCTCTCAATAGTCGACAGAAGAGCCTCACTCTGGGCCCCGGCATCCCGCCTCGCATTTCGCCCGTCGCTCCGAACATTCCTTCGAATCGTACGCCCGAATTAATGGCTGACTCTTCCGCCCCCCAGCACAGCAGCCCCGGCTCCGGCGACTCTTCTTCGATCCCCTCGGCGGACTGGTGCGCCGAGCAGTGGTCGATCCTATGTGACCTGCTGGACATCTCCGATCCACGGGAAGTCGTTCCCCGCGTGCGCCGACTCACAGGCGGTGCGTCGTCGTCTTCGACGACCTCCGCCGGCGCCGACGAGGTCGAGCAGGCCTTTCGAGACATGCAATCCCAGCTGCAAACGCTTCAGGAACGCAATCAGCAGTTGCTGGAGCACCTCCAGTCGGAGGCCCCTGCCGACGCGTCCGAGGCCGACGATCCGCCGCCGGACGCCGAGGCCCTCTTCGACCACCTCGACGTGTCGTCGATGAGCGAGGCCCAGGAGCGGGTCGAAAGCCTCACGCAGCAGCTCGACCACCTCTACCGGGAGAAGGAACAGCTGGCCGAGGCAGGCCTCATGAGCGCCGACGACGTGCTCGACGAGATTGATCGCCTGCAGAAAAAATGCGATCGGCTGGAGCAGGCGTCCCCCGCCCCGTCCGAGGCGCCTGAGCCGGCCTCCGCGCCCGCCGCGGCCGTCCTGGAGGTCGACGACCGCGAGACCGCCGACGAGATGGCCGCCCTGGCCACCGAGGCCCACGAGGTGCTCGGGCAGGCCGTCCGCGCCCTGGACCTCGACATGCCGTCGCTGTCCGACACGCCGGCGGCCTTTCCCGACACGATGCGGTCGATCCGGGACCACGCGACGGTCCTGCTGAGCCGGACCAGCATGGACGACCCCAACGCGCAAATTGCCGACACCCTCGGGCTCGACACCGTCGAGGAGGCCCGCGAGATGGAGACGGTCGTGAAGCGGATGGGCGAGACGCTGGAAACGGTCCGTGCGAAGCACGAGGGCCTGAAGGACGAACTCGGGGTCCGTACGACCGAGGACGTGCTGGAGATGGTCCAAAACATGGAGACGCAGCTGTCGTCCTTCTACTCGCAGCAGGAGGAGGAGCATGCGTTTGCCGACGAAGTAGAAGACGTGCTTGGCATTTCGACGGCCGAGGAGGCGCACGAACTCGCCGACATGGTGCGTCGGATGGACGAGCACCTCGAAACGCTGAACGAGACGCACGAGTCGCTGGCCGAGGCCGGCTACGACGCCGAATCCGCCCTCGACACCATCGAGAACATGGAAGAGCAGTTGGTGGCGTTCTACGAGGAGCAGGACGAGGCCGAGACCGAATCGGCCGATGCCGACGAGCGTCGCCTGGCGGACGCTGTGGCCGATGTGCTGGGCCTCACAACCCCCGAGGAGGTCAAAGAAATGGACGCCTCGGTTCGTCGGATGACCAACCGCCTCGACACCCTGGAGGCTGAACAGCAGGCGCTGGCCGAGGCCAACCTGACGGCGGAGGACGCGGTCGACATGCTCGACAGCATGAACGACCAGCTTGCGTCCCTCTATGAGGCCCGTGATGAACGCAACGAACGGCTCTCGCGCCAGATCGAGCAGCTGGGCACCTTCTTCGGCTTCGTGCCGCCGGAGGGCGCCTCCCCGGAAACGGCCCTCAACCATCTGATCGGGGCCGCCGAGTCGTTGCTCAGCACGGCCTCGCATCCGCTCCCCGAGGAGGACGCTCCGGACAATCTGGCCGCTGCGATTCAAGTTCTCGGTGCCGAGTCGGAGAGCGGCGATCCGCAGACCGATCCCGCCACCCAGCAGGAACTGGCGGCCATCAAGGAGCGTCTGGGCATCTCCAGTCCGGAAGAGGCCGAGGAACTGGCCACCATGACCCGCAACATGAGCAACCAGCTTGAGGCCTATCGGGCCGACCACGAACACCTGGAAGAGGCCGGGGTGACGAGCGTCAAATCAGCAATAGACATGATCAAGAGTCTGTCGGCCCAGCTCGATGAGCTGTATGAGGAACAGGAGCTGGTGCAGACGCAGGACGCCCCCGTTACTGAGAGCCAGGATACGTTCGAGCAGCTCGCCGCCCTGTACTCGGAACAGGAAAAGCTCGAACGCGCCCTCGGGGTGTCCGACGCCGACGAGGTCATCGAAATGGTCGAAGCCCTCACGGCGCAGCTCGACGACCTGTACGCCGACCGCGAAGCCGCCTCCGCCGGACCGCCCGACCTGGAGTCTCCCTCCCTGCAGCCGGAGCCCTCCTCCAACGGCACGGCAACCACGGCCCACGAGGCCGCCGAAAATGCGGGTCCCCTCCCCAAGCAGATGATCTCCACCCTGGAGGATCAGTTGGAGGCGCTGTACAGTGAGAAAGAGGCGCTCCTGGACATCGGCCTGGCCAACGCCCACGAAGCCGTCGAGCACATCGACGAGCTGGAGTCCCGCCTGCAAACCCTCGAACGCGAACACGATCAGTGCTACGATCGCCTGGAGCAGCTTGAGGAGCAGCTGGGCACGAGCAACGTCCCCGAAATTGTGGACATGGTGCAATCTGAAACCGCTCCTGCGTCCGAGACCACGGACAACGCGCCCGCATCGGCGCCGCCCTCGTCCCCGCCCCCCGTCCCCCCGGACGACGGACCGCCGGACGACGGACCGCCGGACGACGCGGGCCCGGCCCTCCTGCCGGACGACACGCTCCCCCAACTCGACGACTTTCCCGAAGCCGAGCTCGACGATCTGTCGGTCGGCGCCCTTCGCCTGGACGACGACGGACGCATCGAGTACCTCAACGAAGCCGCCTGTACCCTCCCCGGCCTGGACGACGTCGACTCCCGCTCCGAGCTTCTGGGCGAGATTCTGTTCGAAATCGTGCCCAGCACGAGCAACACGCTCTTCCTCAACCGCTTTCGGGACGGAATCGAACAGGGCCGGATGGACACTCGATTTTCGTACACCTTCGTATCGCGCCGCCGGCCCCCTACGGCCTTCTTCGTCCACTTGTACCGCGCCGGGCCGAGCGGCTCAAACTGGCTCTTGTTTGAGCGCGCCGAATAAGTCTTTCCCTTACCGACCTTTTTCCCACCCATTCCTTAGTGTAAATGTCTGACTCTGACGCCGATCTTTATTCTTTCCTGCAATCCAAGGACTTCGCCGAGGACGATGCCGAGGACGACTCGGAAGTTGAATCCGTCGACTCGTTTGCCGAGACCGACACCTCCGTCGAGGAGGAGTTCGGGCACAACTTCGACGACGACGAGCTCGGCGAGGTGCTCCGCACCTGCTCCGACGAGACGCTCAACCAGGCCCCGTTCGGCATTGTCCAGGTCGACGACAACGGCATCGTCGAATTCTACAATCGGTACGAGGCCGAGCTGGCCGACGTGGAGCCGGAAGACGCAATGGGCCGCAACTTCTTCACCCAACTGGCCCCTTGTAGCGGCAACCGGCTCTTCCACGGTCGCTTCAAGGACGGCATCCGCAAGGGCGACCTCGACGAGCGCTTTACGTACACCTTCACCTACAAGATGAGCCCCACCCTCGTGCAGGTACGCATGTACCAGGACGAGGCGGGCAACAACTGGATTATGGTCCGAAAAGAATAACGTCCCGGACGGCCCCGGATCCGGTGCTCTCCGTCTTCCCCTCCCGACCTTTCTCCTCCCATGCCCCCACCGTCCCAGACCGACACAACCTCGGAGGACGCGTCCCGCGCCCGCTCGATTGCGGATGTGCTCTGTCGCGAGGTGGGTGCCCGCCATCCCGACGGAGCGCTGAAACAGATTCGGACGATGAAGCGGCTGCTCCGCGCCCACTATCGGGTGCAGCAGCGACTGGAGGCGCACGGGGTCGACCGCCTGGAGGACGCGGTGTCCCGCATCGCGGCCCTGACGCGGCAGGTAGAACAGTTACGCATCCAACAGCGCCGGCAGGCCCGGCGGCGGCTCACCATTATCGAGTCCCTGCTGGACCGCATGGACGCCGTCCGTACCCCACCCGACTCGTCCCCCGAGAACGCGCCCGACGGGACGCCCATACAGGAGGCGCTCGACCTGGTCGACGCTCTCACCACCGAGCTCGACGAACTCCGTCTTGAGCTCTGGATCTATCGGTCCGACGACCCCACCGCGTCCGATCCGGACGCCGGCACGACGGCGACCGACCTGCTGTCCCGTCTCGACGAGGCCCTGCAGAACGCCCGGGACACGGCCCGTCGGCTCCACAGGGAACGAGTTGCCCTGCAGGACGAGAACGAGCGGCTCCGTCGCGAAACCGAGCGCCTACGCGCCACCGTCGACGAGCAACAGCGGCGCATTCAACAGCTTGAAGAGGACACCAACCGCTCCTCACTCGCGCCCACCGATCCGTAGTCTCCCCTCTCCGGCGAGCCGCGACCATTATACCGCTCGCTTCCGAATCATGAGGTCCGGTCATCCCTCAACGCGATCGGCAGGATTCGTCAACCTTCTCATTTTCAAATCTTTAACGTTTTCCGCTTCGGGAGACGGCGGTCCGGCTTGATGGATGCGCATGTCTGCGGAATCCCGCCCTCTCCAATTGGAATCCGTATCACAGGCGGGATTCGTCAGACGTTCGCTCCCGGACAGTGCCCCCCACTACGAGGGCCGCTCCGATGAGCACCGCGTTTTTGATGATGTACTGCCCCTCCAGCGTAAGGCCCCAGGGAATCTGCGTAAAGCACACCTCCGGAAGCAACACCAGCGGGAGGAGCGTGCCGGGCATCTGCAGAAACAGCAAGAAAATGGCGGTCCGATTCAGCGGGCGGTAGAGCAGCCCCACGCCGATGGCCACCTCCCACCAGCCGAGAATGGGGAGAAACACGTCCGGGGGCACAAAATACACCGTGCGCCGAACCAGGTCGGCGGCCGGACTCAGGCCGAGCGGCTTCAAAAGCCCGAACCAGATAAAGACCACGGCCAGCCCCATCCGGAGCACAAAGTGCCCGTATCGGCGCATCCACCCGGCAATTCGGCGATCGAGGGCCTCCAGGCCCAAACGGGAAATGAGTTCCTCGTCGGAAAACGGCACGGTGGTGGGAGACAGTGGGAAAGTAAAGCACGAAGCATACGCCGCGACCGATCGCAACCGGTCCCGAATCCATCTTGTCGAGTCGACGGCCCCGCCTCTCCGACATGCTCACCTCTCGACCTAAGATACGTGCCGGAAAAACCGTGCCCGAACAGAGATTCCCGATTCCTCCCCGGAATACGTTCCTGTAATCGTTATCCCAGCGCCGCCTATAACGTTCGGGAATGCAGAAATATCGGTATACCGATCCGTGAACAAGTTTCTAAAGTTCAGTTTCGCTCATAACTGAACACGGTTCACACCAGACCGAAGAAGATCGTTTACGTACTTTCTCACGGATCGGTAAGCGCAACCGGATGTGTATCACGTACATACTTACATACTTACACACGTACATACCCAAATCCTTCAGTCGGATTCGGTATTACCCAAGAATCGGATCCGCGTCGGCGGGCGAAACCGCCTCCAGCCCCAGTTCAAGGGCCTGCAGCTGCAGGTGCATCGCCGTCTCCAGCGGCACGGGCGTCAGGCTGAACGGTGCCAGCAGGTCCTCCACGTCGTCGCCGCGGTCAAGGCGCGCCTTGATCTCGGGCAGCCGCTCCCGCAGCGCCAGATACTGGTCGGGACGCCCCAGCGTCGGGTTTTCATTCTCAACCAGAAACAGCGGCAACTCCGTGACCATCGCCAGCGGATCGCCGCCCAGGGACATCACGAACTCCATCGAGCTGTCGTGGAATTGCTCGGCCGTGTCCGGATCGTCCTGTGCCCGGAAGTACGTGCGCATCGCATCGCCGCGGGGGGTGGTCTGGAAGCCGGGTTCAATCCAGAAGAAGCCCTTCTCCCCCTTCCGGTTGTGATCGTGCATGCGGAGGCCCTGCGCCGCGGCCGCCTCCCGAAAGCCGTCCCGGAGCGCCTGGGTCCGAAAGGTCCAGTCCCGGTTGATGAGCAATAGCGCGCCCTCGCTCGCGGTCATCCCGTGCAGGCTCGCGTGAAGCTCGAACGGCCCGTGCTCCCGCAAGAAGGCCGATACGTGCTCATTCTCGGGCCGCATGGACGGAAAGCCATACTCCAGGTCGCGGCCCGGCTTCTCGCGCACGGCGTGCTGGACACAGGCGCTGAGGTCGGGCCACGCCTCGATCCATTTCCGATTGCGGGCCTCCCCGTCGGGATTGGTGTGCGGGACAATTACGAACTGGTACCGGCGGAGCCAGGGCTCCATCTTATTCCGATTGGCCAGTCCGTTCAGCACGAAGGCCCGAAGGGTTTCCGGCCCCACCGGCTCGTCGGCGTGATTCCCCGCAATGAGACTCACCGTACGGTCGCCCGTCCCCAGTGCCACCCCGTAGAGCATGGCCCCCTCCTCGCTCGGTCCCAGTTCCCGAAAGGTCGCAATATCGGGATGACGCGCACAGGCCGCCTCCAGATCGGCCCGCACGCCGCCGTGCGTTCGGAAGGACGGATGATCGTCGACGAGACTGGTGAGCGAAAACGGCATAGGAACAACGAAGAACAGATGTCATCGGAAGCAGCGGCCACATGCGCCGACCTTGACGCTCGTCCGGGGACGCCCGTTCCCCCCATCCCCTTCGTTTCTTTCCCTTTTCAACCACCGCCCTCGTCCCCGAAACAAGCCCCTCGCGTCCCGGCCCGGACATCGGCCGCATCACGCCCGGCGGTGTGCTGAAACGGCCCGGCCGAAAGGAAGGCCGCGTCCCAGGTGTTGAGCGCCCGGAGAGCCCCTTCCGATTCGGTGATGGAGGCCCAAATATCCTCCGGTACTCGTCGCGAAAATGCCGAGGAAGCCTGCCTGGACGTTGCGCTCGGAATGGGCCTTTCTTTCTCGCTCAGTACCGCTGCTCGTATTCTTCCCGCCAGTTTTCCACCTCCGTGGTGTCGATAATGTCCCTGTAGCCGGCCCTTGCTTCTACCTCCCGCTTGGTCGTGGCCGATCGGTCGATCACGTGCTTGCCGAGCCATTCTCGAGGAGCGATCTTCACGTCGTCCCCCTTCTTCAGCCGCGGCTCGATTTTCATAATCCCAGGCTCCGGCACCGATACGTCCCACTGCCTGACCCCGTGAACCGTATCGCCGGTCCGCGCCTCGGTTCGAACCGGAGCGAAATGAAGATGGCGCATTCCCCGCCGCGGGTCGTAGCTGAAAATGTGCCCCGCCCACTCCTCGTAGACCGGGGTCGGATGGCCCTCTCCTTTTGCGAATCCCGCGTACTCGTACCAGATGTACTGCGACTCGGCGCCCTCCACGTCAATCGGACGAATCGATCGGACCTTTGCACTTTGCGTACGGCCGTCTGGGCGCATCCTCATGATATCTTTGTAGAAGAGGGAGTCCCCGACCTCGGCGACGAAGTAGAGGTCTTTGTAATCCAGGGTATCGGGCGCGGCCATCTCGACGCTGTAGGCCAGCGCATCTCCCACCCGCAGGCTGTCGCCGACCGGACGAACGTACGTCGGAAGCCGGGTTGAGTCGATACTCAGATCATTGCCGACCGCCCATCGGCACGTAAACTCGTGCAATGAGGGGACGACATCATCACGGACAGGCTCATATGGAAGAAAGGCGTTCTCCCTATTTCGATAGGTCGCGTGTACACTGCAGGGCTTCACGTCAATTGGACGGGGACGAGTCGTGTCGCTTTCTGAATACACGCCGATATGGTCTGTTCTCAAGACCGGGAGATCTTGGGGGACGGCGGTTCTAGGAATCTTCTTGGCGTCGGTGGAAACCGTCCCGCCGACGACCATCGTCCCAAAAATACTAGCGAGAGCTATCAGCAGAAATTGCAAGAAGGAATGAGATTCCGGTTCTGACACGTGAAAGATCATCATCAAATTCATTAGGCTGTGTCGTCGGGGCTCTCGAATGAGAGGACTGTCTGGTCCGGGTTGACATTTGACCAGCCCACACCGGCGCTTTCATTCATATGCTCAGTCAGAGCGTGTCTAATGAAGTCGCTCTGACTCATCTCCGAGGTCCTAAGTAGGACAGCGAAAGAACATTACGAGGTCGCAGCGATGTAGGAAGCGAG
>CAYOWD010000007.1:0-33835 GCA_964407535.1 uncultured Salinivenus sp. | reverse complement strand
TGGGCATCGACTCGGTGGCCGGCCCCAGCGAGATCGGCGTGCTGGCCGACGACACCGCCGACGCAGCCTTCATTGCCGCCGACCTCCTCTCGCAGGCCGAGCACGACGTGCGCGCCTCGGCGATCCTCATCACGCCCCACCGCGATCTGGCCGAGGCTGTGCAGAACGAAGTGGCGGCCCGCGTGCCCGGCCTGCCGCGCGCCGACGTGATTGAAGACGCCCTCCACGACTACGGCGCCTGCATCGTCACCGACACAATGACCGAGGCCGTCGACCTCATGAACGAGCTTGCGGTGGAGCACCTGGAACTGCACGTCGACGCCCCGTGGGACACCATGACCCGCATCCGGCACGCCGGCGCCATCTTCCTCGGCGAATACTCGTCGGAGCCGGTGGGCGACTACTTTGCCGGCCCCAACCACGTGCTCCCAACGGGCGGCACGGCGCGGCACGCCTCGGCGCTCGGCGTGGACGACTTCATTCGCACCCAGTCCGTGCTGTCCTACTCGGAGAACCGGCTCCGAGAGACCGGCGACCAAATCGTGACCCTGGCCGAGGCCGAGGACCTGCAGGCCCACGCCGACGCCATCCGCGAACGACTCAACCGAACCGCATAGTACCTGCAGTACAACCGGTACGAAAAAGTCGTGACCCGTGAGACATTCGACCGCCCCGGCAGTATGTTGAGGGTCCATTACCGAAAAGGCGCTGTTGTTGACGTTCGTACGTCGCCACGCCGTCGACGACTGCCCAAATTATCAACCGATCATTGCCCCGGGTCCCATGGCCGTTGATACGTCTTCAAGCTCGATCGACGACGCGGTCGAGTGCATTCGTCCCGCCGTACGCGAGGAAAGCGAGTACGTGGTGGGCCTGCCGAGCGACATCGAGGTCAAGCTCAATCAGAACGAAAGTCCCTACGATCTGCCCGACGACCTGAAGGCGGAGCTGCTGGAGCAGTTTGGGGAGATCGCGTTCAACCGGTACCCGAGCGAACAGCCGCAGCGGCTGCGAGAGGCCCTGGCGGAGCACGACGACGTTGCGCCCGAAAACATCATCGTCGGCAACGGCTCCAACGAGATTACGTACACGTTTGGGCTCGCCTTCCTGGAGCCCGGCACCCCGATGGTGCTGCCGCGCCCGCTGTTCTCGCTCTACGAAAAGGTGGCGCGGCTGCAAGATGCGGACCTCACGAGCGTGCCTCCGCGCGAGGACCTGCGGTTCGACACGGACGGTCTCGTTGAGGCGGTGCGCGAGACGGACGCCACCCTGACCGTTCTGGCCACGCCCAACAATCCGACGGGCCGAGCCATGACGCTGTCGGAGATTGAACGGGTCGCCGCGGCCGCTCACGGCATTGTGGTGGTGGACGAGGCCTACGTGGAGTTCAACTCCAATCCCTCGGCGGTGGAGTTGATGGACGACCACCCCAATCTCATCGTCCTCCGCACGCTGTCGAAAGCGTTCGGGCTAGCCGGCAGTCGACTCGGCTACCTCATTGCCCGGGCACCGGTGGTGCAGGAACTCATGAAGGCACGCCTGCCGTTCATGGTCGACCGGATGGCCGAACAAACCGCTCTCGCGGTGCTCGACCGCCCCGGGCTCCTCGAAGAACGCGTGCGGCGCCTGCAGGTCTCGGTGACGGAGCTGACCGAGGCCCTCAAGAGCATGGACGGGGTCGAAACGGTGCCGACCGAAGCAAATTTCGTGATCTTCACGACCCCGATGCCGGCCGACCCGTTGCAGGACCGGCTGGCCGATCACGGGGTGCTGGTACGCAACATGGGGGGGTATCCTGAACTGGAAGGGTATTTGCGCGTGAATGGAGGGACCCGAGCAGAGAACAAGGCGTTTTTGACTGCGTTGGAGAAGACGCTTTATTCGGACGCTCCGAACAACGACGCGTGAGAGGGAATTCTTGTTTTGACAGGGAACTCCCGTCGGCCTTTTCGAGTGTCGGATGCTTCTTCTGAATACACTGAGATCGCGATGGATTTTACCCGGGTTGATATCATCGGTCTCTCTACCAGCCCGTCCAGCGGGGGCGCCTACGCGCTCGTCTTGGGAGAGGTAGAGGGCAATCGCCGCTTGCCTATCATCATCGGTGCATTTGAAGCGCAGGCAATCGCTCTGGAGCTGGAGAAGATTCAGCCGCCTCGGCCGATGACGCACGACCTGCTCCGGGATACCTTCGAGGAGCTGGAGGTGGAGGTCACGGAGGTCGTCATTGATGAGCTTCGAGAAGGCACCTTCTTTGCCAAGATTCGCTACCGTCATGACGGGGAGGAGCACCAACTGGACTCCCGTCCCAGCGACGCGGTGGCGCTCGCGGTCCGGGTCGACGCCCCGATCTACGTGGCGCCCATGGTGCTGGACGAAGCCGGCATCGTGGCGGAGGACGAATCCGGCATCTCCTCCATCACGCAACAGGCCGAGGAAGCGTCCATGAGCGAAGGGGAGGCGGACGAGCCGGAGGGCACTGAGCTTGAAAAGAAGCAGAAGCAGCTGGAAAAGGCCGTGGAGGAAGAAGACTACGAGCGCGCCGCCGAGCTGCGCGACGAGATTCAACGGCTGGAGCAAGAACAAGAGCAAGAGCAGAATCAAAATTAGTCGTCGGCGTCCTCGATTGCGGCGCGCGACCGAGCCCCTTGTCTTCGGCGAAGCCGGACGGGATTTCCCCGCCGGCTTCGCCTTTTTTGTTGACGCCGAACGACGCACCGACGGCCTCGCCCCCCTGCCCATTCGATCCGTCTCGTTGCATGTCGACCTCTCCTCCCGTGCGCCGCTGTCCGCCCGCCGACCTGGACGCGTTTCCCGACCTCTTCGTCGAGTACTGCTCCAACTTCGACGCAGTGGCCGACTTTTATCCCGGCGACTGGCGCGCTCCCGACGCCCGCCGCGAACGGGCCGACCACGCTGCCGCACGACCGGCGGATCGGGCCACGCTGGCCGACGTGCTCACCGACCAAAACGATGAATGGGACGGCGGCCCGGCCGCGCAGCAACACATCGACGCGCTCCGGGATCCGGAGACGGTGGCCATTGTGACGGGCCAGCAGGTGGGGCTCTTTACCGGGCCGCTCTACACGATTTACAAAACGATTACCACGCTCCAGCTGGCCGACGAATGGGCGGAGCAGACCGGACGGACGGTGGTGCCGGTCTTCTGGGTCGAGGGCGAAGATCACGATTTTGAGGAAATTGCCACCGCGCACCTGTTCCGGCGCAATGAACTGGTGTCGCTCTCGTACGCCCCGGGCGTCAACGACAATCCGGGGCCGGTGGGCCGCCTCGCCCTCACCGATGCGGTGACGACGGTCCTCGACCAACTGGACGACCTCCTTCCGCCGTCCGACTTCAAGCCAGACGTGATGGACGCCGTGCGGTCGGCCTACCAGCCGGGGGTTCATCTCGAAGACGCATTCGCTCGCCTGATGCGCTCGCTGTTCGACGATGAGGGCCTCGTGTTTATCAATCCCGACGACGAGCGCCTGAAGGCCCTCACCCGTCCGCTTTTCCGTCGCGACCTGGCGGACTCGGAGACGGCGGTCGACCACGTTAACACGACCGGCGATCGCCTCCGCGCGCAGGGCTACCACGCCCAGGTGCAGGCCCAGCCCACCAACCTCTTCTGGCTCGACGACGACGGGCGCTACGCCATCGACCAGACGGACAGCGGCCGGTTTCAACTACGACACACCGAGCGCACATTCACACAGGAGGAACTGCTCGACCGGCTCGACGCAGAGCCGGAGCGGTTTAGTCCCAACGTCGTGCTGCGGCCCCTCATGCAGGACCTGCTGCTCCCCACCGCCGCCTACGTGGCGGGGCCGGGCGAGGTCTCCTACTTTGCGCAGTACGGCGGCGTCTACGAGTGGGCCGACCTCGACATGCCGCTCATCCATCCGCGGGCCAGCGTGAGCCTCGTGGAGGGCAAGGTGCAGAAGGTGCTCGACACGTACGAGCTGTCGGTCTGCGACTTCCGTGCGCAACCGGAGGCGCTGTTTCAAGACATTGTCGTTAATACGATGGAGGTCGACATCGACGCGGTCTTTCAGGAGGCCACGACCCAGATGCACAAGGCGCTCAATGCCCTGAAGCCGGAGGTGGAGGCCGTGGATCAAACGCTTACGTCTTCGGCGGAAGCAACCCGCGCGGCGATTGTCGAAGAGATGGACGATCTGAAGCAGCGCACCGTCCGGGCCGAGAAGCGTCACCGGGACGACGTGCGGGCGCAGCTGGATAAGGCCCAGGTCAACCTTCGCCCCCAGGGGACGCTTCAGGAACGCTTCGTCAACGTGCTGTACTACCTCAACAAGTACAGTCTCGGTCTTCTCGACGACCTTCGCACCTCGCTATCGACTGATACCGCCGCCCACCAGATCGTAGAGCTGTAACGAACCTGCCGATTCTCGATGGACGACGTTCCCGCCCCCGACGCCCTGTTTAGTCCCCTCGTCGAGCACGCCGCCGAACTGGCGGCCCAGTGGCACGACGGCACGTATCGAAAAAGCGTGTGGCGCGACCCGGCCTTCGAGGTGCCAAACGAGGAGGTGGTGCAGGTGCCGGTGATTGCGCACCTGGCCGCGGTGGCGTCCATCGTGCGCCGGGCCCGCTGGGACGAGACCACCGTTGCGGCGGCCTACCTGCACGACACGATCGAAGACGCCAACCGGTACGGGCAGCGCCTGCGACGCCAGCAGCTCCGAGAGGCGGTGGGACGGGAGGTGACGTCCCTCGTGGCGCAGGTGTCCGAACAGAAACTCGACGAGACGGGCGAGATGCGTCCCTGGCGCGACCGCAAGGAGGGATACCTCGACAGCCTCCGGACCGGCACGCCCCGGGCCATGGCCATTAGCCTGGCCGACAAGATTCACAACCTCTGGTCGATCAATCAGAGCCTGGAGGCGGGCGAAAACATTCTGGCGATGCTCAGCGGTGATGACGAGGACCAACTGTGGTTCCACCGGGCGGTCCTGGACACCTCGATCCACCACGACGATCCCCGGCTGCCCCCCATGCGCACGCGGCTGGAGACGGAAATTGACCGATTCGCTACCCACGTCGCGCCCGAAGACGCCTCCTCATCGTCCGACTGACGATTCAGCGAAGAACTGCGGCTACGAAAGGCGGTTTATCAATTCAATTGTGGACCGCTTCCAAACGTTGGATCTCCCGTCGGCTCCGTTTGACCTCGATGCTCGTTCTCACGCCCCGAATCAGGTATGCCTACGGACGGAAAGGTACTCGTAACAGGAAGTACCGGTTTTGTCGGATCGGTGCTCACACGCCAACTCGTGGACCAGGGGGCCGACGTGCGGATTTTTCGGCGGGACACCTCGTCGCTGAATCTACTGGGCGCGGTTGCCGACGAGGTCGACCACGCGGTCGGAAATATCACCCACGCCCGTAGCCTGTACGATGCGATGACGGACGTGGATCGCGTGTACCATGTGGCCGGAAAGGTCAGTTTCGATCCCCGGGACGACGAGGCCCTTCGCCGGATTAATGCCGACGGCACGGCCAACGTTGTGAATGCTGCTCTCGAAGCGGACGTCGACCGCCTCGTGCACACCTCAAGCATCGCCGCCCTCGGGCGCCCGCCGGCCTCGGAGACGCGTATCGACGAGACCACGCCCTGGGAGGGCGGCGTCCACCGGTCGGCCTACGCCCGGTCGAAGCGCCGGGCCGAGATGGAAGTGCATCGCGGCATTGCCGAAGGGCTGGACGCTGTCATCGTCAATCCCGCCGTCATCTTCGGCGTCGGCGGCCCCGACACCAACACCCGCCGCATTGTGGACGCGGTTCGGAGCGGATGGATGATTGCGGTTCCACCGGGTGGGACGAACGTCGTCGACGTAAAGGATGTCGCGGCGGGGCATCGGGCGGCGATGACAAACGGCGAATCGGGGCGACGCTACATTCTCGGCGGCGACAATCGATCCTGGCAATCCATTGCCGCCGCGCTTGCGACGACCTTCGGGAGGAAACCGCCCCAATATACCATTCCCGGATCCGTCCTGCGGACCGGGGCTGTCGTGGCGGAGGCGATCTCTATGGTGACCCGCACGCGTCCCCTTCTTCCTCGGTCGATCGCCCGGACGGCGTCGTGCACCTATCGCTTCGACAGTACGCGCGCCCAAGAAGAGCTGGGGTGTACCTTTCGGTCGTTTGACGACACCGCCGCTCGCATTGCGAAGGCGCTCACATCTGCCGAGGAGCCGTAATCATTTCTCGTTTCCCAATCGGCAGACCCGTTCGGCGCACGGATGCGCCAAAAGCACATCGCCCCCCCAACGCACCGGCGGTATACTGACATTTCCGTCGGCGTAGGGGAGCACGTGTGAATGCCCAACTCCTCCTCTTCCACAGCAATCCTATCCTGTTGTCATTATCCGCCTCTCCTCTTGCTTTCCCCTCAAGACTTCATTACCCTGGTATGATTATTGTGCAAATAAAAGATAACACGTGCTAAGAGAAGAGCATCTCGACCCGACATCCGCTTTCAGCTCCGGATTAACACTCCGGTCCCGTCTCGGACACATCGTCTGCTTCTTGTCTTACATACGTTCATACGTCCGTACATTCCGGACCCGTCGGGAGCACACGAGGCAACGAGCCGCCATCGCCCATTCCGAGCTGTAACCTCAATCGCTCTGGAGGAGCTCCCCATGTCATATCACGTCCGTCCCCGTTCGTCTCGTTCACCGGATGGCGAACAGTCGGTGTGCGTCTCGGATCTGTCGAACTGGTTTCAGGGCGCGTTCCTGGTACCCAGTCGCTACAGTCGGCTTTACCTGGCCATTGAACTGTGCGTATTATACATCGGCCTTCCTCTCCTGCTCTATACCCAGCGTGATATGCTTGACGGCTGGGTGGCGCCCATTCTTCTCCTTCTTGCTGCCGGCTGTACGGTGCTTCTCTTGAAGGACGACAACTTCAAGCACACGCAATTCTGGAATCGATCGGCCTTTTGCCATCACCTCCGTCGTACCTTGACCTGGTTCCTGCCGGGGGCATTGGTCGTCGGGCTTCTTTTTGCGGCGCTCCGCCCCGAGTTGTTGTGGCGTCTTCCCCTATCGCACACGGACGTGTGGCTCATTCTGATGATCACCTACCCGGTGTTGTCGGTCTATCCGCAGGAGATCGTCTTCCGCACGTTCTTTTTCCATCGCTATCACCCGCTCTTCCGCAGTTCCCGAACCAAGGTGATTGCTAGCGGGGTGGCCTTCGGACTCGCCCATATCATCTTCGGCAACTGGACCGCTCCGTTCATGACGGTCCCGCTGGGCCTGCTCTGTGCCCGCACGTATGCCCGGAGCGGCTCCACCCTACAGGCCACCCTCGAACACATTATCTGGGGCTGGTTTGCCTTTACCGTGGGGCTCGGATGGTACGCCTTTAGCGGCGCCATCGGATAGGCAGAGCGGCCAATGTCGCATTTGGCTCCCCTCACTCGGCGGTCTCCGCGTATCTTTACGCTGCTCTGCGTGCCCCGCCCCGATCGTTGCGAGACCGGCAGGCGGGCACTATGTTGTGGCCTGTGCCTGTTCTCCCTACGACTGATTCCTCGCCTCATGCCCGACGCACAGACCTGGATTGACCGGCTTGACCTGGAAGCACACCCGGAGGGCGGATACTACCGGGAAAGCTACCGGGCCGACACGTCGATTCCGGAAACGGCCCTGCCCGACCGGTTCGATGGGGACCGAAACGCCGCTGCGCTCATCTATTTTCTCCTGCCGGGCAGCGCATTTTCGGCGCTCCACCGCATCCAACAGGACGAGGCCTGGCACTTCTACGCGGGGGCGCCCCTCACCCTGCACCAGATTGCGCCGGACGGCACCTACACAACCTGCACGCTGGGACGTCGGATCGACGAAGACCAGCATCTCCACACCGTCGTTCCGGCCGGAACGTGGTTCGGCGCCACTGTCACCGACGCGGCCCGCTACACGCTTGCGGGGTGTACCACCGCCCCAGCGTTCGACTTTGCCGATTTTGAGATGGCCGACCGGGCCGCGCTCAGGGACGCCTATCCCCAGCACAGCGCCCTCATTGAGCGACTGACCCGAGAGACGAAAGCATCGGACTAATCATACCGCCGAGGGCCAGGCCGCGCACAATGAGCAGCAGCCCGACGACAGCGAGGCCGAGGGGCACAAGCCGTTGCAGGCGCGTCCGCCACGCGGTGCTCGCGAGCCGCCCAAGCAGACTGACCCCCAGCATGGCCGGGCCCGTTCCCACGCCGAAGGCCGCCATAAAGAGCATGCTGTCCGTGACCCCGCCGGCCGTGAGGGCCGTCCCAAGGGCCGCGTACACGAAGCCACAGGGAAGCAGGCCGTTGAGGAGCCCAATCGCCAGCATGGCCCCTGCGCCGCCGCGTTCATACAGCGTGCCCATTGGCGCCATCACGTGCTGAAGGAAGGCCGACGGGGCCTGCTCAAGCCGTTGCACCTGGTGGTGCACCCACGGCACGACAACCACCAGCAGCATCAGCATCCCCATCCCGATCGACACGGCCTGCTGCACCCCGGCCAGCGACGCACCGTGGCCCACTAGGCCCACAAGTCCCCCGAGTCCCGAATACGTGACCACCCGCCCCCCGTTGTAAAGCACGCGCTCAACCAGGAATCGCCCCGGCATCCGATCCGCGCCGGGCAGGCTTAGGGCCAGCGGGCCGCACATGCCCACGCAGTGCACACTCCCCAAAACGCCAAACACAAACCCGGAAACCATCCAGCTCATACCAGCTCCACCCGTATTGGTAAGGATGTCAGCACGGCGCCTCGTCTCGTGTCGCGGGGAGGAACAGAAACGTACGGGATGACAGCAAGATTTCTCACTCTCTGTTGCTTGCGATGAAGTCCAAACCCGTCGAGTATGAGACAAGCAAGGATCGCTTACGATTGGATTTTCTGCAGGTCCTCGATGATCAACTTGGGAGGCGTCTGACTCCCCCCGTACGTGGCGCGCGTGCGGCCCCTGGCGTCGATGAGGGTAATCTGATTGGAATGGGTGTAGATGTACGAGGAATCCACGTCCGCAGTGGGAAACTCGCGGTCGGTACCTTTGATGATGTGGCGCACCCCGAGTCGATCCATGAGGCGTCCGATCGACGTGGTGTCGCCGGTGAGGAAGATCCAGGACGTGCCGTCGAGCCCGAACGACGACCGGTACCGCGCAAGCTGGCTCGGCGTGTCGCGATGCGGGTCGAACGTCACACTCACGAACTGCACGTCGATCGAGTCCGGAATCTCAGACCGGATGTCCTTCATGTTGGCCGTAATTTTCGAGCATACGTTCGGGCAACTCGTGTAGATCGTCCCGAGCACAACCGGCGTCCCGATCAAGGCGCCCGGAAACGAGAACGTCGTGCTGTCGGCCGTCAGGAGGGTGTACGACGTGTCGGTCAGCACCTCATCTACATCGAGGGAGAGCGTGTTTTCGGCACCTTGCGTCTTCGGGGGCGACTCGCCGCCGCATCCCGCCCCGAGGAGACACACAATCAGAACGACGAGAGCGACGAGACGAGTCGTCGGGAGACGAAAATGGGCTCCGGAAGTCATCGGTGTACAAATGCAGGAAGGAAAACAGAACAGACACTCGACATCCATTGGGGGCAGATACCGATTGGGCAGGACACGGTTCGAGTCGACGGGGCGAATCCCGAACGAGGATCTGGTAACGTTTCTGTCAGACGAGCGCCTGCACGCTCCTGCGAGCCGCCAAACGGGCAGCACGGTTGTTCCGTCTACCCGCCCGGCGTCGGCGGTGCCGCGGACGCAGATTCGACGTGAAGAGGAACCACAAACTGCCACAGCGGGTTTTTTCGATCCACCGCCCTCCTCACAATCCGTCCCCCCTGTGGCCTACTACTCCGCTCGTACGTACGTCGTCGCGTTCAGCATCGGCATCGTTGCGGCCGCCCTCGGTATTGGGGCGTATCTGCAGTGGGGCGCTTCGCCCGACCTTCCCTCCGTGACCGTCTACAAAAGCCCCACGTGCGGCTGCTGTGGCGACTGGGTGACTCACCTTCGCGACAGCGGATTTCCGGTGGAGGTGAACGCCCGGTCCAACCTCCGCCCCGTGAAACAGCAGGTGGGCGTGCCGAAGGGACTGGGCGCATGCCATACGGCAGTCGTGGGCAATTACGTGGTGGAGGGACATGTGCCGGCCCAGGAGATCAAGCGGCTCCTGCACGAAAAGCCGAAGCTGCACGGCATCAGCGTGCCGAACATGCCGGTGGGGTCCCCGGGCATGGAGCGGGGCGACCGCGTCGAACCGTACGACGTCATCGGCTTCACAAAAACCGGCGATACGACGGTCGTCGCGGAGTACGGCCCGCAAAACTAACGGGGCGACGGGACCGGCCTCCTTGCCTCCCCTTCATCGACGGGCATTGGTGACATGACTCAACGATTCGCCGTCTTGCTTCTTAGCGTGCTCCTCGTTGGCACGATGGGGTGCGGGAACCCGACCTCCTCCTCCACAGCCTACGAGCAGGGGGTTATGCAAGAACGAGTGCAGCGCGACATGCAAATGCGCGACAAGAACAGTGCACTGGCCCCGAACCTGCGCGAGGACTTCGACGGCCTGGACTACTACGCGGTGGATTCGACGTATCGATTTCTGACGGTACTCCAGCGCCGGGCGGCCCCCGACACGATGATGCTGGCGGAAAACACGGGCCGTCTTCAGGAACAGGTGCGAGTTGGGCACGTGACGGTGTCCCTCCCCTCCGGAGACGAGCGCCTGGCCGTCTTTCGGGGCGCGGGCGACGACCCGCGGGGACGATTGTGGATCCCGTTTGCCGACGCCACCAATGGCGACGCCACATACAAGGCGGGCCGCTATGTGGACCTGATCCGCCGCGCCGAAGACTCGGTCGTCGTGGACTTCAACCGGGCCTACAACCCGACCTGCGTATACAATCCCGAATATGCCTGTCCGCTGCCCCCCGCGGAGAATCACGTTGATGCCCCAATTCCCGCCGGCGAGAAAATCCCCCAGTTTCAGGGCAAGGCAACGACGGCGGAGCGCCGATAAGGCCCCTCGGACAGGCCGAGAAGCGCTTTCTCCTGCACGCAAGGCGCGCCTGGACCGAAATCGACGAGTCTTCGACGTTCTGCTCACACGACGTGCGCTGACGTGATCTTGCTTGCCTTGGAAACGGCCACCGAAACCTGCGGCGCCGCGCTTCTGGACGACGGGTCGGTCGTGGCCGCGGCCGATCTGCACCGCCCGCGCATCCACGCCGAGCGCCTCACCCCCCTCGTGGAGGACCTGCTTCAGCACGCCGACGTGGAACGGACGGCCCTCGACACGGTGGCGGTGTCAATGGGCCCCGGCTCCTACACAGGGCTCCGCATTGGGGTAAGCACCGCCAAGGGCTGGGCACTTGCCGCGGATGCCGACCTGGTGGGGGTGCCGACCCTCGCGGCCTACGCGGCCCAGCTCCGCCCAACGACGGCGCCGGGCGACGTGGTGTGCCCGCTCCTCGACGCCCGCCGCGACGAGGTGTATGCGGGCGCCTTTCGTCGCACCCCCGACGGCATCGTCGAGCACGCGCCCACGAAGGCGCTCACGGTGGATGCCCTTCCCGACTGGCTTGGTTCGACGGAAGGCCGTCTCTGGGTGCTCGGCGACGGCGCCGCAAAGAGCCGCGACGTCCTGGAGGCCGTGCAGGCCCCCTGTCGGTTTGTATCGCCCGACGACTGTGCTCCCTCCGCCGCCTGGGTGGGCCGCCGCGGACAGAAACGACTGGCACAACGAGGCCCCGCCCCCCTTTCGACCTTCGAACCCCTCTACGTCAAAGAGGTGCACGCCACGCCCGCCCCGTCCCCATTCGCGTAGATGTGGTTTCAGTTTTTCAGGATACGCAATGAACTGACAACCCCAAATCCGCTTATAGAATTCGGGGTTGCGGATGTATCGGCATGAACGCAAGCTGGCCCCACACACTTGTATCTTTCCAACCCCCAACGGAGCTGCCGAACGAGTTAGGCTGACTAGTGGACTCGAACTCGTTCGGCTGCGGAGTTGGTACAGCCGGCAGTCCCCTTCTGCCTGACAATCGGTGGGACCCACGCGCGACGGATGAGCCGATTTACACGGAAATGGGCAGCATCCCCGTGACCGGTACAGCGGATGGGGGCAGCACGGCACCCTTCACCTTTTAAGCGTGCTAGTCTCCTACGTTACATGGTGGCGAGTAAGAGTTCCCCGACCCACTCGACTGCGGAACAGACGGAAACGCTCTCAACCGGCCACACCGTCGAACTTCCCGTCAGAACCCGGACTACGATGCTTGGGGCGACTTTTGCTGTGCCAAAATCCGGTGTCTCCGAGTTACTCCCAAGTGGACTGCGCCCCATCCGGGCAACCCCAACAGGAGCCGCCGCCGTGACGCTCCTGAGCGTCGAATATCACGAGGTCGACATTTCCGGGATGGATCCGTACGACGAATTTGCTGTGATCATTCCGGCGTGCCACGCCTCGCCATCGAGCGTTCCGTACGTCTCAGCCATGACCCAGGCGGCAAACGGATACGTCTGGTATATGCCGGTTACAACTGAACCAGCGAAGGCGTTCGGGATCGATATTTGGGGCTTCCCGAAAGTGGTCGCGGAGATTTCTCACAATGACGAGGGATCGGTGCGCACGACGACCGTGACCGTCGACGGGGATCGATTCCTCACCTTCGAAATTGATCGGCCCCCGTCGATGGAGAGAAGCGATGAGGGGTTCTCATACACTGTCAAAGATGATCGGCTGCTCAAAATTCCCAATACGATTGACGCAGACGCCGGACTCTGGCCGTTTAGCACGGCCGCGTCGGTCTCATTTGGCAATCACCCAAAAGCGCAATTACTGCAGTCTCTCGACTTGAGCAGCAGGGCCCTTGCCCGCGTCTCCCTGGACGGAGACGCCTATTTTTATCCGGGAAAATGGGTGTAATACCGTCCCTCCCCGAGTCCCGCAACCGAACTCCGTATTATGAGCACCGGGACAGGGCGATTGCATACTGCTCTATGCCGCGCATAGGCGTGCGCTGGAGCTGCGTTGGAGCACAGCGATTCGTGCTTCCATGCATCCAAGCCCCCGTTCATCCCGGACAGAATGGGGGAACCGACGGCAAAGGCGCTTCCGGCCTCCGATCAACACCCTAACTGCGATTGCCCTAAAGCACCGGGACGCGTATTGGACTTTGCGCTCCTCATTTGGGATCTTCAGTGCCTTAGAGGCCGTCGATCCTCTCGGATCGTTCGTCACTCTTCATTCGTCCCCTCGACCTTTGTTATGCCTTGGTTTCGGCGCGAGAAAGCCGGTATTCGCACCACGCGGGAGGAGCAAAATGAAATGCCCGAAGGACAGTGGGTGAAATGCCCGGAGAGCGGTGAGATTACCAACCGGCGCGAGTTGGAAGACAACCTCCTCGTCTTTCCCGGCTCCGGCTATCACTTCGGCCTGGATAGCCACCGGTACTTCGATTTTTTGTTCGACGAAGGCGACTACAAACTGCACGACACCGACCTGCGCTCGGTCGACACACTCAACTTTACGGATCGGAAATCATACGCCGATCGCATTAAGTCCGCCCAGGAGGAGACGGGACAGAACGAGGCCGCACAGGCCGCGACGGGGGACGTCGGGGGCCATCCGGTCTCCATGGTCGGCATGGACTTTAGCTTCATTGGGGGATCGATGGGATCGGTGGTGGGCGAGATCGTCGCCCGTGCCATCAAGCGCGCCTATACGGAGGAACGACCGCTCATCACGATTGCCCAGAGCGGCGGCGCCCGCATGATGGAAGGGGCCCTCAGCCTCATGCAGATGGCCAAGACGAGCGCCCACCTCACGCGTCTCGAGGAGGCCGGCCTTCCGTTCATTTCCATCTTTACCCATCCCACCACCGGCGGCGTCACGGCGTCCTTTGCTATGCTCGGAGACATCCACATTGCTGAGCCGGAAGCCCTCATTGGATTTGCCGGACCGCGCGTAATCCGGGAAACGATTGGGTCTGACCTGCCAGAAGGCTTTCAGCGCTCCGAATTCTTGTTGGAAGAGGGGTTTCTCGACATGATCGTCGACCGTCGGCAGATGCGCCGGCGTATTATTCAGATCCTCAACTTGCTGATGGAATAACGAACCGTGGGAACGCCACGCTGAAAACCGTCGCTTCTTTACCGTCGACCTCTGCTTGGGAGGTCGACGGTTTTTCATTTGACAAAAACCTAATTTTCTTTACGAGATTGATGGTTCATTTCCTAAACCCGAACTACAGGGGCGTCTGGGAAGGCGAAGAGCAATCGGCGTGGTTGGACGTGTCTCCGCGACTGCGGCTGGGTCACTCTGCCTCCTCGACCGACACGACGGACGAGCAGGACTCTGACATCACGCTTTCCGTCTCGACAGAGGGCTCGTTCAAAAACGACCTGGGCTCCCGCACCTTCTTCTTTGCCGGCGGGGGCGGGGACATTTACTATCAGCATCGGCGTGGTACAGACTCGGACGAGGACTCATACACCCGCTCCTCCGGAGATATTCACTTTCAGGCTGTTCGCGTTGGAATCGGAATGGGACGCGTGCGAATCGTCACCCCGGTGATTCGGGCACTACGGGTTCGTGAACGACTGCACGCAGTCCCCCAAACACGCCTATCGGACGAGCAGGTGCAGACCGCTGCCCGGCAACTGGCACGACGCCCCGGATACGAATCCGTCTACGACCGGCCCGACAAATTCTTCTGGCGGGACTTTTTCGAGAATGTCGGTGCCACCGACCAGACGCCGTTTGATACCAAGTCCGGCTGCAAACTTCCGGTATAGAGAGGAGCAATACCTATTCGCAGTCAGGCGTTTTTCCTGTCCTACATCGCAGAAGAAGGTTCTCGTAGCGCCGTTGGAGTCCAACGGCGCTACAAATCTGGTTCGCAGACCGGAATGAATCTACCGGATTTGGTATGAGACCTTTTACGTGGCCGACGTGCTTCGGGAACCGGTCGGCGTGCGACTGGAAGGAGCGGACGTTCGTATCGGTCCCCTTGCCTCTTATGAAGGCCGAACGAACTTCGACCGGTCGGAGGGGGACGGGCAGATCGGCGGATTCCTACAGGGACGCTTCTACCGAAACGTCACGCTGCGACATCAGCTCGGCGCTGTCGCCCAGACAGTGTACCAAACTCTCCTCAACGGCTCTTTGACTCACGGCGTGCAGTTCAACCTGGGCGCACAGTGGCTCTGGGTGATTGCCGATCGGATTCGCCTCACGAATCGGGCGCAAGCCCAACTTTCCTACAATGGCAGGGGCGAGGAATTTGATGTCAGACGAGAGACATCTGAGTCTTCGCAATGGGACGATCGGGTACAATCGATCGGACCGCTCACTTCCAATGCGGCGTTCGATATCAATTCTACTGGTTCCCAAAATCAGCAGCAGTACAAGATCTCGTCCAATTTCCAGTTTTTTATCGAGAACAGCGTGTCCCTCACTGTGGGGGGCGTTGTTGTTTATCGGAACTGGAGTGGATCGCCCCAGGATGTGACTGCGCGGATGCGGTTCAGCATCGACTATGTGCTGTCCCGCGCCCTCGAATAGGCGGCCCCAGTTCTCCGGGCGTTCCCGTCGCTCGACACAAGACCGGGCGGGTTATTGCGGCTCTTCCGTCTCTTCTGCCAGCTTGCCGGGGCCCTTGGGGGGGCGTTCGTAGCCGGTGAGGCGTCGGTCGACCCATGCACTGTCAACCTGAACGAGCAACTCCTCGGCGGCGCGCCGGGATTCAGGGGGCGGAAGGGGGCTGACGCCCGGAAAGGTATTCCGCACCGCGGCCGATTCGGCCCACGAGCGGCGATCAGCCACCCGATATCGAAACCACACCTTGGCAAGATTATTCGGGCCCGCGTTGTAAATGGACTTGATCGAGTCTACCCAGACCACTTTCGGGACGCCGTAGCAGAACATGCGCCGGTAGCCCTGCGACTGTGCAACGTCGTACCGCGTCCGCTCCCCCTGAGGCGTAATTGAGAACTTGTGCACGAGCAGCCCGCCGGTGCTGGAGGCCGCCGTCGTGTCGAGGAGCCCAATTTCTTTGAGCACCCACAGTTGTTGGTACTGGTGCGTCGGGGAACGCGAATCGGGATTGACGAGCGTAATCGGAAACTCGGCGTCGCTTTCCGCACGGGGGCCTACACAGTACCTGTTGAAGGCACGGAGGGCTTCGTTGATGGCTTTTTCGGCCTCATCGGGGGAGGGCGCCGGGCCTCTCTCCTCTTTAATGATGGTATCGGGCTTCGCTGTGTCTTCGCTGCCACTACAGGCAAGTCCCCCAAAGCCGATGAGAACGGAGATCAGCAGCAGTGCCAAGGGGCGGTGTATGGAAACGCGCATGAGTACGGAACTCAAACGAGAAGACAATCTGTGTTCAAGTGTAGTGAGGAGAAAAGAAGAGGGCAACCGTTTTGTTCAGGTTCTTCATTTTCAACGGGTGAAGCGGGCTGCCCGCTCCCCTGGAGTCCCCGTTTTGATCGTCGGTCGCTTGATGAATAGGAACAAAATGACTAGATTCGGGGATTCAGCTTTCTCAAGTCCGATTTCGCTCAGCACTGAGCACGGACTTCATCGGACCAAAGAAAACGGTTCTATTCACGGATCGGTAGCCTCGTTTTTCGACGCCGCTTCGCTCCTCCGCCCGCGGACAGACGCCAGTGCCCTCGTTTGTTTGAGAAGCTGACGTGTTGATCGGCTTGGTCGGGCGGGCCGCGCACTCGCCTTCTACACACTCGGCCGGGTCGCCCTTATCGGCTTTCCGTCTACCGACCGGGGGCCCCCTACTCTCTCCTCGACCAGGTGGAGAAGGACAATGGGGTGGTCGGTCCGGACACGGGGAATGCAACCGACACGCGGTCTGCTCTGGATGAACTGTCGTAGCACTATGACTTCGGATGGGGAGAGCACTGCCGAGCGCACAGGAATGCTCCCGACGATACTGGGCTGGATCGGGGTGCACGCCGCCTTTGGCGCAGATGAGGACGCCGGGTGTGCCCGGCGCGGCTGCGGCTGCGGACAACTGCTCCTCGTTGCAATCACAGCGATTGTCCTCGGAAACTGGTTCGTCCGCCACTTCTCGTATGCGCTGTGGAGCGTGCTTTTCTCGGTGTTGTTTTTCCTGGGGGGGAGCGTTGTGTCCCTGGCCGTGGGGCAGCTTGCAATTGGCCCGACGACGGCGCGCCGCATGCAGGACGCCGGCAAAATCACGCTTGGGTTTGGGGCGGCATGTCTGGTGGGGGTCTTTGCCGTGATGGCGGGGCTTCCCGGCACCGTCTTTTTTGACGACGAGGAGGTCTCTCCAACGGGGGACACGCTCGGCCCCATCACCGTAGAGGAACGCACGTGGGTCGGGGTGGAGGTGGAGCAGTCCATTAAGCCGGGCGCCGGCACCCGGTATCAGCGCTGGAGCTTTGTCACTGCCGAACTGCTGGACCAAGACAAGGAATACCTGTCCAGCTTTGGGGGCGAGTTCTGGCACTATGCAGGGTACGACGACGGGGCCTGGGAGGAGTCGGAAGATGAGTATCAGGCGACGCTCCTCATTCCCTCGCCCGGCACCTACTACGTCCGGCTCAAGACGGAGGCCAACGTGCCGGCGGACGAGCTGCGTCCCATCGAGTTTACGATGGAGGAGCGCGCCTGGTGGGGCCATCCGCGTCCCCTTCAACGATCGGCCTATGCAGCCTTCTTTCTCGGAGCGCTCCTGTTTCTGGCGCCGTGGATGGGCCGCGCCCGACGCGTGCGACAGGCGCTGGAGGGGGGCGGACACATTCGGTACGAGGGCACGACCTATGCCGTCCGAGGCGTGGCCCAGTACGAGTACCCGGACTGGAAGGCGACGGAGTGGACCCTCCAGCCCCTCGATCCCGACGCGAAAAAACCGATGTTCGTCGAGTACGAATACGAAGACCACAGCGACTGGGACAACTGGGCGGTGTCGCGGCCCGTGGCGGTGTCGGCAATCCAGTGCGGCCCCGCCGGGAAGGAGACGGGGGCGACCCTGCCTGAGTACCTGGCCCATCAGGGACAGGCGCCGGAGACGGTCTCGTTCGACAGTCGCACCTATTCGTTTGAGGGGCGTGGGCGGGCCTACCGCAACGGCACGGGCTTCGACTACCGCAATTACGAGGGCGCGATGGGGGGCTTCCTGTCGGTGGAGGGCGACGACCTCGACGCGCTCGATGCGGTCGTAGGCAAATCGATTGGCGTTCGGGAGCTAGCGGTCGTTGACGACGCCTCTGCCTAACGGGCATCGGCCCGCCAGTCTGCCTCCGTCCATCACGTTTTTTTGCACGGGCGCGCTGTCCCTCATGAGTGACTCCACTTTTCGCATCAGTTTGCTCGTGATTGCAGGCCTTCTGTACCTGGGCGTGTTTGGGTATAGCGTGTTCAGCTATACCGGGATGCCGTTTCAGGACCGGGGGCGCGAGCCCGAGTCGTCCCAGGCGCGCATGCGGGCGCCAATGGTCATGTACTACGGCAGCGGGGTCCGCGTGTACGATCGCCGGAGCGTGAGGTCCGTCGAGCAACGGGGCGGCGGAATTCGCAGCGGCAAGTAACGGGGAAAGGCGCCCCGGATGAAGCAATCCCCGAGGGCGGGCTTGATGAAAATGAGGAAAGTCGTTACATTTTCCGCACTCCCCTTTCAGGTTCTTCCTCTCGACTCAACGATTCGTTCTTTCCGGAGAGGGAAACCCGCTTCTTTGGGGACGACAATACCAGTGGCCATCTTCTTTCATCATTTCTGTTCTGCGTTATGAACGCTGCGACCGAACTGCTGCAGGCTGCTCAGGCTCCGGCTGCGTTCCTCGTCTTGTTTGCGGTGGTTTTTGTGGCGGGGAAGTGGATTAACGACGCCGTTGCCGCATACTCGATTGATCAGCAACTCACGAAGAAGGATAATCCGGCGCTGGCGATTAGCACAGCCGGATATTACATCGGCATCATTATCGTCTACATTGGGGCGCTCATCGGGCCGTCGACGACCCTGCTGTACGACTTGCTCATTGTTGGCGGCTACGGGCTCGGGGGCATTTTGCTTCTGCTACTGGCGCGCCTTATCAACGACCGGTTGATTCTACGCGGCTTTTCGGCGGACCAGGAACTGATCGAGGACCAGAATCCGGGAGCGGGTGCGGTGCTGTTTGGGAGCTACGTGGCCTCGGCTCTCATTGTGGCGGGCAGCATTCACGGCGAAGGGGGCGGGCCGCACACAGCGCTTGCGTTCTTTGCGCTGGGGCAAGGCGCCCTCATTGCGTTCACGTGGATCTACGACCTGATGGTGCCCTACTCGCTGCTCGACCAAATTGAAGAGGACAACGTGGCAGCGGGCGTTGGCTTCGGGGGCGCACTGGTAGCCATTGGCATTATCGTGATGCGGGCCGTGTCCGGCGACTTTGTCAGTTGGGTCGCCAACCTGCAGTACCTCGGCTGGAACGTGCTGCTGGTGTTCGTTTATCTGGTCGGCATCCGGTTCTTCTTCGACAAGGTGGTGATCCCGCGTCACGACCTCAATAGCGAGATTGCGGAGGACTGGAACGTGGGGGCAGGACTGCTGGAGGGGGCCGTGTCGATTGGATTTGCCGCGGTACTCTTCTTTCTGCTGTAACGGCGTTCTCTACAGGCTGCCTATCGGCGTTGCCCGTCCGGTCCGGACCTCGGCACGCGACGGGGATCCTCCGGAGGGACAACGGTCATGTCCCGTTGAGGGGGACGGTCGATCGCAGCCCTCCATCCTCGTGGGGACGGGGTCTTTTGATGGGAAGCAGAGCCCTGCAGGACCCTGTTTCTCGTCGTCCCCTTCACATCCGTCATTCATTTCCGAACAATTCTCTTTGCGACATGGAAGGCTCAATTTCTGATCGACTGGGCGTCATTGTTGTCGGCGTACTCATCCTGGCCTTTTTGGTGTTCTTCGAGTTTGGGGAGGACGGGGAGTGGGAGGACGAGGCCGAGTTGGATGTCGACGTGCATAAAAATCGCAGTGTGCGATCATCCGGCGTGCGGGGGGGGGGAATCCGAGGGGGGAAATAAAGGACAGAGACGTGTGAACCCGTCGAAGCCGAATTGCTGGTGGAAACGTCGTAATCGGAGTTGCAACGGGGCTCCTCGTTGTTCTGGAACGGGCGGACTTTCATATCCGTCGATCCGTCACAAGACGCGATACGATTCATGTCCGTCGATTCGTCACGGGACTCGACACGATCTGCGGGATGCACGCAGCGCGGGTGTGGCTGGTCCATACTGGTCTGTGCACTGCTTGTGGTGTATTGGGTATCGCAGCATGTGGTGTCTGGTGGGGCGGCGTTTTCGACGGAAAGTGTGTTGGCACAGGCCATTCCTTTTTCGGTAGTATTTTTCATTGCAGGTATGGTTGCCGGAACAACGGTCTCCAAGATATCATCCCTATCGCCGCACACGTGCCGTCGCATGCGAACGGCAGGACGGTATATGCTGGGCTTCACGGGGGTTTGTTTTCTCAGTGCGGTGGTCCTCACGCTACGTCCGGGCGGATTTTCTCTCGATGAACAAACGGATGCAAAGGGAGGCACAGTGGGACCGATCACCGTTGAAAAGGCGGATGCGATACTCACTGTTGATGTTCAGCAACACATTGAGAGCGACCGCGGCACCTATAAGCGCTGGAGTTTTGTGAGCGTGGAGCTTTTGGATGAAAACAAAAACTATCTATCGAGCTTTGGAGGAGAGTTCTGGAGACACGCGGAGTACGATGAGGAGACATACGACGAATCGTATCGAGTGACGCTTCGAGTTCCCAAACCGGCCACCTATTACCTCCGGCTGAAGGCCAAATCCAATGTAAAGTCCGCGAAGCTGTCGCCCATTGAGGTGGAGGTAGAGTCAACTTATTTATGGGGCGCGCCGGCTCCCTTGCAGGTGAGTGGGTACCTGGCATTTTTCTTAGGGATTGCTATGATGTTTTCGGCGCGTGAAGGGGATTCCTTCTCCTACTAATCCGTGCATAAGTAGGTAGACTTTCGCCTTCGTTCGGTGGAGACTGTAGTAGGCGAATAGTCGAAGTCATCTTTAGAAACCCGTTCACGTATCAGTAATGAAAATTTCAGTCGGAAATGTTGGGATGCTGAAGAAGTTCATTTCTGCCAAAACGAGCGGCTATCTAACTGAGCGAAGAATCGCTAGAATGTTGAGAGTGGAAAGGTCACGAGAGATATAATTTGGGGGGCGGTCTCAGCTGGCAATAACCAGACATCATGATGTGGAAACGATACAATGAGAACTGCACGTACCGAATAGAGTAAATCCACAGCACGTCGAAGTCCGTAGGACACTTCTTCTCTGTTGAGACAGATACGTCGTCCTTGCGCGAACCACCGGCGTGGACATCCGATGAGTGATGTATAATTACATTTGTTTCCGGCGATCGTTGCCCCTCAGGCCGTCGGGGCGGCTGATGATAGGGGTACGAGCCCTCCCATCGCTGACTCTGCAATCGTTTCCGACGGATATCATGGCGGCGGCAAAGGATACGGATTCGGCCCAAGACGCCGACAGCCCGGGCTGTTTTCAGCGGGGATGCGGCTTTTTCTGGGGCATCTTCCTTCTTGTGGTCGGCTATGCGCTTCTCAGCAGTTTCTCCGCGTTGTGGTATGCCATCATCGCGCTCGTGGTTGGGGCGGTCGGGGGCGCCGTCGTACAGGCCTACACGACTTTCTCGTCGGACACGTCTCGCCGATGTCGCACGGCAGGCCTCACGGCGCTCAGCTTAGGCGGAGCGGCGCTCGTCACCTCACTCATCCTGATGCTTCCGCTCGGGGACACCGGCGATGCCAACTATCCACAGGGAGAAAGCGTCTCCAGTACAGGGGGGCGGGTGGGACCAATTACGATCGACAAGGGGCAGTGGGTTGAGGTGAGGATTCACCAGGACATTGGACGGGGACGTGGATCTTACCAGCGCTGGAGTTTCGTGACAGCGGAGCTGCTGGACGAAAACACAACGTACTTGTCGAGCTTCGGGGGGGAGCACTGGCACTACAGGGGATACGACGGCGGCTACTGGCGGGAGGAAGACGACACGTACGAAGCGACGCTTTGGATGCCCGCCGGCACCTATTACGTGCGACTGAAGTCAGAATCGAACGTGGAGGCGTCGGAGTTGGGCCCTATCGAGATCTGGATGGAGCCGGAGGGCTGGCTGGGAAATCCTCGGCCTCTGCAGTGGCTGGCGTACGTCGTGCTCTTTCTCGGGGCTGTGTTGGTTCTGGCGTTCTGGAAAGAGGACTCAGCGTCCCGAGAAGGAGAGAAGCGTGATGAATTGCGGGATGACTTGAAAGACCGGCTTGAGGACGACTAATGCCCACTCCGCAGCCGCCAGTGCACCGCCTTATTCGTGCGGAAGCTCCGTTGGGGACGCACTCGTGCGTCTGGTCCATATGCCTGGTGCGGTCCCGCCGCTACTGCGGAAATGGTTTACGTACGTCCTCACGGACCGGTAGTCCGAGGGGGGGGGGCGACATCGGTTCAAACCAAACCGTTCATTGATTCTCAAACCATGCATTTCACGATATGGACACTTTCAAGATCAGTGTGATTGGGGCGGCTGCGCTTCTCTATCTGGGGACGCTTGGGTATAGCCTCTTCGGGTATGGGGGCGGACCGGCGGAGTCCGAGACGGAAAAGGCCGGCGGGATGGTGGCTCCGATGGTGATGTATCACGATAGCGACGTAGACGTGTATTCGCGACGGAGCGTACGGTCGTCCGGCGCTCGGGGCGGCGGCATCCGGGGCGGCAAGTAATACCAACTCCGCAAGCTCCGGTGGGGACACACTCGTGGGTCGGATGGGCGTGTGGGGGTGCGTAGGCAGTGTCCCGACGAATCGGAACTCGTTCCGAATCGGGGTATGGGAGTGGCGCACAAGTGCGCTGACGCGCTAGCGCGCCTGGCCCATATGCTTGCGTCCATACCGACACACCTGCAACCCCGAACTTTATAAGCGGATTTGGTATAACCCCCAGAAGAAAGGCGCTTCGGCGAGCGCGCTTCTCAAAAAGACGCTGTTTGGTTCGTCGCAGCGGAAAGGAAGTCAGAGCGGCGACCCATCTCGATCACTCAACAATTCGCGCAGGGCAGAACAGGGGTCCGGACACTCGGACCGGCAATCGAAGGACCCTCCTCAAAAATCAGGTACATGAATGCGGGTATTGGGGGACTGCCCGTGTGGAAGATCGTTCTCGACTTCACAATCGATGATCCGGTGGGGAACGAAGAAAATAAGCGGACCCTGAGCTGGATGTAGTTTGTGGGGATTGCGGCGCTTGGGCTTTGGGGAACCTGTCTGGGGAGTGTATTGGTCATGACCCAGCTTCTGGCACCGCCCCTCATCGAAAAGGAAATTGCGCCTACGGGCAGGATCGTGGGACCGGTCACGGTATCTAGTGCCACGGATGGTTGCGGTTTTCATCCTGTGGAAAAGAGCCCCCACGCACGTCCGCACAGATCGGTTGGTCGAACGGACACTCGTTCATCTCGCCATTTCTGACTGGAGGTTCCGTCACGATGCGAAAAGCGGCCCGGACACGTGAGGCGTCCGAAAGAGGGTTCCGTCTGAAGTGTCTACACAGCCTTCCACTCGTTTCCGTCTCATTGCACGGATCAATAGAGTTATGACGAATCACGACCAGTCGAAGCAGTTCTTCGTCGGCGGCGTCTTTCTGGCAGTGATCCTCGGAGTACCGCTCATGCTGGCAGCGATCGTGTATGCCCCTGCGGCGTTCTGGTGGTTTCTTGGCGGGCTCCTTGTGTGGTGGATCGTCGTGGATGCGATGGCGTCGATGAACGATCCCGACGTACGGCGGCGGACACAGATTGTCGGGACCGTGGCACTTGGGCTTGGCGGACTCTGTATGGGAAGTGTCTTTGTGATGAGCCAACTTTTTCTCGGAGTCATGGCGGACGGCAGGGCCGATCCAATGGGAGAGACGGTCGGGCCCGTGTCCATTGAGGAGGGACACACATGGATTCGTATGCGGGTGCAGCAATCCATTGAGCCGCGCCAACAACGAATATACACGGAGTTCCAGCGCTGGAGCTTTGTCACGGTGGAGCTGCTGGACGGGAACAAGGAATATCTCACCAGTCTTGGGGGCGAGCACTGGCACTACGGGGGCAGTAGCTGGAGAGAACAGGACGACGCATATGAGGCCACCCTTCTGGTGCCGTCGGCAGGAACCTACTATCTTCGCTTTAAGACGGAGGCGAACGTTCAGGCGTCGGAACTGAGTGCGATTCAGTTTACGGTGAGCGAAATTCTCGGGGGATCGAGGCTTCTCCAATGGCTCGCGCATCTTTCCTTCTTTGTCGGCGCCCTTGCTGTGGTGGTCCCTGCCACGCGGACAAAATAAAGGCCATCAGCGCCTCTGCTACGCGGGTCGACATTGGCCGCTTCTTTGTCCTGCTTGTCGGACGCGGTTGGCGGGGCTGGGACGCCATCGCGGCCTGATGCATATGCGGGGCGGAACCGCCGGACGGCCGTGCGATTTGCGTCCGCCGGGCTCCGGTTTGATGCAAGGAGGAATGGGAACGAGCACATCCGTGCTCTGCACGCAGACACATTGCACGCAAAACAACATGAAGCGATCGCATGGAGCGGGTGTTAAGCAACAAGCGGGTTGTGATCTTCTCGGTCTTTCTGGCCGGGCTCTGCTCATTGGTGTATGAGCTTCTGATCAGCACAACTGCCTCGTATTTTCTCGGGGACAGTGTCAAGCAGTTCTCGGTCACGATTGGGCTCTATCTGGCGTCGATGGGGCTCGGGTCGTATCTCTCGCGGTTTGTGAAGACGAAGCTGCTGCGCTCCTTCATTGCGGTGGAGATTTTGCTGGGGGTCGTGGGGGGATTGGCCGTGCCGCTACTGTATCTGACCTACGCTTATGGGGTGGTCTTCTGGCCGGTCGTGGTGGGGCTGATTATGGTGATTGGAGCGTTGACGGGCCTGGAGATTCCGTTTCTGACCCGGGTGATGGACCGGGAGGAGTCGCTCGACGTCAATCTCGCCAACATTCTGTCGTTCGATTATCTGGGGGCGCTGCTGGCCACCCTGGCGTTTCCGTTCGTGTTGCTCCCCGTGCTCGGCACGTTTCGGGCGTCGCTGACGCTGGGGTTGTGTAATCTCGTGATCGGGATCGTCAATTTGGGATGGTTCGCAGATCGGCTGGACCGGCGGACGCGCCTGCAGGGGTATTTGCTGTCCGGGGGGGCGGCCCTCGTGCTCGGGGGGCTCTTGGTCGGCTCCGGTCCGCTCATGGATCGATGGAGCGACAAGGTCTATGAGGATCGGGTGGTCTACCGGGAGCAGACGTCGTACCAGAAGATTGTGATGACGCGTCGGCGAGACGACCTGCGTCTGTTCCTGAACGGCAACCTCCAGTTTTCGTCCCTCGACGAGCCGCGCTACCACGAGCCGCTGGTGCACGTGCCCATGAGCCAGGTGGCGTCGCCGCGGCGCGTGCTCATACTGGGCGGGGGCGATGGCCTTGCGGCGCGGGAGCTGCTCAAGTATTCGGCGGTCGAGGAGGTGACGATTGTCGATCTCGACCCCAAAATTTTCGAATTGGCACGGACCCATTCCTTGCTCACCCAACTCAATGAGCGCAGTCTCCACAGCCCGCGCGTGACGACCGTGGCCAAGGATGCCTTTGTGTTCTTGGAAGAGACGGATGAGGAGTACGACGTGATCGTGGCCGATCTGCCGGATCCGAACAATGCCTCCCTGGCGCGGCTCTACAGTCGGACCTTCTACGGCCTCGTGCGCAGCCATCTCGCGTCCGGGGGCGTGTTCGCGGCGCAGGCCACGAGCCCCTACTTCGCCCGAAAGGCGTTTTGGACCATTCGGAAAACCATTGACGCGGGCGGATTTGCGCATACCTACCCCTTCCACGTCAACGTGCCCTCCTTCGGCGAATGGGGGTTTGTGCTCGCGGCGGATCGTCCGTTGACCCCGACCGATGCCGACCCGACCGTCGACACGCAGTTTCTCAACGCCGAGGTGATTCCGGGCCTGTTTCAGTTTCCCAAGGACCTGAAATCGGCCGAGCCCCCGAAGGCTTCCACCCTCGATCGGCCGCGCGTGCTGGACGACTACCTCGAGGGATGGCGGCACTGGAACTGATGGGCGGCGAGCCGACCCGCAGGCGGAGGGATCGACCCGGCGTCGCAATTGTTCGTGTCGTACACATCGTGTGTACTGTACGTCCACTGCGCTTCCCGTCACGACCTCAACGCGACCTATGGGCTTTTTCGACTCCCTCTTCGGTGGCAGCAGCGATTCGTCGTCTTCCGGAGACGAGCCTGTTGATGATCCCTCCCTCAGCGAGCTCCGCGAGGGCTACATGCTCGACTATGAGATGCGAACCTGGGAGGTCACCAAGCACGCAAAGTATGATTACGATGGGTGGCCGGCCGACGAGTGGACCCTGGAGAACGGGGATGATCTTCTGTTTCTCGAATACGAGTACGACGACGGCGACGTGTTTCTCCTCTTTGAATCCCTCGATATGACGGAGATCAAGGTTGGGGGGGAGCCCCTCCGGGCCTTCGTGCGCAACGCGGATCCGCCCGGAACGCTCACGTACGAGGACACCGAATACGTCCTGGCGGAAGAGGGCACCGGCACGCGCACCGTCGATGGACGCACAAACGATCTTCGCTACTGGGATTATGAGGCCGACGACGCGTTTTTGGGCCTCGAACGCTACGGGCAAAACGATTGGAGCGTGTACGTCGGACGGGAGGTCGAGCCCTACGAATTCGACAACATTCTGCCCCGGGCCCGCGACTAGCAACGGGGGACCTTTCGGCGCATGCGTCTGTGCACACGTCCTCACGCCCGGCCGTTTGGCCCCTCAAGGCAGCAGAGGGCGCGTTTGCGAAAAGCGACGGATCCGGTCCCGCACTCAATGATCTGACACACCGATCGTTCGGGATGGTATGGACACCTCCGAAGAGATTGCCCGTCTCCGGGAGGGGGCGATGATTGACTATAATATGCAGACCTGGGAGGTGACGGCGCATGACACGTACGACGATGCGCGTTGGCCCTCCGACGTATGGACACTGCGGAGCGGCGCCGACGTGCGCTTCCTCGAACACGACTACGACGGCACCGACGTCTTTCGGCTGTTTGAGGCCGCCGACATCACCGACGTGACCGTTGAAGGAGTCCCCTTCGTGAGTGCCGTTCGCAATCGAGAAACGGCGCCGGACACCGTCACGTATCAGGACACGGAGTACGTCCTGGTCGAAGAAAATGCCCGCATCGATGAGCCACCGGGGCTCCTCACAGAAGAGCTCACACGATCCGAGGACGATTGGAAACTGACGGGGGTCTGTGGGGGCATCGCGGAGTACGTCGAGGTGCCGTCTTCGCTGGTCCGCGTCGGCTTTGTCCTGGGGACGTTTGCGACGAATTTTGTGTTTCCCTGCCTCCTGATGCCGCTCGGCATCGCGCTGTACGTCGCGCTCGTCTTTGCAATTCCGAAGGTCGATCATTCGACGCCGGAACGGAAGCTGTCGAATTACTGGGTGTACAAGAAAGACGATCAGTTTGTGGTCTGTGAACGGGGGGAGGACGACGGCTGGGACGTGTACGTTGGGCGCACCGTCGAACCGTACGAGTTTAGTAATCTCCTTCCCGGCGGATCGTCAACGTGAGAAATTCGCAACTATCGCGGAGCACGTTCGTGAGTGCATATGCACATGCATCCGTTCTGACGCGTCTGACCCTTCCCCCCCCATGTCTCTCGCACGTCGTCTCCGACGCATCATCCGCGCCAACATTGGAGCAATGGGCGACGACCCGGTCGCCCCCCACGTGGATCCGTCGTTCGCGTCCGAACGCCCGGACCCCACAGCAGCCGATGAGGCGCCATCGAGTGGGACGGCGTCTGCGTCGTCCACGCCGGACGTTCCCCCCGAGGTGGCAAAGGCATACCGGGCCCTGGAGGTACCGGTGGGCAGTGACCGGGAAACGGTGAAACAGGGCTATCGGGAGATGATGAAGAAATACCATCAGGATCGCTTCCAGGACGACGAGGAAAAGCGAGAGATCGCGGGCACCGTGTCGAAGCGCCTCAACAAGGCCCACGATCGCATTCTTGAATACCTCGACGACGCGTCCTGACGTTGTTGTTCATATCGCCGACGAGGGGACTACTTCTCTCCTCACACATTCTGCTCAACAATCCCCCATCGATCATGGAAGCCCCCCGCACCGAACTTGAGACGGAAGTTTTCCAGACCGTTTGTGGCTGGGCAACCGACATTGGTCTCGTCATCACGAAGAAAGAACCATCCGACGGGCTGCTCGTCGTCGAAAATCAGGATCGGGACATCAAAGACATGGTGATCGACTGCGAGGACCCGATTCTGGAGATTCAGCAGACGATTATGGGCGTGCCGGAGGGGGCCGACACCAATACGCTGTTTGAGCGGCTCCTGCAGATGAATGGTACGCTCGTGCACGGGGCCTTTATTGTCAGCGACGACGGCACGCAGGTCCGCTTTCGGGACACGCTGCGCCTCGCAACCCTCGACAAGGAAGAGCTGCAGGGCACTGTCAATGCGCTGCATCTGGGCCTGGAGGAGTACGGGGACGAGCTCATCAAACTCCGCCGGAGCCTCGACTAGTATTCAGCACTGGACGACGGGACCGGAACGGGAGACGACGATGTCCTGCTCTGTTCCGCGCGCCTCTGCGTGCTCTCGTCGTAAACCGACGCCTTCTCCATTCTCGACGATCGGGCATTCGCCCGCTGGACCTTTTCGATCCATTTCAAACCAATCTCTCCCTCCTATGAGCTTGTTCAAACGCGCCATCAACCTCTTCAAGTCCGAAGCCAACGCGGCCCTCGACGAAGCGGAGAATCCCGAAAAGATGCTTAAGCAGGGCATCCGCGATCTCAAAAGCGACCTCCGGGATGCCAAGGAGGCCCTCGCCGAGACGAAGTCGGTGGTGAACAAGCTGGAGCGTGACCTGAGCGAGGCTGAAAAGCGAGCCGAAAAGTACCAGAACGACGCCAAGAAGCTCGTCCGGAAGGGCAAGACGGGCGAGCTCGACTCCGACAAGGCCGATCGGTTGGCCAGCAAGGCACTCACGGAGAAGAAGCAGGCCAAGAGCCGGGCCGAGCAGCTTCGTTCCAGCTATGAGAAGCAAAAAAAGCAATCCGATCAGTTGCAGCAGAAGGTCAGTGACTTGCAACAGAAGATTAGCCAGTACGAAAACGAGCTCACCACGCTGAAGGCGCGGTCGAAAGCGGCCTCGGCAACCCGAAAGGTCAACGAGCAGCTGGCCGAGAGCGACAGCGACGGCACCATCTCCATGATGGAGCGGATGAAGGACAAAGTCGAAAAGGAAGAAGACATGGCCGAGGCGTACGGGGAGATGGCCGAGGAGAGCAAGGGCGTCGACGAGGAAATTGATGAAGCCCTTACGGAAGCGTCTGCCTCCGAAACCGATGACGAGCTTGCTGCACTGAAGGCTGAGCTTGACGAGGAAGAGAAGAAGTAGAAGCCAGTGTTGATGTCAGCGGACTCGTTGTCGGAACGCGGTAAAGGGGACGGGTCGCCGGACCGTCCCCTCGCAGCGAAGAGGTAGGGGTAGGGTGGAGCCGGCCCCCTGGAAGGAACCCCCTCGCAATCGTCTCCAGTGATCGGGAGATTCGTTCCCCAACGGTTCGTTGGACGCTGCACCAGCAACTACCGGTGCTGCTTGCATTGTTGAGTTGTTTCTTTTCCCTTCTCCCTTCCGGCTCTATCCTGATTCCCCGGAGGGACTGCTATACGCGTCTGCTCGATGGCATTGTGTCCTTCTTCTCATGTCTACTCCGTCCGTGCCAAACGACGCTCCTGCTTCCTCCACGACCGCCCCGTCCACGTGCCAGGGACAGCACCTGATCTGTGAACTATACGGCGCACGTCATCTCGCCGACGTAGAACACGTGACCGAGGCGCTAAAACGGGCCGCCCGCCGCTGCGGCGCCACGATTCTGGAGGCCCGTCTTCATCCATTTGACGAGAATGGGGGGGTCACAGGAGTGCTCCTGCTGGCCGAATCGCACATTACCATCCACACGTGGCCGGAGCACGGCTACGCGGCGGTCGACCTGTTCATGTGCGGCACCTGCGACCCGGCAGACGGCCTTCCGGCGCTGCGGGACGCATTTGCGCCGAACACCGTGCAACAGGAGATCCTTGAGCGGGGGCGGCCGCCCTCCTCGGACTGAACAGGCACTGATACCGAATCCGGTTGAGGGATTCGGGTTTGAAAGTGTGTAGGTAGCCTGTACCGACAGTGGTCGGGTACACTGTCCCGACTACTGTCGGGATGAAGGTATCTACTTGAGGATCAACTGTTTGAGATCATACTCAATATCTCTGCTCGCCTGAACGTTGTAGGCGGATTTGGTATGAGAGGCGACCGTACCGCCTGCCCCCCCTTACGACGAATTCGCAATCCACCGCACGCAAGCAAATCCCCGAGGCCGAATTCGACTTGACTTTTTTTAATTCTCCCTTTATCTTAAAGTTCAGTAAATAGAATTAATGCTTCAAATTACGGTTTTCGGCAGATACCGTAGAGGGAGCACCTCCACCAAACTAGCCCGATCTATCCCCCGATGTGTTCTCTCTGGCCTTCGCCTCGGACCCTCCTCTCGCCTTGTGGGGGTCTCCGTTCGACCGTCGTTCTCCTTGGCCTCTTGATCGGCCTGATGGGCCTCATGGGAGCGGCCGTGTCGCCCCTCCAAGCCCAGATTCCCCAGCAGGTGATTGCCACAAATGAGGCAGCTGGTGCATCCGATGTCGATTATGCAGACATCGATGGGGACGGGGACCAGGACATCGTCTCTGCTTCTTCTGAGAACAACAAGATTGCCTGGTACGAAAACCGAATCGGAGAGAGCAAAGGCGACGGGTTTGGGCCTCAGCAACCCATCACGACCAGCGCGAAGAAGACTGGGTCGGTCGCCACGGCGGACCTGGACGGCGATGGGGATCCCGATGTGATCGTCGGCTCTCGCGGTGATGGCAAAATTGGCTGGCACGAAAATCAAATCGGGGAAGGCGGGGACGAAGGCAACGGTTTTGGACCTCAGCAGACCATCACGACCGATGTGAAAGGGGGGCTGTCGGTCGCCACGGCGGACCTGGACGGGGATGGGGACCAAGACGTGCTTTCCACTTCCCATGCTGACGACACGGTTGCCTGGTACGAAAACAGGATCGGAGGAAGCGAGGCGGATAGCGACGGCTTCGGCCCCCAGCAGGTCCTCAGCGCCAGTACAAGGGAAGTCGCGTCGGTTGCTACAGCGGATCTCGACGGAGATGGGGATCAGGATGTCCTCTCCGCATCCAGAGGAAATCCGTCGGTCGCCTGGTACGAAAACGAAATCGGGGAGAGCGGGGCCGACAGCGATGGCTTTGGGGCCAAGCAGATCGTTGGCAGTCCCTCCTTCTCGGTCGGTTCGATCGCCGCGGCAGACCTAAACGGAGACGGTGCCCAGGATGTCATTATCGGCTCCAATAGCCGGGGTAAGGTGGCCTGGTACGCCAATCAGATCGGGGAGAATGAAACCAGTGACGACTTCGGGGCGGAGCAGACAATCACCATCGGAGGAAGTATTGTGGACCAGTCGGTAGCCGTAACTGCAGCGGACATAGACGGGGACGGGGATCAAGACGTTCTCTCTGCTTTCTTACGGAACGAATCTAAGATCGACGAGATTTCCTGGTACGAAAACAAGATCGGGGAGAGTGGAACCGGCGGCAACGACTTCGGAAGCCCCCAGGAGATCATATCCAACGCACAGTTTATGCAGTCGGCCGCCGCGGCGGACCTGGACGGGGATGGCGACCCAGATGTCCTTTCTGCATCGGGCGGGGAAGACAAGGTCTCCTGGTACGAGAATCGGGACGGGGAGAGCGGAGCGGATGACGATGGGTTCGGTCCCCGGCAGCCCATCACGGTCAGTGTGAGTGGCGCCCGGGCGGTGGCTGTGGCAGATCTGGACGGGGACGGGGATCGAGATGTCCTTTCCGCTTCCGATCTTGACAACAAGATTGCCTGGTACGAGAATCGGACCGGAGAACGCGGGGCCGACGGCTTTGGACGTCAGCAGATTATCACCTCTAATGCGAAGGAGGTTAGAGCGATCGCTACAGAAGACCTGGACCAGGATGGAGATGACGACCTCCTTACCGCCTTCAGTGACACGGTTGCCTGGTACGAGAACCAGATTACGGAGAACGGGACTGATGGTGACGGCTTCGGCCCCCCGCAGGTCCTCTCCGCCAGTGCGAGGAGTGCCCAGTCGGTTACGACAGCGGACCTAGACGGGGACGGGGATCAAGATGTCCTTTCCGCTTCCTGGGGCCCAAACACAGTCTCCTGGTACGAAAATCAGATCGGAGAGCATCCCAAAAGCAGCGGGTTCGGCCCTCAGAAAACGATCATGGCCGACGAGTCCGGCGCCGAATCGGTTGTGACGGAAGACCTGGACGGGGATGGGGACCAAGACGTGATTTCCGCTTCCGGTTTCGACAAGGTTGCCTGGCATGAGAATGAGATCGGGGACGCCGGATCCGACAGCGACGGCTTCGGGCCTCAACAGATTGTCACCACCGATGTAAGGGGTATCGAGTCGATCGCTGTAGCAGACCTGAACGGGGACGACAATCCGGATGTCCTCTCCGCCTCGTTTATGGACGACAAGATTGCCTGGTACGAAAACGAGATCCGGGACGTCGGCTCCGACGACGACGGCTTCGGCTCTCAGCAGACCATCACCACGAACGCGAAACGGGCCGGATCGGTCGCGACCGCAGACCTGGACAAGGATGGGGATCAAGATGTCCTGGCTGCTTTCGAAAACACGGTCACTTGGTACGGGAACCAGATCGGAGAGCCCGGAACGGACGGCGACGACTTTGAGGATGGCACCCTCGTTACGACCGAGGTAAAGGGCGTCGAATCGGTCGCCGCGGCGGATCTCGACGAGGACGGCGATTCAGATCTCCTTTCCGCGTCCAGGGACGATAACAAGATCGCCTGGTACGAGAACAGCAACGACGTGCTTCCAGTTGAGCTGGCTGCATTTGAGGCCCGCCGCAATGGGGCGACGGTGCATCTGGTCTGGCAGACCGTCAGCGAGACGAACAACGCCAGCTTCCACGTGCAGCGCCGTTCCGCCTCTGCCTCCGCCTCGTCCTGGACAACGGTGGGCCAGGTGGAGGGCAGCGGCACGACGAGCCAGTCCCAGTCCTACCAGTTCACCGACGCGGACCAGCCCTACGCCGCGGACTCGCTCACGTACCGCCTCCAGCAGATCGATACGGACGGCAGTGTGCAGTCTTTGGGGACGATCACTGTTCGGCGCACGACAGCTCCCCTCCAGCTTCTCGGCACGTCGCCGAACCCGGCCCGCAACAGGGTCACGGTGCGCTATGCCCTGCCGGCTGGGGCGTCGGGAACGCTGCAGCTCTACGACGTGATGGGGCGACAGGTGCGGACGGTGGCTGCCAACGAGTCGGCGGGCCGCCACGAAGAGATGCTGGACGTGAGTGGCCTTGCGGGCGGAATATACTTCCTGCGGTTGTCGGCCGGCGACAAAACCCAAACGCAGAAGATGACGGTCGTCAAGTAAGAGCGAGACGCGGAACTCGACAGAGCGAATCCGCACAGGCCGTCTTTTCCATATGATACCAAGTCCGGCTGCAAACTTCCGGTATAGAGAGGAGCAATACCTATTCGC
>CAYOWD010000006.1:0-33926 GCA_964407535.1 uncultured Salinivenus sp. | reverse complement strand
CGCGTCCAATCCTGGCCGGACTGCCGGCCCATTCGGGTTTATCGCGACGTGTAATAATTTTCATCCACGTTCGTAGGCGGTCGGACCGGGTGGAAAGATAAGCATACTCTATGGCAGCACTCGCGCTTCGGAACGAGGGGCGATTCGTAGACCGCGTCTCCCCGGCTGCGTTCCCATCTTCGTCCGATCGCTCTGCCGTGCTGGAAACGGCCCCTGGATCGAGCAGCCCCGGAAGCGGTTGAACTGATCCAACCGCACTCTTTTCTGTACCCACGCAGCCGACATGCGTCGTCTGGTTGAAGTTCTTCGCCGTCTTGAGGCCGACCGGCATCTCGTGCTCGACGCTGTGCGCGTGTATCTGGGGGCCGGGCTGTTTTTTCGCGGACTTGTCCTGCTCTTGACCGATACCGGTATTCAGCAATTTGCGAACGGGGTGCCTCCCTCCCTCACCACTACCGGCCTTGCCGCGTACGTCATTGCGGCCCACATTGTCGGAGGCGCCTTCCTCACAATCGGGCTGTACACGCGCCCGGCGGCGCTCATCCAGCTTCCCGTTCTCGCGGGTGCCGTGGTGTTCGTCCACTGGCAAGACGGACTGCTATCGGCGAATCAGTCGCTGGAGTTTTCGGCCCTGGTCCTGTTTTTACTCACGCTCGTGTTGTTATTCGGAGGCGGCGCCTGGTCGCTCGATGCCCGACGGAAGGACCTCGCGCAAAGAGAGAAGGACTGATCCCGAATCCGGTTGAAGGATTCGGGGCTGAGGGGTGGAGGTGCCTGTCCCGGCACCGCCCGGGGCCGCTCGCTCAGAAGTCCGCCGGATCTGGGAGTCAGTCTGAGAATTGTAGCTGGTTTTTTCGCCCGAAACGACGAGGTCCCACCACAGACTCTCTAGGTGCGCAGGGGAGGCAGCGACGCGTCCTCGGGGACGAAGGCAAGGCCGAGCCCATTGTTGCAGTAACGCAACCCCGTAGGATCGGGCCCATCCTCAAAAATATGCCCCTGATGCCCTTCGCACCGCACACAGTGATACTCCGTGCGCGGATAGCCGAGCTTTGTGTCTTTCATGGTCTCGACACGGTCCTCAAACGGTGCCCAAAAGCTGGGCCAGCCCGTGCCGCTATCATACTTGGTCTCCGACGAAAAGAGGGGCAGACGACACCCCGCACAAATGTACGTGCCCGCTCGCTTCTCATCGAGCAGCGGACTGGAGCCTCGGGGCTCGGTGCCCGCCTCGAAAAGAATGTTGTAGACCTCCCTCGATAGAACCTTCTTCCACTCCTCCCTGGATTTATCGAGGGGCGGAACGTCGGACCGCAGCGCATGCACGCTCAGCGTATCGGATGCGACGGAGTCGGAGCTTGGATGGGAGCGGGACCGCCCACAAGCCGACAACGCAAGTGGAGCTACCGACGCCCAGGCCAAGTGCTGTAGAAAAGAGGCTCGAGTCATCATTGCGCAACAACGGTTCGGCACGGAACAACGACGATGCACCCCTTTCGTGCGCTGCGCGTCGGGGACGTTTCACGCAGATACAGCATTTTCACGCTCCCACGACATAATGGAGCGGAAGGCAACGACCGCAGACGAAAGACCGGCCGAAACCAGCAGGAGAAGTGGCCCCGACAATCCCCAAAACAAAAAAAGCCCCCGGCCGGCGGCTTCGGGAGCAGCTTTTACTTTTTCGGTGTCACGCGCTGTAGGTAATATAACAAAACGACCCGGGGGATCCGGATAAACTCATAGATACAATAATGTAACGAATCATCCGGATACGTCCTGTCCCCCCTACACTGTCCTCATATGTCAAGGAAGATTTCGAAAATACTCTATCGCAATCATATTAATTTGAACAAACGAGTAGTTTAAGACATAGTATGGTTTAGCGCACAGGCCTCTGGAAAACTTGCAGTGATATGTCCGATTTGCGGTGGGTCATGATTTTACCGATTCGTGGGAACGTACGCAAACTATTTTTCTCAACACGAGGGAGGGGGGTCGGATTTGGAGTCATCGCTGGAATTTGCCTCCTTCTGGCATTCCCCCTATCGACGGAGGCGAAAGAATCAACTCCGTCCTCTGCAGGCGAAAACGTAGGAGTCTCCCCGGCAACGGTCAGCTGCCCCGTCGACCCTAAGGGGGATCTCTACGCGATGGTGCAAGATTCTACCGGTGTCGACTTCATCACCGACACGACGGGCGTGTCTGTGCATACGGATCCGCCGACCTCGGGCAACTGGGTCAATGAAGACGTCAATGACGACGGGCGAATCGATATCGGCACTCGGGATCCCGAAGGAAGCAAGTACGGGAGCTTGTATAAGCTGTACGTTGCCTGCGAAAAAGGACGGTACGTACAAGTACTATCCAAAGAAGCCTACGACCTTCAGCTTGCCAAATCCGGCTCAAACAGTTCTATAGAGCGTCCCGTCTCCCCATACGCCGCTACGGTTAGCGGCAGCCAGTGGCGGCAGTTAATTCACGAGGAACGCGGTGTTAGCGTACTTCCACATCGACCCAACGTCTCTGCAGTATCGAGGGTCTATCGGATGTACGAGGATCTCGGGCGGTACGCTATGGTCCCGGGCTCGGCCTGGTACATCGACGACGTTCCCTACTCCAAATCCATTCTGCGGCAGGTGGAACGTCTCCCCCCAAATTGCAATGCCGGACGTAAGCCCCCTGAAATCATTGGAAACGACGACGCTGAAAAAGTAATCTGGACGGGAAAATTAAACAACGACAACCATAAGGATATCATAACTAGAGAAAAGGATGATAACAGCAGTGAATACCTACTAAAGGTATACGCTGGATGCAAAAAACTGTGGTATTCACCTGTATACAAAGACTCAGTCTTAAACTTCAACGTCGTGAAAGGAAGCGGAAAGCACAGAATATGGAAGACAATCGAAATAACAAAGTATAAGGCGGATACGATGAGGGACAGGGTGCTAAAATATAAGCACGCAGAGTACGAGCCCACACAAAGCCGACAAACGGCGGGCGTGTACTAATCGTCTCGGAGGCGCCCGGGGGAGGATTCGGCCGACTGAGCGATGGAAAGAGGCCTCGCAACGCTTGTGGGGGAGCTCGCCCCCCCCCCACAGTCGGGGAGGAGACTTCCCCATGCGACGCCATTCGATCGTTCTCGCCTGTCTAAAAGGCCCCCGCTTTCCTATTCGACCGGCCCGATAGGCACGAGTTGGTTCTCAATCTCGTCGCGCCGGGACTCCAGCGCCGGCGGAAGGGTCACTGTCCCAGCAGCCGCCTCATCGACCGGGAACGGCGCCCCGGTGTCCGTCGCGATTTCAATGAGAATGCCTCCCGGTTCGCGCGTGTAGACGGACTCGAAGTAGTGCCGGTCGATCACGGGGGAAGGGGTGAGCCCTGCTTCCACGATCTGCTCGCGCCGACGACGAAGCGTCTCGCCATTGGGCGTGCGAAGCGCAAAGTGGTGAACACCGCCTCGCCCCAACCACCCCCGCTCTGTATCTGGACGCTCGACGACGTGGACCTCGGCAGCTGCCCCGCCCGGATCGTTCTCGAACACCATCGCCGACCCAGAAGGGAGCGGGACCGCTTCAAGGGCCCCGTCGGAGGCAGATTCGGAATCCACCGTGTATGCTCCTACCGGCCGAAAATCAAACGCTGAGGTGAGCGCCTTCCGCGTCGGCGCCATGTCACTCACGGTGATCTCCACAGGACCGAGGCCTCGAATGGCCATCTCTTCCGAAACCGGACCGTCCGTCCACGGCGTGGTTTCCGGCCCCCGATCGGCATCCGCGGCATCATCAACCAGGTGAATGGTCTGCCCTTCGTCATCAAAAAGGGTGAGGGCTGCACGACCGGCCCGCTGATGGATCGGTGTCCGACGTACGTCCTGTGCGTCGAGCCGATCGGCCCACGCCCGCAGTGCATCTTTGCCGCGTACACGAAGCGACGTGCCGGTAATAAGCCCCGTCCCCGGACGCTGCTCACGCGCCTGCGGCATGTCGAAAAAGGTCAGATCCGTTCCGGGGGATCCCGTCTCATCGCCGTAAAAGAGGTGATACGACGACGGATCATCCTGATTCACGGTCTTCGTTACGAGGCGTAGGCCCAGCACCTGCGTGTAGAACTGGACGTTGTCGCTCACCCGACCGGTCACGGCAGACACATGATGAATTCCCTGCACGGGTGCCTCCGTCATGACTGCCCCCATTTCTGATTCATAACGCTGCTCATTTAGCGCCTGCTCATGAACGACTGAAACCAGCAGGACGAGCCCAAGCGATATCTCCCGTCCCCATTCCAAATGCGTGCAACGTCGAGACGTTAGGGATAATTTCTCGACTCAACAGAACCAGACGGGGACACGCTTTTCCTTCCTGATACCAAGCCCGACTGTAAAGTGCGGAATACAGATGTAACAGTACGGGGGCAGACAGGTGGGCCTCCCCACGAGTGCATCGCCAACAGAGCTGTCCCACCTGTGGACTGCCCCACTGGTGAGGCCATCGTGACCAATTGGGGCTCAACCACTGCCCGTCCATTCTGAACAGAAGACGAACCAAAAAGAAAAAGCGCCACCCCGACGGCGTAATCGGAGTGGCGCCTATCTTTTTGCGTTCGCACACCTGTAATATAAGAAATCGTCACCCCGGTCACCTGTAAACAAAACGAAACGGTAATGTAACGATATTAGATAACCACCATTGCTTTTCTTGGCCAGGAGACGATGATCTCAGAGTCGACGTGCAATGTCCGTATGACGCCCCGCATTGCCTTCAGGATTGGAATCCGAGCGCACAGGCACTGGCTGGCGAGCACGCGTTGCTCGATTTCTGCCACATCCAGCCTCCGTGCTCCGGCGGAATCACCCATTAGCGCTTCAGATCCGGCTTCAGTTCGTTTTTTAAGCGTCTGACGAACCGCCTCGTGGCTGATCCGATCCACAACGCCAAGCTCAACGAGCCGATCGGCAAGCAACCGCAGGCTCCATTGGCTCCGGCCCTCCGGAGCTTCTGAACAAGGCGATCTAGATCGCCACATGCGGAGGAGCTCCGCTTCCTGCCCTCCGTCGAGCTTCTCTTCGTAGACGCGGTCCGGACTTTTTCGGTCGATGCCCCTCAACCCACGCTCGCAAAACCGCTCTCGGACCGACGGAACAGTTTTGTCTCGGCCGTTCACTTTGTCGGTCCAGGCCCGCCGTCGGGCCCTTCGTCGCCCTTCAATAGAATGCGAGCTCGCCTCTGCTCGGATGTCAATTCAACGTGGTACTTCTTCGCGGGCATGGCGGGCGTTATCGATTCACAGGTAGCGTCCCGCAATATACGGTTCTCTATACGAACAATCGCAATGGACACTGCGGTGCTTACAGACATACACACTTTCATCCCCCAACGGGGCAGCCGAACTGGTTCGTCTGCGGAGTCGGGATGAGCTCAGAGAGATCGGTCCTACCGGGATCTGCAATGGGGCTGGCAATCCGCGTGTAAGTGGTTTCGGCATTTGTAGTCTCCCTGTCTTCCCTCCTGCATGAGGCACGCGGGGTTGGGAAGGCGCCCATTCCAGACTCCGAATTCCCAATTCCGCACTTGAAATCAGTTAAGGGGGAGAAGACCCGTTCTTCGAAAATGTCCCCTCTCGATCTAATCGGACGGTGAAGGAGGTGCCTACCCCTGGTTCCGTATCAACTTCGATCTGGCCATTCATGCCATCCACCAGACGCTTGGTGATGGCCAATCCAAGGCCGCTGCCTTTATCCTGATGATCGCCTCCGTCGGAGGATTGAACAAACGGCTCGAAGAGATTGGGAAGCAGATCTTTTTCAATCCCCTGACCGGTATCGTTAACCTCAAGCTCAGCGTAGGAGTCGTCCGTCCGAAGGCGAACGCCGACCTCCCCCCCGCTGGGCGTATACTTGATCGCGTTGGAGACGAGATTGTCCAGAATACGCCCCGTTGCCCCCGGATCAAGGCGAGCCGGCACCTTTTCCGGGATGTCCATCTGCAGCTCCAAGTCCTTGTCGGCTGCCTGCGGCTGCAACAGTTCGACGGTCCGCTCCACCTCGGTTGCCAGGTCGAGCTCCTCCGGCTCAAACTCCACTGCCCCGACCTCCAGCTTCGAGAGTCGGAGCACCGAGTTCAACACTTCCTTGAGCCGAACACTGCTCTCCCGAACGAGGCGCGCGAAGCGCGCATGGTTGCCCTCTGCCTCCTCTTCCAAAACCTCGGAAAACCCAATCACGCTCGTGAGCGGCGTCCGAATCTCGTGACTCATGTTGGCCAGGAAGGCGGACTTGAGGCGACTGGCCCGTTCTGCCTTCTCACGCGCCTGGACGAGATCGTCCTCGCGGGCCTTGCGCTCAGAAATGTCCCGGGTCGTGATAATGAGGTCGTTCCGAGACCCATCCGTGACCAGTTCTTTTCCTACGGACTCGACCCACAGATAACCCCGGGTCTTCGTCTGGATCCGGAATTCCATACGGGGCCGCTCGTTTTCTTCTAATGCCGTGCGGACATCCTGCATGCACTGCTCTCGATCCTCCGGATGCACAAAGTCAAAGGCCCGCTTCCCCGTCAACTCTTCCGGCTCGTACCCCAGGAGGGGCTCCACGGAGGGCGAGACGTAGCGTAGGTTCGTGGCCGGATCCAGATGTACGACCACGTCGGTCACGTTTTCGGCAAGAAGGCGGTACTGTTCTTCCTGCCGACGCAGCTGGGCCTCGGCCTCCTTCCGCGCACTAATGTCTTGACCAACGCCGATCAGGCGATACGTACCGCCCAGGTTGACACGGATGCCGGCAATCAACATGGGAATCCGGTTCCCATCTTTCGCCACAAACTCAGCTTCGACGGTCGCCATCCCTCGCGTCAACGCCCGCGTCACCGCCACAATGATGCTTTGCCGATCCTCATCGGCAAAAAACTGGTAGAGCCGTTCCCCATGGAAGGCCGCTTCCTCCGAACTGGAGAGCTCGGCAAATCGAGCGTTCCAGTACCGGATTGCTCCGCTCTGATCGAGCACAAAAAACACCGCCGGCAACAGATCCAGTGCTGCATTGGCAAGCTCGGGAGAAAGCAATCCTTTCCCCCGATGATGAACCAACCAGAACCCGAAATCAAAGGCAAGAGCCCCTCCAATCGAGAGACTGGCAATCCAGAGAGGCATCCCGAACGGAATGGTCGTAGCAAGGAGAAGAGCGGCGATTGTGGTTCGGAATCGCCGGGTGTAACGGACTACGACATCCAGTCTGGAGACAGCATGTCCGCGTTCACTAGTACGAAGCATGATGAATGCGTTGCCTGGGGCTAGGCAACAGAAGAGAAGATGCGTTCCCGAAGATACGAAACGCGCAAGTCATAGATAAGATGCAGACCACAATATGCTATCTGTGTTTACTGGACGCGGAACCAAAAAGTTCGTCCAGAGACAACCTCTAGTTCGTTTGAGTCAGAATACCAATTAAAAACACAAATATTATAGTATTATTTAAGGTAATCCAATAAAAAATAGGCCGTCCGCTCCTCCAAAAGAATTTTGTTCAGGCACATTGGGAGGCGCGTAACAGCGGATGCGCAACCCCGACTCAATGATGCCTCTCTTCCCAAACGAACCTCCGCTTTGCCATGCGTCGATTTCCACTCGGACTCGTTACGACCCTTCTCACCGGCGGACTCGCCCTCTTTTTGGGCTGTACGGCCACCAGCAGTGCGGATGTCATTCCCGACGAGTCGCGTGCCCGTCCGGATTCGGGCGCTGTTGCTGTGGTGGAGTTATTCACATCGGAGGGATGTTCGAGCTGTCCACCGGCCGACCGCCTCGTGCGCAAACTTGTCGATTCGGCACGCTCGAGCGATCAGCCTGTGTATGCCCTCTCCTTCCACGTAGACTACTGGAACCGGCTGGGGTGGACGGATCCCTACAGCGACGCGGCGTACTCCGAACGGCAACGACAGTACAGCGAGGCGCTCGATGTGGATACCTACACGCCCCAGATTATTGTGAACGGTCGGGACGTAATGGTAGGATCTCGCTCGCAGGAGGTGGAGACGGCCATCTCCTCAGCCCTGGACGAGCCGGCTAAAGCAACCGTGGCCCTGGCGGTCGACTCGGTCGCGCATCCGCTCACGGTCGGATATCGCGTGGAGGGCGACGTGCCCCCGAAGGCGCACCTGCAACTTGCCGTCGTGGAGCGTGGACTGTCCCAGAAGGTGACCAGGGGCGAAAATGCGGGACGTACCCTGCATCATGCAAACGTGGTACGCACCTTCACCACCGAAACGGCCATTCGGGATGGGACCGCTGAGCTGTCTCTTCCCGACGAAATCGACTTCTCAAAGGCGTCGGTCATCGGCTACGTCCAGCGACGATCGGGCCCGATTCTCGGCGCTACCCGTATGGACCTGAAGCCGCCTCAGTGACCGCATACCGTTTCCGAATCACGGTCCGGTTATCGTCCCCCGAAATCAGCAGGACGCCTGAGAATCACCTTTCTCATAACCTCCCTACTGCAGTGTCAACGCTAATTTTGCGTACGGACGGGAGGAGGAAGAACCGTTCTCCGTTGCCGGCAACAAACGGTTCGTATTGCACCCCGAGGGCACTTCCTCGTTTCCACTCAGGGCGCGTAATGCACCCCGGGAGCACTTCTTCTGCCGACAGCAGTCGGCATCAGGGCGCGTATTGCGTGAGGCTGCCTGTGCTTCGCAGAGGCTGCCTGCGCACTGCGTAGGTGCCTGCGCTTTGCGGAGGCTGTCCACATCGGAGGTTGCGAATCACATCTTCCGCCTTGGCATCTATACTGAAACGGGCGACCCGTCTGTGTGTAGGTTGACGGTTGACGCTGCACTACGTTCAATTCCCTCGATCTCGCCTCCGTGTTTTTTCCGTCTGCCGGAGCAATAGCACCCTGCGATTAGCCTGATCCCCCTACAGCGATCGGGCAAGTCCGACTGGCCCGAACCGAACGAATGTCGCAGGTCACGCTAGGCGGACGCCTCCTCGTCCTCATCCTTCGACTGGGCGTAGAGCTCCCCGATGAGTCCCGCCAGCAGCTCCGGGCGTTCCTCCGCGAGGTCCTGCACTAGGGGCATAAACTGCTCGATGTCCTCGACCTCATTCGCCTCGTAGCGCTCCTCCAACAGCTCCCGAGCGGTGCGCAGCGGGTCCTCCGGCAGATCGGCCCGCTCGATGTCGATGTCATAGGTATTTGCCATCCGCTGAAGCTCAAACTCATCCTCGTGGGTGGCGAGGACGATGGTCGTGCCCTCCTTCCCGGCCCGCGCCGTGCGCCCAGAGCGGTGAATGATGTACTCGTGGTCTTGCGGCACGTCGTAAATGAAGACGTGGCTGAGGTCGGAGACGTCAATTCCACGAGCAGCCACGTCCGTTGCCACCAGCATGCGCAGGCTTCCCTCGCGCAACCGGTCGAGCGCCTCTTCCCGCTTTCGCTGGGAAAGGTCGCCCGACATCTGGTCGATGTCGTAGCCGGAGTTCGACAGAAAGCGCGACAGGTACCGCACTTCCCGCTTCGTATTGGCAAAAATGAGCGCCGACTCGGGATCTTCGATCTCAATAAGCCGCTCCAGCACCCGATCCTTATCCATCGGGTTCACCAAATAATACCGGTACTTCATCTCCTCCACGCTCACCTTGTCGCTGCTGAGCGACAGGAAGCCGGGCTCGTTGAGAAATTCGCGGGCCACCGACCGCACCTTCGGCGGCATCGTGGCGCTAAACATGTGCGACTCCCGCTTCTGCGGCAGGTAGTCGACAATATCTTTCATGTCGGGGTAGAACCCCATCGAGAGCATCTCGTCGGCCTCGTCCAGAATAAGCATCCGGACCGAGTCGGGCTGGAAGTTGTTCTTCTCCAGGTGATCGAGCACGCGTCCCGGAGTGCCAATAACGACCTGCGCCCCCTCGTTCAGGGCCTTAATCTGCGGATCGTAGCTGACGCCGCCGTAAATGAGGGCCGTATCGAGTTTGTTGGTCTCCGGCGTGGCAATCTTCATCTGCTCAAACTCCTCGTGGATCTGCCGCGCCAGCTCTCGGGTGGGGGTAAGGATGAGAACCTGCTGTGCCTTCTCGTCCGGATCCAGCAGTTCGAAAAGCGGCAGAAGGAAGGCCCCCGTTTTTCCCGATCCCGTCTGGGACTGTACAATCAGATCGCGATGCTCCAGCATGTACGGAAGCGCCTTCCGCTGCACCTCCATCAGATCGTCCCATCCGGCTGCTCGCATGGCTTGCTCGACCTGATCCGGCAGTCCCTCGGTCGTTATTTCGTCGAGGGGCGGATCCGGCTCCTGCAATCCACTGTCCACCTCATCGCGCCGCTTCTTCTCCTGCGCCTCCGAGGTGAGATCAATAACATTCGTGTAGGCACTCTTCGAGGTGTCAGCTTCCATCTGCCAGACGTCTCGATCAAATCAACAAAAACAACGGATCCACAGAGTACTCAGGGCCCTCCATTCGGTGTACAGAATGCTACGAACAGAGGCCCTCGACGATCCCCCGGATTTTCCGAAATTCAAAGCCGTAGCAGGCCTGTGTCTCTTTCTATCGCAATCACTACATGGACATGCCCCCGTTGACGTGCAGTACGTGCCCGGTGATGTAATCGGACGCAGGAGCAGCGAGAAAGAGCACCGACTCGGCGATCTCCCGCGGCTGCGCGAGCCGATCAAGCGGCACTGCGTCGAGGATGGCCTCGTGGGTCTCCTCGTCGAGATCCGCCGTCATGTCGGTCTGGACGTATCCCGGCGCCACCACATTGACCGTCACATTCCGACTGCCCAGCTCCTTTGCGAGGCTTTTTGAGAAGCCTACGATGCCGGCTTTCGATGCCGCGTAGTTGGTCTGTCCCGCATTGCCGTTCGTCCCCACCACGGACGAGATGTTTATAATCGACCCACTCTGCTGACGCATCATGGGACGGTAGGCCGCCTTCGAGAAGTTGAAGACGCCCTTGAGATTGGTGTCGAGTACGGAGTCCCAATCCTCTTCCTGCAACCGGAGCAGAAGCCCATCGCGCGTAATGCCGGCATTGTTGACCAGCACGTCGAGCGCCCCCCATTGGTCGACGACCGATTCAACGTGGGACTGGGCCACGTCGAAGTCAGCCACATCCCCCTGAAGCGCGAGCGCTTCGGTTCCCTGTTCGTCCAGCTCGTCGACGATCGTGTCGGCCTGATCGACGGACGACCGATAGGTGAACGCCACGTTCGCCCCGGCCTCCGCAAAGCGCTCCACGATCGCGCGGCCGATGCCGCGTGTCCCGCCCGTGACGAGAACCGATGCTTCGCTGAGATCGATGTCCATGGATCAAATCGATTGATAGAAGAAAAAGACGGGTGGAAATGCGCCTGCCAAGCCTCGCTGTCCCCGGAAGCAACGCCTCGTCGGTTTCGGCGAAAACCAACCGACTCGATGCGCTTCCATGCGGTAGTACCCCCCTCCCCGATGGCCCCGACGGTTCGGGCCATCTATCCGAGAAGGGCCTTGATCTCATCGGGGGTCCCGGCACCGGCCGTAACCGGATCCTGCAGCGTGCGGCCGACGAGTCCACGCAGCACGTCCCCGGCCCCGACCTCCACGAACCGAGAGGCGCCGTCCTCGTGCATACGACGAACCGACTGGGCCCACCGGACCGGGGAAAGCAGCTGCCTTACGAGGCCCTCTCGGATATCGTCGGGATCCGTAGTCGGCTCCCCCGTCACATTCAAGTAGACCGGACACTCGGGCGGCTGGATCGATACCGCCTCCAGCACCTCCTCCAGCCCCTCGCGCGCATACGCCATTAGAGGAGAATGAAAGGCGCCGCTTACGGGAAGGGGAATGGCACGGCCCTTAATGCGGGACGAGGCCCGTTCAACCGCCTCCTCGTCGCCGGAAATCACGACCTGACCGGGCGCGTTGTAATTGGCCGTCTGAACAACGCCCTCTCCGTCCTCGGTCGCCGCCTCGCAGGCCGCCTCCACATCGGCATCGTCGGCCCCCATGACGGCCGACATGGCCCCCGGGCGCTGTTCGCCTGCCTGCGCCATCACCTCCCCGCGACGGCGCACTACACGCAGTCCATCCTCAAAAGAAAGCGCCCCCACAGCCGCCAGGGCGCTGTATTCGCCCAGGCTGTGCCCGGCCGCCATGTCCGGCGCCACGTCCTGAGCCTCCAAGACCGCCATGGCCGCCAGGCTGTGCGTGTACAGCGCCGGCTGTGTAACCTCGGTCTGCTTCAGCTCCTCCTCCGGATCGTCGAGCGTCGAGTCGAGCCCGAACATGAGCGACAGCAGATCGATGTCGAGGAGCTCGTCCGCGGCCTCGAACCGTGCCCGCGCCTCGGGATATTCTTCGAAAAGCTCATAGCCCATCCCAACGGACTGAGACCCCTGTCCAGGAAAGAGAAAAGCATCCATGACACTGTCGAGTTACGAATGTCGAGTTTCGAATTACGAGTACGGGGGCAAATCGGAGGCGTACGATCGGGCCATCATTCGAAAATCGAAATTCGACATTCCTCACTGCGCGTCGTAGGCCCAGGTAAGGTAACTGGCGCCCCACGTAAAGCCGCCGCCAAAGGCCGTAAGCACGAGTTCATCGCCTCGCTCCAGATCCTCCTCCCAGTCGTAGAGACAGAGCGGAATCGTAGCGGCCGTCGTATTTCCGTACCGGTCGATGTTCACCATCACCTTGTCGGACGAAAGCCCCATCCGCTGCGCCGTGGCGTCGATGATGCGCCGATTGGCCTGATGCGGCACCAGATACTTCACATCGTCGGCGTCGAGATCATTGCGCTCCATCACCTCAACGCACACGTTCGCCATCCGGGTCACGGCGTACTTAAACACCTGCCGTCCGTCCTGATGGATGTAGTGCATGTGCTGATCGACCGTTTCGTGGGTCGATGGATGCAGGCTCCCGCCCCCCTTCATGCACAGTAGATCGCCGTGCTCCCCGTCGGAATGATGAACGGCGTCGACGAGCCCCATTTCCGCATCCGCCTCCAGGACCGCGGCCCCGGCCGCATCCCCAAACAAGATGCACGTGGTGCGATCCGTGTAGTCGGTAATGGCACTCATCTTGTCGGCCCCAACGACGAGCACCGTCTCCGCCTGCCCCGACTCGATGAACTGCGCCCCCGTCGTGAGTCCAAAGAGAAAGCCGCTACAGGCCGCTGAGAGGTCAAACCCCCATGCGTTGGAGGCACCGAGGTTCTCCTGCACCAGGCACGCGGTGGCCGGAAAGAACATGTCGGGCGTGACCGTTGCCACGATAATCACGTCGATCTCTTCCGGAGCGAGGTCCCGCTCGTCCAGGGCCTCGCGCGCCGCTTCCGTCGCCATAAAGGCCGTTGCTTTGCCCTCGTCGCCAAGAATGCGACGCTCCCGAATGCCCGTTCGGGTTCGAATCCATTCATCGTCGGTCTCGACTAAACCCTCAAGGTCCGCATTCGTGAGCCGCTCTTCGGGCAGGTAGTGCCCGACGGACGTGATGGCAGCACGGCGCGAATCGGAAGCGGAAACCATAGCGAAAGACGAATGGGTGTACAACGGGGTAGCGGATCCAACGCCGACAACCTACGCAGTTTCAGGCCGGAAGGCAGCTTCGATAGAGGCCACCAGGTCCGTGGCGGCGAGCGACGACGCGGCCTGAATCATCTTCTCGATCACAGCGGGCGAAGAGCTTCCATGCCCGATAAGCACGTTGCCATCCACGCCGAGCAGGGGCGCCCCACCCAGCGACTCCGGATCAAAGTGCTTGCGTACTTCCCCGAGCACCGAGGTCACGAGCGCCTGCTCATCGGCAGATAAATCTTGCCGCTCCATCTCCTGCTGCGCCATCTCGGAGAGGACCGTCGTCATGCTCTCGCCGAATTTCAGCAGGACATTGCCCACGAATCCGTCGCAGATCAAAATGTCGGCGGCGTACATCAGAAGATCGCCGCCCTCCACATTGCCCGCAAAATGAATGTCGTCTACCTCTTTGAGCTGTTCGTAGGCCGCCTTGGCCTGATCATTTCCCTTCCCCGGCTCCTCCCCAATGTTGATGAGCCCCACCGTCGGATCGTCGTTGTCCAGCACCTGTCGGGCGTAGATCGTCCCCATGCGAGCAAACTGGACGAGGTGAGAGGGCTTACAATCGACGTTCGAACCAATATCGAGGACGACCGACGATCCTCTCAGGTTCGGAAAGAAGGACGTGATCGACGGCCGCTCCACCCCCGGAATGCGTCCCAGAATAAACATCGCCGCCCCCATGATGGCCCCCGTATTCCCGGCGCTCACAAACGCATCGGCCTTTTCGTCGTGATGGGCCGCCAGGCCCTGATGGATCGACGAGTTGGTCTTCTGTTTCACAGCCGCCGCCGGCGACTCGCCCATTCCGATCACGTCGGGCGCATCGATGATGTCAATCCGATCCGACGGCGGGTTGGAGTGGCTCCCCAAAACCGCCCGAATCTGCTGCTCCGGACCGGCGAGCAAAACCGTAATGTCCCGCTCGGCGTGGCGAATGGCTTGAATGGCCCCCGTCACGACCGCATCCGGCGCGTCGTCCCCTCCCATGGCATCGACTGCAACACACGAACTCATACGAGCCGTCAGAATGTGAGACGAAAACGTATACGCACAAAGAAGCGCTCCTCTCCTCCCTTCCCCCCCGCCAATCCGCGGAGAATGGACCCGCCGGAAACATAGGTGTACGCGGAGACAATCGCCGGGTAGACACTGAGTTACGGGACGAAGACCCGACAAAGAAATAACACGTCCCAGCCCGAACGGAAAACTCGTCGGGGGGACGTGTCTCAATGCGCCGGCGAGAAGAGCAGTGCTCTCCTCTCTACACCATGTAATCCTCGGACGGCTCAATCAGCTGCCGACCCCGATAGTGGCCGCAGTGCTTGCAGACCCGATGCATGACTTTCGGGTTGCCGCAGTTGTTGCAGTCCATGAGTTGCGGCGGCTCCAGTTCGTTGTAGTAGGTCGACCGCCGCTTCCGGGTGCGCGATTTCGAGTGTCGTCGTTTCGGTACAGCCATAGCTCAATCCCGATCAGTGGAGAAGGAAAACGCGTGGAAAACGGCCCGCGACGTCCGGACTCAGATCAGTCCCCGGCACTCCCCGGCGCAGTCGCAGCGGACTAGGGTATGATGGAGTGGCCGAACCGGATGTTCGCATCGCCTGGGTCATTTCGCGCAGAATTTATCCATCCGTCCCCGCTCAGGACGAATCCTCGTCGCGAAGATCGCGAAGCTTCTCCCAGCGCGGATCAATGTCCTGCTCGTCCTCCTCGTCGTCGGCGCCAAACTCCTGGGCGATGGGTTCGTCCTCGGCCCCGGGCGCGACGCGGCGCTGCGGCAGCGCAAGGAGCAGCGTGTCCCGAACCACGTCCGTCAGGTCAATTTCCTGATCGGACGGCTGGAACGGCCGAACCTCGTCGAATTCCTCCCCCTCCTGCCCGACCATCGACGGCGGCCCAAACAGCACATTGTACGTGCCCTCCACGGGCTGTTCGTAGGGCGTGAGCGTCCGGTCGCACGTCAGCTCGGCAGTTGCCGTAGCGTGGAGCTTGACGAGAACGCGGTCGCGATGCAGCTGGAGCTCGGCCTCGACGCGAAGGTCGCCGAACGTCGTGGGGTCGAGGGACGCCGCTTCGGCCGTGGGTGTCATCTCCAGCTGGTGAATGCCGGAGGAGAGAGACGTAATGTCGACCGTGAGCATAGGATCAAGCACCTCGTGACGGGGCCGAGCGAACCTCCCGAACGTCCGGGGGAGCAGGGGTATGAGATATGGCACGAACCGGACCACGGTTCCCTGAGGAACCCGCCGCCCGTCCTCACACCATGAGCGCCGTTACCCCCACCGTTTCCAGTACAACGAGCACGAGAAACAGGACATACATCCCCAGCAACGCCGCGGCTTCGCCCCGCTCCAGCGACTCGTTGGTGCGCAAGATGACAAACAACACGAGCGTCGCAACTGCAAGAATGCCCATCATGGGCCCCGCTGCGGTCAGGTTGACCGTCGAGGCGCCGGCAATGAGGATACCAAGCGGCACGGCCACCAGCAGGTCAAAGATGTTGCTCCCGAGCACATTCGTTAGGCTGACCGTGCCTCGTCCCTTATGGGCCGCCCGCACACTCACAAACATGTCTGGCAGGCTCGTCCCCGCCGCCACCACCGTCAGTCCCCAAAGGAAGGACGGGGTGCCGAACCACGCTCCAAAGCCCACCGCCGCCCGCACGAGCCCCTCTGTGCCGAGCAAAATGAGCAACAAACTCACCACGAGCCGTCCCCACGCCCAAAGTGGCTGAAGATCGCCCGGCGGCTCCTCGCCGGTATGATCCTGCACGGCGAGCATCTGCAGGTAGAGATACAACCCGTAGAAGCAAAACGGCATCAGTGCCAGGGGACGCGTAACGACCCCGATGCGCCCCGGCCCGGACACCGGATTGTAAAGCACCGCCAGGGCAAAGGTGAGCGCGAGCACGACCACCGAGGTCATGTAAAACTGCACGTCCTTAAACACCATGAGGCGCCCGGACTCCATACGCCCCCCCACCAGCCCCGACACTCCGGGAATCACGAGGATGTTGAAGAGGGCCGACCCGACGACCGACGCCACACCGAGATCGAAGGTACCGTGGAGAAGCGTCGCTAAGACCGTACTCGACAACTCTGGGAAACTGGACCCGACGGCCGTAATGACAGCCCCCTGCACCGTGGCCGGCAACTGGTAGTAGGTGGACAACCGACGGGACGAATGCTCAAGAATCCCACTCCCGTACCAGCAAATGGCTGCTCCCCCTACCACGTACCCGATATAGAGAAGCAGTTGCATGAGCCGAGGATCCCGTCGCTACATCTGAAGAGGCCGCCCTCGATGGGTCGGCACGGAGAAAACGCGCAATGTTGAAGTGAAGTACAACCCTGTCACACTTTGATCAGGAAAAGAGAGCAATTCTCGTCCGTTCCGGGCCGCCCTCTCCCAGCACGGCAATTTTGAACGAAGATCCCGAACCGTCCCCTTGCCCTCGACGCCGGACTTATACCAACTCCGCAAGCTCCGTTGGAGGATGGGAGCATGGAAGTGTGTGGGCAATGTCCCGACCAATCGGAACTCGTTCCGAATCGGGGTATATGCTTGATGCCCATATGCTTGCGCCCATAAAAACACATCTGAAACCCCGAACTTTATAAGCGGATTTGGTATTGCACGGATCTCGACGGTCCCTGCTAGAGCTGGAAGAGGGGATTCATGCTACAGGGACTTCAGGAAGTCAATCAGGGCCTCTCGCTCTTCTTTCGACAGCTTGGTGCGGAACCGCTCGCGAGCGGGTGCGGCCTCGCCGCCGTGCCACAGAATGGCCTCACGGATCGTCCGGGCGCGGCCGTCGTGGAGCAACGTGTTGTGGCCCTGGGCCAGCTCGCGCAGGCCCAGCCCCCAGAGCGGCGGGGTGCGCCACTCGCGTCCCGAGGCCTCAAAGACGGGACGCCCATCGGACAGGCCCGGGCCCATGTCGTGCAACAGGAGATCGGTGTACGGCGCAAAGCGCTGATTCTCGACCGACGGCACCGCATCGAACGAGCCGGACGTGGCTTTCGGGCGGTGACAGGTGGCACAGCCCACCTTTCCAAACAATTCCTCGCCGCGCTGGACTCGTGGATCGTCGGTGTTACGACGAGACGGCACCCCTAGGGTCTGCACGTAAAAAGTCGCCTCCTCGACAGTCTCGCGGCGTACCTCCGGATCGTTGTCCAGGCTGTCTGCTTCCTCATGCGGCGGCTGGCCGGCGCTGCTCTCCGTGGGACGAAGCGGCGAGGTAATCCCCATGTCCAGATAGTAGGCGCTGGCCGTTTGCTCCCGTAGCGACGGTTCGAGGGCTTTCCAGCCGAAGCGACCGATCTGCATCTCCTGCTCGATCCTGTTCCACACCTCGTTCACTTCCCCACTCACAGCGTCCCCGTCGGCGGCCTGCTCGTCGGCCCACCGGCGCAGGGTAGCGGCCGGAATGGCCTCCAGCAGCCCGAGTCCAAACACGGGCAGGGCCGCCCGCGGGGAGACCTGGGCGTTGGCCGGAAACGGCCGGTAGGCGTTTGCGACACTGTAGGAGGGCACGCGGAGCGTAACCGTCTCGCCGCCGGACAGGGACACGGTGCTGTCGCGATAGGTGACGTTGAGGTCCGCCTCGTTTTCGAACCCGAAAATGGCCCGTTCTTCGAGCGAGGTCCCGAAGCCGTCGACCGGTCGGGGCTGGCCGTTGGCGCCCAGGCCCGGCGTGCTGATGTGGGCCAGGATCTGCTGGCTGCGCCCGTTGGCCGGGTGGCAGGCCTCGCAGGACGTGTTGTTGAAAATCGGACCGAGCCCCCCGTTTACGGCCGCCGGGGCCGACACGAACGTGGCCTCGAACGCCCGGTCCCCCGCGGCGTGCCGGTCCACGGCGCTTCCCGTGAGGTTGGACGAGGGAAACGTAAACGCATTGGCCGTGGCGCTCTCGACCGTCGTCTCGCCGCCGGCCCGAACGGGCCCCTCGGGCGTGGACGACCCGCTTGACGAAAAGCCGTCGCAGCCGCTGAACAGGACGGCGACCATGACCAAAGCGTACAGGACAGAAAGCCGCATGGACGCACTCGGGAAACGTGGATGGAAGGAGAAAACACGCGTACCGCTCCGCCCCTCGCGGGACGAAGCGGCAACGCACAAAGAAACAAGCAGCGTGAGCGTACGGATTTTCCGAACTGTTAGAGGTCGGAAAGCGCCGGCTTGATCTCGTCCCGAATCGTCTTCCGGATGTCGAGAATCTTGCTCTGCGCGTCCTCTACGCCCGACGTGTTGCCGTTCTCGATCGCCTTTCGGAAGCTCCCATTGTTGTCGAGGGTTTCGAGCTTCGAGATCGCGTCGTTGATCTGCGTCATCAGCGTGCTGTGAGCGTCCGCGTCCACCTCCTTCACAATTTCGTCGAGGCCCTGTCCGGTGCTGCCGAAGGCATCGCCGGTGTAAATCCGCTTGATGCTCTTGATGTTGTTCCTATAGTCGATGAACGAGTTCTCGCTGTACTTCGACTCGATCGACTTGATGGACTGCTCGTTGAGCGGCGTGGCGATTTTCCCAGCACCCACCTCGTCGGCGATAATGTTCATGCCCTCCGCCAGTTGTTCGAGGGACGCCTTCTTGCTGGAGAACGGTCCGCTTCCGGCCACGAAGTCGCTACGGTACTGAGCGTCGTTCTTCCAGGCATTGGCCAGCTCCTCGGTGTCTCCGTGCAGTACCTCGGTCGCGGTCACGAGATACTGAAGCTTCCGGCCAGTGAGGTCCGACGCCGAGCGGTTGCCGTCGGGGCCGAAGAGAAAGAATTCAATCGTGTGGAAGCCGTGGGCGGTGTCATCGAACCCTTCCACGACCGAGCTGTCCTTTAAGTCCTCGTCGCCGTCGAGAATGCTATTGATCGTCGTTTCGTCGACGGGCCAGGAGTCGAGGGCTGGATCCAACCCCGCGTTCGCCACCGGGCCGAAGAGGAAGCTTTCCGACGCCTCCCACGGGTCGCGCGCATCCCGCCAGGCATCCTGAGCCTCTTTCAGATTTTGCGAAGTCGCGTTGTTTTGAAGGTCTTTGACCTCGTCTTCCAGCGTCCGGGCCTTCGTTTCAAGTTCGCTGTAGGTGGTGGCGATTACGCCGCCAGCCTCCTGTTGAAGAATCTGGTCGGGGTCCGCACTGCCCGGCAGCTGGAGATCGTCTCCACTTGGGGTCGAACCGCCGGAGTCGCATCCTACCAGCAGGAGGGGCAGAAGGGCAATCGAAAAAGTGAGTATGAGTGAGCGTCGTGCGTGCTGCATAATAACAACAGGTCTGAAGTTGTGGGTGAAAAAGTTTGCAGGGAAAAATCCCGGCACCTTTAAGGAATAAGGAAGACCCGGGCTCGTGAACGCAAAGAGGGGTTAAAACTCGAAGCCGAGTCCTAGAGAGATCGTGGTTTCCGTATCGCCCGCATCCCCGCCGCGAACCGAGCGCTCCCGCCCCCGCACGCGGCGGCTGTATTCGGCCTTCACCACGACGGGCTCGACGACGTGCCAGTTGAGGCCGCCGGTGATGGTGGTGCGCTCCCAGAGGGGGTCGTCCGACACGGAGCCGGCCGTCCGCCACTGCGTGTCGTAAAATTCGTAGCGCCCGAATACGTCGAGGCGCTGATCCGTGTCGCCGACAAAGGAAAATACGTCGACGCCGCCTTCCAGAAGGTATCCGAGGGCGTCGCTGCCCACGGGCGTTCGTTTGGCGTTCAGATTATTCGAGAGGGTGCGATTGTTGTCCGCGACGACGCCGCTGTTCTGGAGGTGGCTGTAGAGCACCAGGCCGCGGGCCGTCCAGGGGCCTTCTTTGACCTGCACGTGGGCGTCGACCACGCTCACGTAGGCGCTAACCTCCTCTCCCCCATCGAGAAGCGTGGACTTACGGCGGTTGTCGGCGCTGTCGCCGATGTAGCCGCTCACGCCCGCAAAGCTTTCCTCTCCGAAGCGCACGTCGACCCGGCCCGTGAACGCAAGGTCCTCCGCCGCCATGTCTTCGAACTTCGACTGCCCGCCGCGCACGATCCAGTTGGCCGCGCTAAATTCGGCGGAGTTGAGACCGTTGACGACGGCCGCACTCAGGTCGACCTGTCCGAAGGACGCCTCCCCCTGAATCCCGATCTCGTACCAGTTGGTGGGAATCATCGCCACCTCCATCTCCGACCGCGTGGTCGTGAAGTACTCCGCGGGCTCATCGTTGACCGAGGCCAACCCGATGGGCAGCTTAAAGCGCCCGGCGCGGACGCGAACATTGTCCCGAAGGTCGAAGGTCACGTTGAGCTGTTCCAGCACCACCTCGCCGCCGGACTCAATTTCATTTTCGAACTCGCCGGCCTCCTCAAAGCGGTCGAACTCCTTCGTGACCCCAGTGCCGCCGTGCTCAATCTCAATTTCGCCGAGCAGACGCACGCGCTCGGTCAGCTGGACGCCGGGGTAGAGCACGAAGCGCTCCAGGTCCACCACGCTGCGCTTCTCCGGAACCGTTTCCCAATCGTAATTGAAGTAGTTCACCGTGCCGTATCCCGCCAGAGAAAAACGGTCCATTAACGAGGTTGAATCGGACGGCTCGGGATCCGCCTGTACCGACCCGACCAACAACCCGCCGCACAGCAGAAGCGCGGCGAACCGAGCGATGTATTTCATTTATTTAGATCGTTTCTAAATTGTGAGCGTCGCCACTGGGAAGCAACGGGGTTTCCGTACCAATTGCAACGCGTCCGGTCGCGAAGATTGCAAGAACGGCTACAGAAGCGCTTCCGTCCTCTTACGGAAGCGTAATATCAGGTGGCCGGCCGACACGATGCAGAATGGCGTCTCGGTGACTCCCACCTGACTCTTGGGCCCAGTTGTCGACTCACAGCCGGCCCGTCCCCGGTTAGGAAAATTCGTTCTACCTGCCAGAATATCCTAGAGAATGTTCCTACAAATGCCGAGACAGTCTTTGCAGAGAGGTTCTGGTCGCGGTCATTTCTGGAACGAGGAGGACCGTTTCACGGATGACGTCGCCATTTTGTAGGTTTGAAACGATCGGCCTTTCTGGTGCTCGGCATCAGGCTCTTACCACTCCGTGAATAAGCTTCGACCAATCTGGATTGGTTAGTTCGATTTCGCTCATAACTGAGCCCGGTCTTGGCAATCTAGGATTGTCTGGACAGACTGAAAAATCGTTCACGTACTTTCTCACGGATCGGTATACCCGGGCCGATTCGCTCAATACCACTCTGCAAAAGCAAGAACGAAATCGACTCATGGTTCGACTCGACGCCAACAATGCCCATCCTTTCCTCGACGAGGGGGCCCTCGACGACCTCCAGCCCCAGGTCGAAGGGGCGCATCAGGCTGTGCTCAACAAGAGCGGCGCGGGCAGCGACATGCTGGGATGGCGGGACCTGCTGCTCGATCCGGACGAGGATCTGCTCGACGACATTGAAGCGACGGCGGAGGAGCTAAAAGAAGAAGCCGATGTGTTGCTTTGCCTCGGCATCGGCGGCTCCTACCTCGGCGCCCGGGCCGTCATCAGCGCCCTGACGCCGTATCTCGATGGAAGTCAGGCCGAAGATGCTCCCGACGTTCGCTTCGCCGGCCATCACACGAGCGGCGCCTACCTGGAGGAGTTGCTTGACGACCTCGACGGCAAGTCCGTCTACGTCAACGTGATCTCCAAGAGCGGCACCACGCTCGAAACCGCCCTCTCGTTTCGGGTGGTGCGCGAATGGATGGCGAACCAGTACGACGATCCGTCCGAGCGCGTAATCATAACGACCGACAAGGACCAGGGCGCCCTCAATGCCCTGAACGAGGCTCAGGGCTTCTACAAGAAGTACGTCATCCCGCGCGACGTGGGCGGACGCTTCTCCGTGCTGACGCCGGTGGGCCTGCTTCCCATTGCCGCCGCCGGGATTGACGTGCGGGCCTTCTTTGAGGGCGCCGCCGCTGCCTGCGAGACGCTCGACGATCCCGAGGTCGAGCACGATGCACTCCAGTACGCTGCCCTGCGCTACCTGCTCCTGCAGGACGGCTACGACATTGAGGCCCTCGCCGTCCTCGAGCCGAAACTCCGCGACATCGGCCGCTGGTGGCAGCAGCTCTTCGGCGAGAGCGAGGGCAAGGAAGGCACCGGCCTCTTCCCCACCGTCGCCCAGTACACCACCGACCTCCACTCGATCGGGCAGTACATGCAGCAGGGCCAGCGCACGCTCATCGAAACGTTCCTGCTGCCGGAAGAGGATCCCGGCGACCTCTCCATCCCGAAAACCGAGGACAACGACGACGAGCTCAACTACGTTGCCGGAAAAACAATGGCCGACGTCACCGAGGCCGCCTACGACGGCACCGCCCAGGCCCACGCCGACGGCGGCGTCCCCAACGTCACCCTCTGGTTCGACGAAGTGGCACCCGGCCCGATTGGCGAGCTCCTCTACTTCTTCGAACACGCCGTGGCGGTGAGCGGCTACCTGCTCGACGTCAACCCCTTCAACCAGCCCGGCGTCGAGGACTACAAACGCGAAATGTACGACCGGCTTGGCAAATAACCGGCGTCCTATACTCAACTGTAATCGTCATGAGGATGTGACGACCGGCTCCCGCTCCGATTCCACCGTGCGGGACCTATCTTTTAAGGGTGCGCGCGCCCGTGTTCGACTCTGGTCGAGCACGGGCGTTCGTATTGCAGTCAAGACATCCCACCCAGCACACACGCCCTCTCGGAAACACGCGCTGCGCACGGTCCCTCATACCGAATCGGTTGAGGGATTCGGGTTTGAAAGTGTGTAGGTAGCCTGTACCGACAGTGGTCGAGTACATCGTCCCGACGACTGTCGGGATGAAGGTATGTACGTGAGCCCCAATCGCTTGCACCTATACCGATTTTTCTGTCTCCCTGAACTTTGTAGGCGGATTTGGTATCAGATCGATCGCCCCGCGGAGGCTCTTCGCAATCGGATACGGAGTCTCGGTTGTCCGATTGGTCCAACATACTGTGCCTGCCCCGCACACACCATGAGCGGCTGTGGAGTTTATCCACAATTTTGTGGATAAGCGGTGGACAACAGGTCCATAACCTCTGGATAACGACAGCGGCGAGTTTTCCACATTCGGATCGGTGCATAACTCCCATACCTGTCCACAGCCGTCCCGATGTTTTCAACACTGTGGATGGGTGTGCACAACTATGTGCAGAATTCCCCGCCGATCTTGTGGATTACTGTGGAAACGTGGAAAACTATCCCGAAATCCGCGTTTCTCGGCGTATACCGACTTTTGAGCACCGTTTGAGCACGCAGAAATGTGCATAATCCTGTGCATGAGCGGCCGTTCTATCCACATCGCCATCCGCTCGTTGTGGGTAGTCCGCTTATCCACATTTCCACACGACTAACAACAACAACCATATCTTTTTAAAATCCCAGAGTGCTTTATTCATAACAGGGCGTGTGGATAATTTTCTCGGCGGTGCCTCGCGTGCACGTTCGGATTGATATACGCAGTCTCACAGCTCTGTAGCTGATACAGGCAGGTATATCAGTGAGATATGGGTGTTATCCGCGCGTTGATCGGTGCGGCTCCGCACGGGCGCCGGGACGAGGACCAGTTTCTCTATCGCCATTGCACAGGCCAAACGCGGGAACCGTCACTGCGAAACCAGTGCGCCCCGTCGCGGTCTGTACGGAAGACCTTCGCCCCTTCGGATCGCCATCGCGACACGACACTCGAATCCGGCATCTCAAACCGATCGGACCGTCCTGCACTGATAACGGCCTTCGTCTTGTGCTTCTCAACAACGGCTTCCACAAACGTCAGCGTGCTACTCGTCGAGGATCCGTGGTGGGGAACGTTCACGATCTGACTTTGAAGCTTCGTGTCGTAAACGCGTACCAGGTCCCGTTCAGCGGCCGCTTCAACATCCCCAGGAAGAAGAATCGTCGTTCCCCCGTACGCGACCTGTAGCACAACCGATTGGTCATTCTCCGACTGGATTCCTCGTCGAGAAGGATCAGTGGGAGGTCCAAGCACCTGCCCCCGAACTGCATCCCCCAACATAAGCGAATCTCCCCGTTCCACAGCGTTCACAGACACATTCTTTTGCCGGAGGAGGCGACGGGATCGTCGAAAAAGCTCCGTGTCCGCCCGCTGTCCACTGTGCAACACGCGATCCACAGCCACCTCCTTCAGGACAGCAGGCAGTCCGCCGAGGTGATCCGCATCTGGATGGGTAACCACAACCGCATCGAGATGATGGATGCCTCGCTCTCGCAGGTACGGAAGCACGGAAAACGACACTGCAGGCGAGCCGGTTAGGGACCGGGGACCTGTATCTACGAGCACATGATGCTCATCGGGCGTTGTAAGAAGCACCGCGTCGCCCTGACCGACATCGAAAAACACCACATCGAGCGTGGGACGTGCACTTCGACCGATTGCATCGCTCCACACTCCCCCCGTCATGAGCAAAAGTGCACAAATGAGTCCACGCCACCGATGGCGAGGACGAGGCCACTGAGCAACGGCAAATATCACAGCCCCCAGCGTTCCCATTGTCCAGAAACTCGGTTCAGCGAGTTGCACGCCAAACCACCCGAGCCCGTCTGCTCCCTCGCGGGCCAATAGCAAGAGTCCCTGGACGAAGAAATCTGCGCCACTCCCAAACGCGGCTCCGGCTACCGACCACAGATCCCCCACGAACACCAGCACAATGCCCGCCGACAACGCAAGGCCCGTGCAGGGGATGGCCGGCACATTGAGCACGAGCCCCACCCCCGACACCCATCCAAAATGAAATAGCAGGACCGGGGCCGTTCCGAGCGTCGCCGCAACCGAAACCGTCACCGTTGACGTCAGCCAATTCATTGCCGTCGGCTGTGTCCAGGAGGTTGGGAGCCATTCCTCGATGCGCGGCTGCAGTGTAACGATTCCCGCCACAGCTGTCATGGAGAGCTGAAATCCAGCGTCGAACAACGCTGTGGGACGAGCGCCCAGGAGCACGAGGGCGGCGACCCCGAGTGTATTTAGCGGATGCGTGGACCGCTGGAGAACGACGCCACCGATGAGAAGAGCAGACATCACGACGGCCCGCACGACGGAAGGCGGTGCGCCCGTCAACACCATGTAGCTTCCAAGAAGGGCCATTGTCAGCAGAGCACGCCCAACCTCCACCGTGGTCCAGCTCAAGCGAAGCCGCGTTAGCAGCGGTTGGAGAAGCGTATACAGGACCATCCCCACCAGAAAGACGTGCAACCCCGACACCGCGAGCAGGTGCATGAGCCCAGTACGGGTGAACCACTCCTGCTGCGCGTCCGAAATCTGCGACCGGTTTCCCAGCAAAAGTGCATGCAAGAAGGCACGTCCCGCCTCGCTCGGCACATAGCGTCCAATTTGGGTGCGGATGTGACGGCGGGTATTGACGAGGAGGGCCGTGGCGGACGTTGCCCGGCGTCGGACGGAAATGGCATCTGGATCACCAACGTACATGGTACAGCAGATGCCCCGTCGAGAGAGATAGGCGGCGTAGTCGAAGCCGCCGGGATTTCGTTTGGAGGGCGGCGTATGAAGAGTCCCTCGAAGTTGAATCCGATCTCCTTCGTAGAGGCGAGGAAACGAGGTCGACAACGACGACCAGGGAGAGGGGCGGAGCGTCACGCGAACCCGGCCTGTGACGGATCGACGCGACGCAACTGTTCCCAGTGAGTCGACCGCAACCGTTATCCGCGTCGTTGAGTCCGATCGCTCCGGGACGCGATCGATCGTCCCGATGAGAGAGACAGACGGATCGGAATCAAGACCGGCAATCGGAGCAATCGTACGTGGGGACGGAGTGTGGTACAGGGCTTGGCGAGCACCTCCGGCACAGACGACCACCAGGGCAACGACTGACGTGCGGGCGAGAGGGACGAGCGTGACCATCTTCGACCGATGGCGTCGATGGAGTCCCCAGAACGCGCACACGCCTCCCATAGCGCCTGTCAGCCACAGAACACCGCCGAGGTCTACCCCCCGCTGAATCACAATTCCAGCCGCAAACAGTCCGGCGAGCAGAAGGGCCGGATAACTAGACCACTGAATGGAAGAATCGGGATGCACAAGAGACGGAAGTCGAACGCGAAGAGATGAAGGTGATTACAGGGCAATCGCAGTTGGGGCGTTGATTGGAGGTCGGAAGGCTCCTTTGCTTTCGGTTTCCCATTCTACCCCGAATAAACGGAGGCCTGGATGCATGGAAACAAGAATCGCTGTGCACCAACGTCCTCCTGTGCGCAGCATAGAGCCAGATGCAATCGCCCTGAGGATGATTAGACACGTTCGCCCAGCGCAGCATAACGCGTTGAATCTATAGCAGAGCTCCACATCCAAGATTACAGGAATCCGGACCGACTGCCGAACCTCCGTTCCCCTCAACAAATAGGAACAAGGCTTTTGGCAGGCAGACAACCTCGGGTACGAAGCGGCACTTTCCTTTTTCGAGTTGTAGAGTTTTATGAGCACACGACGCGAAGCCCGAAAGTATGTCATGCAGGCGCTCTACGCGCACGAGCAGTCCGGGGGCGAGGCCGATCACATCCTTCATACCCTCATTTTCCCGGAATTGGGGGACGATCCGAAGACCCGCTCGTTCGCCGAAGCGCTGTTTCGCACCACCCTCGATGTCATGGACGAGGTGGATGACATCATCCAGTCGCATGCGACCAACTGGGACCTGCACCGAATTACCGCCGTTGATCGTGCTCTCCTTCGAATGGCGACAACCGAATTCCTGGAGTTCGAAGAAATTCCTCCGAAGGTGTCGATCGACGAAGCCATCGAAATTGGAAAAACGTATAGCACCGACGATAGCGGGCCGTTTATCAACGGCGTGCTCGATTCCGTCCTCATGGATCTTCACAGCGACGGACGGCTCGAAAAATCGGGACGTGGACTTGTGGGGATGGATACCATCCGCGAACGAGCGCAATCAGAATGAAGTCTGCTCGTTTTAAGAGGATGGAGTTGCCTTTCTCTCCATAAATTCGCAACATTGTCGGGAGGGTGAGATTCCCTACTCCTCGAATATTTGCTTCACGATGGTACTCCACCGCCGAAAGGCGGGGCATAATGCGATGGGCCTCATAGCAATTGGCGACATACACGGATGCGCAAAGTCTTTCAACGCTCTTCTGGACAAGATTGACCCCTCGCCGGATGATCATTTGCTCTTCGTCGGGGACTATATTGATCGGGGACCCGACTCGAAGGCCGTGATTGATCGTCTCCTGGAACTTCGGGAGGAGGTCGAGTGCACGTTTCTTCGGGGCAACCACGAGTCGCTCATGCTCGGGTACCTCAACGACGGCGCGTTCAATCTCTGGCGCGTAAACGGCGGCGTGTCGACCCTGCAGAGTTATCTGCGGGAACATGAGTCGGAGGACGTTGAAATCCCAGAGCCGCATGCCGAGTTCGTCCGGAATACAAAGCTGTACCACGAAACGGAGGACTACTTCTTCGTGCATGCAGGACTGAAACCGGACCTCACGATTCAGGAGAACCTCGACCAGAACGACGAGAAGGTGTTCATGTGGGAGCGGGAGCACCTTGGATCCGACTCGTTTGCCTGGGAGAAAACCGTCGTGTGCGGACATACCCCCCGTCCCGAACCGATCAACCGGGAGAAGCTCATTCTGATTGACACGGGATGCTGCTACCACATGCAGCCGGGAATGGGACGTCTCACGGCCGTTCGGCTGCCGGAGCGCGAGTTCATCGATGTGGAGTACATGGGCTGACCGGAAACATTCGAGCCCACGGGAACGGCTTTCGGCCCAGAAAGTGCAGAAAGAGAGCGACGGCCGCGTCGTGTTCGGTAGCTCCGTGTCTTTAGCACATGTTTTGTTTTCTCGTTTAGCCTCTATCGTCACTTATGTCTTTGCAGTGCGGACTCGTCGGGTTGCCGAACGTCGGCAAGTCCACGATCTTTAACGCGTTGAGCGACGCCGGCGCGGAGTCCGAGAACTATCCCTTTTGCACCATTGAACCGAACGTGGGGGTCGTGCCGGTTCCGGACGATCGCCTCTATCGTCTCGCCGAACTGGCCGACGCCGACGACACCACTCCGGCCACGATCGAGTTCGTGGACATCGCGGGGCTCGTCGAAGGCGCGTCGGAAGGAGAAGGGTTGGGCAACCAGTTTCTCGCCAACATCCGCGAGGTGGACCTCATCGTGCACGTCGTACGCTGCTTTGAGGACGACGACGTGGGACACGTCTCCGGCTCGGTCGATCCGGCGCGGGACATCGATGTGATCAACACCGAGCTGTTGCTGAAGGACCTAGAGACGGTGCAGAAGCGCATTGAGGCCCATCAGAAGGCCGCAAATAGCGGCGACGAGGAGGCGCAGGAAAAGCTGACGGTGTTCGAGGCCCTGCACGATCACCTGTCGGATGGGCAGTGGGCTCGCACCTTCGAGGTGCCCGCGACGGGGGCCGACCGCTCCATGATCGACGAGCTGTTTCTGCTCACGGACAAGCCGGTGCTCTATGTCGCCAACGTGGCGGAGGAGGATCTTCCGGACGGCAATGCCCATGTGGAGGAGGTCCGCGCCGTGGCCGACGACGAAGACGCCGAGACGGTCCTGATCTCCGCCGACGTGGAGTCGCAGATCGTTGCGTTCGACGATGCCGACGACCGGCAGCTCTTTCTGGAGGACCTTGGGCTGGAGCGGCCGGGGCTGGAACGCCTGATTCGGGCCGCGTACGACCAGTTGGGACTCATCACCTTCTTTACGGCCGGCCCCTCGGAGGCACGAGCCTGGACCATTGAAAAGGGGACGCGCGCTCCGGCGGCCGGCGGAACGATCCATTCCGACTTTGAGAAGGGATTCATTCGGGCCGAAACGGTGGACTTCTCGGACTACGACCGACTCGGCTCGGAGGCTGCGGCGCGAGAGGCCGGGGTGATGCGGGCCGAAGGCAAAGACTACGTCGTTGAGGACGGCAACGTCATGTTTTTCAAGTTTAATGTGTGAGGAGGGGGGTCGCTGCGGGAAGGACGTCGTCATCGTCTCACAAGCGTCCATCAGGGTGCCATGTCCCTTCAGTGCGGGCTCGTCGGACTGCCCAACGTCGGGAAGTCTACGATTTTCAACGCCTTGAGTGACGCCGGCGTCGACGCCGAGAATTATCCATTCTGCACGGTGGACGCCAACGTGGGGGTCGTCCCGGTGCCGGATGAGCGCCTGGAACGGGTGCAGGAGCTGGCGGAATCGCCCAAGGCCGTGCCCACGACGATCGAGTTCGTCGACATCGCCGGGCTGGTCGAAGGGGCGTCCGAGGGCGAGGGACTGGGCAATCAGTTTCTCGCCAACATCCGCGAAGTGGACGCCATCATTCACGTCGTGCGCTGCTTTGAGGACGACAGCGTGGCCCACGTGGATGGATCGGTCGATCCCGCACGGGATGTGGAAACGATCAATACGGAGCTTTTGCTCAAAGACCTGGAGACCGTCGAGAAGCGCATCGACACCCTTGCACCCGCCGCTAAGAAAGGCGACGAAGAGGCCGCCGAGAAGCTTCCCGTTTTTGAGCGGCTGCACGATCACCTCAGCGCTGGGGACTGGGCCCGTTCCTTCACGACCAAGGAGGACGAACGGGCGCTCGTCGACGAGCTGTTTCTGCTCACGGACAAGCCGGTGCTCTACGTGGCCAACGTGGAGGAGCAGGCATTGCCCGGCGGCAACGCGTACGTCGATCAGCTCCGCACGATTGCGGACGAGGAGGGAACACAGGTGGTCACGATTTCGGCGGAAATGGAGGCCCAGATGGTTGATCTGGAACCCGAGGAGCGGGCCCTGTTCCTGAACGATATGGGACTGGAACAGTCGGGTCTGGAACGGCTCATCCACGCCGCGTACGACGTGCTGAACCTTATCACCTTCTTTACGGCCGACGAAAAGGGCGCCTACGCCTGGACCATTGAGGAAGGAACGCGCGCTCCGCAGGCGGCCGGCGAAATCCACACCGACTTTGAGCAGGGATTTATCAAGGCCGAGACCATTCCGTTTGCTGATTTCGACGAGGCCGGGTCCGAAAAGGCCGCCCGCGAGGCCGGTCTCATTCGTACCGAGGGCAAAGACTACGTCGTGGAAGACGGCGACGTGATGGAGTTTCGCTTCAACGTGTGAGTTCGTCTGGGCGGGGGAGCTTAGTTGTATGCCGTGGGGAATGGTCTCGCGGCGGACGCGACCGCTCAAGGTAAACGATCTGTTTTTCCGGGACCGTCCGCACGCAGCCTCATGACACTTCTTCGGTTGGGCCTTTTGGTGAGCATTGCGGTCGTGAGCGGACTTGTGCTCGGCTGCCGTTCCGATTCGAAGCCGGATTCCGCACGGGCAATGGATCCGCCGCTCAACTCGACGGCCGATTCGGTTGCGCATCGGTTGCTGGACGCACACGGGGCGGATGCGCTGTCGTCGGCCCCCTATTTGCGATTCACGTTCGCCGTTGAGACTCCGGCCGGCACACGGATCCTAGGCCATCACTTTTGGGACCGCATTACGGGGGATTATCGCGTCGAATGGACGAGAGGCTCCGACTCCAGCTACGTGGCGCTCCTCAACATTCGGGAGTCGACGGCGGAGGCGCCCGAGGGAACCGTGTACCGCAACGGGACGCAGTTGCGGGGAACGATCGCGGACACCCGCCTTCGGGATGCCTACGGTCGGTTTATCAACGACACGTACTGGCTCCTCGCCCCGATCAAAGTGTTTGATCCCGGCGTCAATCGGACCGATCTGCCGGACTCCTCGACCGCCGCGCACGACGTGCTTCACCTGACGTTCGGCGACGTGGGGCTCACGCCGGGCGACGAGTACTGGTTTTTCGTGTCGACCGAAACCGGCCGGCTCGACGAATGGGCGTTCCACCTGCAGGGCATGGACGAAGAGACGCCGCCGCAGCGCTTCACGTGGACGGCCGATACCACGCTGCAGGCCCCCGACGGACCGGTCACGCTTGCTCGCCGAAAGGAGGCCGTGGACGGGTCGCGGGCCATCCTCACCACCGATCTCGCCCTGCCGTCGAGCCCGCCTGAGAATGTGTTTTCGGCTCCCGACCCGATGCTTTCGGACGGAGATTCGCCTCAATAACGGGTTGACCACTGCGCACTGTCGTGGATTACCGGTTTCAAATTGCGCGCCGATATCTCGCCGGTCAGCGAGAGGTGTCTCTCATTTCGATTATCAGCGGCATCTCGGTGACCGGGGTGACGCTCGGCGTGGCGTCCCTTATTGTGGTCCTTTCGGTGATGAACGGCTTCTACGACTTTGTGCGCGACTTGCTTGTGTCGGTCGATCCGCACGTGCGCGTCATGGGCACCGACGCTCGCGGAATTGCGGCGGCCGATTCGCTGATGCAGGTCGCGCGGTCGCTCGATCACGTAGAGGGCGCGTCTCCGTACGTGTCGGGGAAGGCCCTGCTCGTGTCGGACGGGGACGGGGATGGCAGTCAGGTCGTTCAGGTACGCGGGGTGGAACCCACGAGCATGGGCGGGGCGATCCCGGCCATGGCACAGGGCGAATTCGACGTAACGAGCCCGACTCGGGGACAGCCCGGCATTGTCATGGACGTGTCGATCGGGCGGCGGCTTGGGACGGGGCCCGGCCGGCAGACGGACCTGGGGGGACAGGTGGGGCTGCTGTCGCCTCCTGCCATCGAGCGGACCCTCACCCAGGTGTTTGCCAGTTCCCCCGTCCAGCGATTTGAGGTCCGCGGCCTTTTCGAGATGCAGGCAGCGACCGACCGGCAGCGCGTCTTCATCGGACTGAAGGAGGCACAGCGCCTCTTCCACACCGGCTCGCGCGTGACGGGTGTCGACCTGCGGCTCACCGACCTCGAACGGGCCGGGACGGTCAAAGCGGACTTGCAGAAGCGACTGTCGTCGAAGTACGAGGTGCAGACGTGGTACGATCTGCAGCAATCGCTGTACGACGTGATGCGACTCGAAAAATGGGGCGCATCGGTCATCTTGGGACTCATTATCATCGTGGCGGCCTTCAACATCGTCGGATCCCTCACGATGGTTGTCATTGAGAAGCGGCAGGACATCGGGGTGCTCCGGGCCATGGGCGTTTCGGAGTCCAACATTCGGCGCATTTTTTTGCTGGAAGGGGCCCTCATTGGTCTCGTCGGCACGGGGCTCGGCCTGGTTTTGGGCCTCGGCCTCGCGGTGTTGCAGCAGCAGTTCGGGCTCGTGCCGATGTCGCAGGCCGAATCCTTTCTGATTAGTGCCTATCCGGTATCCATTCAGGGCATGGACGTCCTGCTGGTGTCCATCGTCTCATTCGGGCTTTGTGTGCTGGCAGCCCTGTATCCGGCGGCCCGCGCAGCTGCTATTGAACCGGCGCGGGCCGTGCAAATGGATCGGTAGTGCTCTTTCATCGTAGACGGGCCGCAGCGGCTTCCTGAAACGATACGGCTGTGGGAAGCCGCGGTCGAGTCCCCTGAAACGCATGCATCAGTCTGTGGAGCACCGGCCCGAATGACTGAGTTTGAATAAATCGCCCTGTCTTCACGAACAAAAAGAGGAGAGTCGACCTATAATTCGACTGTCGATTTCAGGCTGACGAATTAGTTCCGAGTACATTAGAGTCTGATCGGCGCAACGTCGACCTTGAATGAATTCCGGAGGTGCACCATGTCCCGTAAAGATGACATCACCGGCGAGGGGCCCGTCACGGGCAACAATGTGTCCCCGTCGAACAAGAAGACGAACCGGCGTTTTGAGCGGAACCTGCAGAAGAAGAAGTTCTACATTCCGTCGCAGGACCGCAAAATTACCCTGAAGGTCTCGGCCAAGACCCTGAAGACAATCAACAAGAAGGGCATTGAGGCCGTTTTAAAAGAAGCCCGGAAGCAAGGATACGACGTATAAGCGGGGCGGTCCCTCTGTGCCTCCACACTGGTTTGTGACACTTACCCCCTCAGTCCAATGGCAACAGGCGATCGCGTACAGGTCATTCTCGAATGCACCGAAGAGCCGGGGACGTCGCGGTATCACACCACGAAAAACCGGAAGAACGATTCGGATCGCATCGAGGTCATGAAGTACAATCCCGTCCTTCAAAAACATACCCTTCACCGAGAGACGAAGTAAGCCATGGCGAACGGTAACAGCAGTACGGCTTCTCAAAAGATGGCGAAGGTTGTCGTCGCGGAAAAGCGAGACAACGGCAGCTACGGCTTCCACCAGAAGATTATTCCTCTCGATGATGTAGAGGAGGAGTTGGAGGCCGCGAAAGAGCAAAACTAGCGGCGGCTCCCGTCCGGGAGCCCGAGGTATACCGCGTGTAGGAGCGGGGCGTGGCGCAGCCCGGTAGCGCACCTGCTTTGGGAGCAGGAGGTCGCCGGTTCAAATCCGGCCGCCC
>CAYOWD010000005.1:4926-34816 GCA_964407535.1 uncultured Salinivenus sp. | reverse complement strand
ACACAAAAGTTGCCGCTTCCGTGAATCTTCTATTTGTCAACACAGCCTAGCAAAGATCCGTAAGGATTTCGGGAGTCACATGTGGAGCCCGAAGTGCTGAAACGCAAGAAGCGCCGCGAAGGCAAGCGTTACCGCAGCTCCCGCGGTGGCCCCCGACACCTCTGCCAGCGCGTCGGGAATCAGCTCCGCAAACACCATCCAGATCATCGCCCCCGCAGCAAGCCCCAACCCAACGGGCAATACCGGCTCAAAGACAAGCACAAACAGGAAGGCGGGCAGGGCCATAAGCGGCTGCGGCAGGCTCGTGAAGATGCTCCAGCCCGCCGCCTTCCACACCGGCGTGCCCCGCGGCACGAGCACGAGGCTGATGGCGAGGCCCTCGGGGATGTTGTGGACCGTGATCGCGGCGGTGATGAAAAACCCTAGCTCGTCGCCGCCCCCGAACGAGACGCCTACCCCGACCCCCTCAGCAAACGAGTGCGCCGTCATCACCCCCAGGATAAGGATCGCCTTGCGGGCGTCGGCCCCGGCCAGTTCGGCCACGTCGTGATCTTGCTCACGGGTGATCAAGGTATTGGCCAAGAGGATAAGGACCAGTCCGATCAGAATACCGCCCAGGGTGCGCCCGGCACCGAGGGCCGTGCCCTCCGCCACGAGACTGTGGCTGGCCGCGAGCATGAGCCCGCCGGCCGCGGCATTGAACACGCCGAGCCACCAGTCGCTAAAGTCGCGAACGAACAGAAACGGAAGAGCCCCCAACCCGGTGGCCACGGCCGTAATTCCCGCAGCCAAGATCACCGTCCACACATTGATGTCAATCATGATCGCTTAAGGATCGTACTGGTTGCGGGAGCCCCGAGACCAATTCAAATTCGGGAAACGGTTCCCTCTTTCCCCCACGATCATAGCATCAGATTGAAGAGGCAGCCGAAAGCGACGATCGAGACGCCGACCGTGCGAAAGAATGTGACCAGGAGGAGCATCTGCATAACCTTCTTGAGCATCATGACGTCAGCGAGAGCCTTTCCTCCCCCATCATGAAGACTATACCGTCCCCAGAGGGATGACCTTCGCCATTAGTGCCTGCACGACCGGGCGAATCCCGAAGATATTCGCGTACACCGGAACGGCGATAACCACCGACAGCGGCACCGCCGGCGGATTGCTTCCCGACAAGTACTGCTCGAAGAAGCCGCTTGGTCTCCGTTCCACCGTCGACGCTATCGACCTGTTTCCGCATCGAAAGAGCCGGGCGACGGACCCGCCACAGTTTTTCAGCTCCATTGTCGGTTCGAATCCGACTGTCGTCTCCCCCGAAGGCCACCTCCAACCTCCAATGCAACCCGTTCTCGATCCGCCAGTGACGGCGGCTCGCCTGGATCGGGCGAGTGGGAGCAGCTGCCGAACCGTCATCGGATCCGAGAGGCGCTACGCTTCGTCCCCCCGCGAAACCGCAGTGACGCCCAAGCGGTCCTGTAATTCGTCGATGCGGCCGCGGCTGACGCTGACGGTGGTGCCGTCCTGGAGACGCACCCCGTAGTCGCCCCCACTGCCGCGCAGCAGAAGCTCAATTTCGTCGAGTCGAACGATGGCCGAGCGGTGCACGCGGACAAACGCCTCCGGGTCCAGTCGGGACGCAAGCGTCTTCATGCGCTCACGGACGGGATAGGTGCCGTCGGACGTATGCAGTTCGGCGTACGATCCATCGGCGGTAATGTGGGTGATGTCGTCGACCGACACGATACGCGCCTGTCCCCGCCCCTGTACAGCAATCCGTTCCAAGAACGGCTCATCGGACGGCGCGTCTTCTTCCAGTAACGACGGGTCCCGTTCCTTCAGCATCCGCAGAAGACGCTGCGAGAGCGCATCGGCGGCCCGGTCGTCGATCCGATCGCGAGCTCGCTCCATCGCCTGCTCAAACCGCGCGTCGTCGAACGGCTTTAGCAGATAATCCACGGCAGCCAGGTCGAAGGCCTGTACCGCGTACTCATCGTAGGCCGTCACAAAGACGGTGGTCGGCATTGCGTCAACACCGACGGCCTCAATCACGTCGATGCCGCTCCGACCAGGCATTTGAACGTCCAGAAAGACGAGGTCGAAGTCGCGCGAGCGGAGTGCGCCAATGGCCTCCATCCCGTCGGTTGCCGCAGCGACCGTCGACACATCCGTCCGCTCGGCCAGCAGCTCCTCCAGCCGGTCCCGGGCCAGCGGCTCGTCGTCAACGATGAGGATGCGGAGGGATGCTTCGGGAACGGACATGGGAAGGGGAAGTCGTGGATTCAAGAAGAACCTCAACGTCGACAAAGGGGGGGCGAGACCACTCTTTGATCCTACTAAAAACGTACGAAAGGAATGTGTCCCACCCCCGAGAGGAAGCTGCAATCAGTCCTCGGCCGTTGCTGGACAGTCCTGACGGAGACAAACGGACATATTACTCGGAAGGAGCGGTGGACCCGACACGCGTGTCAGTCGTGTACAGGGCGGTGCCAGTGTGGTATGGAAGCTCGAGTGTCACGCGGGTTCCGCCGTCCGCGGGTGTATCGAAACGAACGACGGCGGCCTCGCCGTAGAGCTCCTGCAATCGCGCCCGCACGTTGCGGAGGCCGAGCCCGTCGGTCTGCTCGGGCGCCATCCCCGGCCCATTATCCTGAACCGTGAGCAGGAGCCGGTCCCCCTTGTTCCGTCCCCGAATCACGATGCGTCCCGTACCGCGGACCTGACTGGCCCCGTGCCGAACGGCATTTTCCACAACCGGCTGCAGGATGAGGTTCGGCACCCGAGCGTCGTGCAGGGAGGACGGGACGTCGATGGTGGTGTCGAGGGTGCCCTGGAACCGAATGGATTGGATATCGAGATAGTCGTCGAGGAAGTCCAACTCCCGGGAAAGCGGGACTTCCTGCGGCGCATCCTCGTCGAGCACGCGGCGCAGCAGTTCGCTGAGACGAGCAATCATGCGGCGTACTCCCTCCGGGTCGCGGTCGACGAGCGTACTCACCGAGTGGAGGGTATTGAAGAGAAAGTGGGGATTCAGCTGCATGCGCAGAGCGTTGAGGCGAGCCTCTGTGAGCTGCGCTTCCAGCGTCTCGGTGCGGGCCTCCAGCCGCTCGGCCTCCGCTTCCCGCTCCCGCTTCTGAAGGTAGTAGACTCGGGCAAACCCGGCCGTCAGCACCACCGCGTATACCATCAACTCATCCAGAAACCAGAACTGACGGATCTGCTGAAAAAGCGCGGGCTCGGAGGCCGCCCCGGTTCCCATTCCGATTGCAGCGAGCTCCTCACTGAGATCGATCAGGATCGCCAGAACGGCCCCCATACCGGCGTGCAGGAGGCCGTTGCGAACGGACCGGCCCCGGGACCGGTCCCGGTCTTGCACAACGGGGAACGTAGCGGCCAGCTGGAAGAGAAACGGCGTTGCCACCACCCAGGCGCCGTATTCGATGAGCTCGCTCGCTGCCTCGTCCCAGCGAAAGAGCACGGCCCCGTCTCCGACGGCGTCCTGCCCGATCGACAGCAGCGCAAACGTTCCCCAAAACGCCAGGATGATCCCCCACTCACGGCGGCTGGGCCACGAGCCGAAGGGACGGAACGGTATGGGACTGTCGGAATCGGACACGGCGGGCCTCCCGGAATCAAGGACGCGGATTCGGCAGAAGCAGTACAAACTCGAATCGACCGGCGCAAACGCAGTTCAATGTCTGGGATGAATGACACGCCTGTGTCGTGACACACATATTCCCGAGGCCGAAGAACGTGTGCCAAGCCGTTTGCGCACAGCGTGGCGGCCTCTTCCATAGGGAGAGCGTCTTGAGAACCGGCACGAGGCCCCGTAGAAGACCGCGTATTCGGCCAGCGTGCCGTCGAGCGGCGAGCCGAGGGCCTACCGGTTCTCACGCTCGTTCTGGAACTGAATCATCCACTTCGGGTAGTTGGGCGACGGTTTTGTGAGTTCGTCGATCTTCTCCAGCTCGTCGTCGGAAAAGGAGACCCCGATTGCCCCCAAATTCTCTTCGAGCTGCTCCTTTTTTTTGGCCCCGAGAATGACCGACGACACGCCGCGTTGCTCCAGAAGCCACCCGAGCGCAAGCTGCGGAATCGTGGCGTCCTTTTCCTCTGCCATTTCATCGAGCAGTTCGATGATGTCATAGGCCGTTTCTTCGTCGACCGGCGGAAAGTCGAACCCGGACCGGCGAGCGTCCTCCGGCCCGTCTTCCCCACGGCGAAATTTGCCCGTCAGAAAGCCGCCGGCCAGCGGCGACCAGATCATCGTGCCGATGCCCTCCTCGCGGCAAAGCGGCAACAGCTCATGCTCCAGGTCGCGCCCTACGATCGAATAGTAGGCCTGAAGCGACACGAACCGCTCCCAGTCGTGAAGAGCCGCCAGCCCGTTGGCCTTCATGATGTGGCGCGCAGCAAGGTTCGAGCAGCCCACGTAGCGCACTTTTCCCTGCCGCACGAGATCATGAAGTGCACTCAGGGTCTCCTCCCAGGGCACAACGGGGTCGTACCCGTGGATCTGGTAGAGGTCGATGTAATCGGTCCCCAGCCGCTGGAGACTGTTCTCGCAACTGGTGATGATGTGCTTGCGCGAGAGCCCGACGTTGTTCACGTCGCCGGTGCCCTCCTGCGCTGCCTCGCTCATCGCGCCGCGCACCTTCGTCGCAATCACGGTCTGGTCGCGCGGCGTGCCGGAATCGGCAATGGCCTGCCCGAGAATCCGCTCCGATTCCCCGTAGGAGTAGACATCGGCGGTGTCGAAGAAATTGACGCCCGCATCGAGGGCTCGACCGACCAGGCGATCGGCTTGCTCCTGGTCGACCTCCCCGATGCCGTGGAAGCTCGACCCGAAGGTCATTGCCCCCAAACAGAGTCGGGAGACTTTGAGACCGGTGTTGCCAAGTGTCGTATAATCCATAACTGGAATTGAGTCGTGAAAAGAACGAATCGGTGCTCTAATCTTGAGTGTCGGTGTCTCGCTGGTTTTGATTCTTGTTGCCGGACGCGTTTCCGTCAATGGGATTCGCCGCCCGGTCCCACCCACCCCCCAGCGCCCGATACAGATCCACCCCGGCCAGTAGGCGCTGCAGCCGGTCGTCCACCGCGCTCAGCTGAGCGGACAGGTATTCCTGCTGCGCGGTGAGCACCTGTAGGTACGTTTCCTCCCCGTACCGGAGCAGCTCGCGCGACTCCGCAACGGCCGTGTCGAGCGCGGTCAGTTGAGCCTGCCGGGCAGAGAGGCGCTGGGTCGCATTTCGGAACCGACTCAGCGCGTTGGACACCTCGCTCCCGGCGGTCAGCAGCGTGCGGCGGAAGTCGAGTCGCGCCTGCACCTGCCGGGCCGTGCGCCGCTTCAGGCGCGCCTCGTTCCGATTCTGCGCAAAGATCGGCTGCGTGACCCCGCCGATCAGGTTGTAGAAAAGCGATCCAGGAGCCAGGAGATCGCTCACGTTCAGGCTCTCGACGCCCCCCTCCGCCGTCACCGTCAGGGACGGATAGAAAGCCGCCCGCGCACTGTTGGTCTGCTCGAAGGCGCTCCGGTACCGGGCCTCCGCCGCAATCACGTCGGGACGGTTGCGCAAGAGCTGCCCCGGGACGCCCGCCGTCAGCGAATCGATGGGCGACTGGTTCGTGAGGGTCGTCCGCTCGACAGCCCCGGACGCGCGGCCCAGAAGGATGCTGAGGGCATTCTCCTGCTCGGTAATGGCCTGCTGGAGCGTATGTACCGACGCCCGGGCCGCCTCCAGGGACGCCCGGCTGCGCTGCACGGAGACGTTCGTCACCACGCCTCCCTCCTTCAGGGCCCGCACGGTCTTGAGGTCGGCGGCCCGGTTCTCGACGGTCTCGTTCGTGATCGCGAGCTGCCGGTCGAGGGCCAGCAGCTGGTAGTAGCCGCGGGCCACGTTGGCGACAATAGCGGTCTGCACGGCCCGGCGCGTGGCCTCCGCGCCGAAGAGGGCCGCCCGCTGGGCCTTTCGGGCACTCGCGAGCCGCCCCCACACGTCGAGCTCCCAGCTCGTGCTCGCGGACACCGAATACTGACCGGAGGCCTCGGCCCCGCCCCGCCCGGCGCCGGAGGGGCCGTTGTCCGACGGCTCGCCGTAGGAGGCGGTGCCCCCGACAAACAGATCCGGCCAAAGCGCCCCCTGGGCCTCCTTCAGGTTGGCCTCCGCCACGCGCACCTGCTGCACGGCGTCCCGAAGGTCCAAATTGTTGCGCAGCGCCTCGTCGATCAGGTCGCGGAGCGTGGGATCGTCGAAGACCTCCTGCCAGGACACATCCGCCAGGGTGGCGCTGTCCAGTTCCACCGGCTGTGGGCCGTGGAGGCCCTGCGTCTCGGGCTCAGGCGCCTCGTAGGGCTTCGTGGCCAGACAACCGGACAGAACAAGCAAAATGGTCGCAACAACAACCAACAATGTTGCGGGCGATCTGCGTCTCACGTGAGCACGAACATAAGAAAAAAAGAATAACGTCGGAGCCGGACAACGCGCATCTCGTCAGGAACGAGCCGACTCGGGCACACCCGTGATGGCCTCCTGCAGGCGCTGCAGCAGGATGAAGAGCACCGGGACGACGAACAGTCCGAGGAGGGTGCCGATGAACATACCGCCCGCGGTGGGAATGCCGATGGCGCGGTTGGCGTTGGCATTGACCCCGGTCGCCACGGCCAGGGGCAACAGGCCCGCAATGAACGCGAACGAGGTCATCAAAATGGGCCGGAACCGCTCCTCCGCGCCGTTCAGGGCAGCCTGGACGACACTCATCTCCCGGTCGCGCCGTCGCACCAGCGCAAAGTCGACGATGAGCACCGCATTCTTCGCGAGCAGGCCCATCAGCATGATCGCGGCAATCTGCAGGTACACGTTGTTCGCGATGCCGAACAGATTCGCAAAACCGTACGCCCCGGCCAGCCCCAGCGACAGCGGCAGCAGCACGGCCCACGGGGCAATGTAGCTCTCGTACTGCGCGCTCAGCAGGAAGTAGACGAAAAGCAGGCAGAGCAGGAAGATGTAGACCTCCTGCCCGCTGGACTGATTTTCCTCCCGGGTAAGCCCGGAGAAGGCGTAGCCGTAGGCCGGCGAAATCTCCTCCTCGAACACCTCCTTAATCGCCGCGATGGCGTCGCCGGAGCTGTAGCCCGGATTCGTCGACCCGGTCACCTGAACCGACTTGAAGAGATTGAACCGGGAAATATTCTGCGCCCCGTACACCCGCTCCAGCGACACAAACGAGTTGATCGGGGCCATCTTCCCCTGCTCGTTCTTTACGAACATGCGCTGGAGGCTCTCCGTCGAGGCCCGGTCCTCCGCCTCGGCCTGCACGTAGACGCGGTACTGCTTCCCGAACCGGTTGAAGTCGGCCACGTAGCGGCTGCCGAAGTACGTTTGCATCGTGTTGAGGATGGAGCGCGGCGTCACGCCCGCCTTCTGGGCCTTCGGCACGTCCACGTTGATCCGGTACTGCGGAAAATCGGTGCTGAAGTACGAGCTCGCGTTCTGAATGGAGGGACGCTCAGATAGCAGTCGGCTGACTTTCCGACTCACCTTCGCCAGATCCTCAATGCTGCCGCTCCGCAGGTCCTGCACCTCCACCGTAAACCCACTGGTGTTGCCGAATCCGGAAATCACCGGCGGCGCAAAGAAGGCCACGTTGGCCTCCTGGATCTGGGCGCCGGCCTTGCGGCGCAGTTCGGCAATCACGTCATTGACGCTCGCCTCCCGCTCGCCCCACGGCTTCAGCTTGCCCACCATGAACCCGTAGGAGCTTCCCGATCCGCTGAGCAGCCCGAACCCGGCGATGGACAGCTGATCGCGCACAGCGTCGACGGACCCGAGAATGTCGCCGAGTTTTTCCTGCACCTGCTGGGTCCGCTGCAGCGACGAGGACGGCGGCAGGCTCACGTTGACGAAGAAGGTGCCCTGATCCTCATCGGGGATGAACCCGCCCGGCGTGGTGTTGAGAAAAAAGCCGACGAGCGCAAACGCCGCGGCGACGGCCACGACCGAGGTCCACGCGTAGCGCGTGAGGACGCCGAGGGCCTGCTTGTACCGTCGCGTCAGGGCGTCGAACCCGCGTTCGAACCATTCCTGGTACCGGTGCCACCAGTCTTGTAGTCGATTTCTCTCCTCCGGCGGCACCGTCTTCTCGGCCTCCGCCCGCAGAAAGAGCGCGCTGAGGGCCGGGCTCAGCGTGAGGGCGTTCACCGCCGAGATGATGATGGCCACCGCCAGGGTGATGCCGAACTGCTCGAAGAACACGCCCGTGGACCCGGGAATGAAGGTCACGGGCACGAAGATCGCCGCCATCACGAGCGTCACCGACACGATGGCCGCGGTGATCTCTTTCATGCCCTCGACGGCCGCCTCCAGGGGCGGCAGCCCCTCCTCCAGCTTCGCGTGGATGATTTCGACGACGATGATCGCATCGTCCACGACGATCCCGATGGCCAACACCAGCGCAAAGAGGGTCAGCAGGTTGATGCTGAACCCGAAGAGGTTGAGGAAGAAAAACGTCCCGATGATTGAGACGGGAACCGCCGCGGCCGGGATGAGGGTGGCCCGCCAGTCATGCAGAAAGATAAACACGACCAGGAAGACCAGCAGGAAGGCCTCGAAGAGCGTCGTGTAGACCTTCGAGACCGACGCGCTCAGGAAGCTGTTGGCGTCGTAGAGCGTCGTGTATGCCACTCCCTTCGGAAACCGCCCGGAGGCATCTTTCAATTCCGCTTTCACTTTGCGCACCACTTCCTGCGCGTTGGCCCCGGCGGACTTGGACACAAACAGACCGACGCCCGGCCCGCCGTTGGTGCGCGTGATCCGCGAATAGCTCTGCGCCCCCAGCTCCACCCGCGCCACGTCCCCGAGGCGCAAGAGCTCCGAGTTTTCCCCAGCCTCGCGGACGATGATGTTTTCGTACTCTTCGACCGACGAAAGCCGCCCCTCGTACCGGAGCGTGTACTCGAACGCCTGATCGCTATTTTGCCCCACCGCCCCCGGCCCAGCAATAAAGCTCTGCTCGTTGATCGCCGCGGTGACCTCATTGGGCGTCAGGTTGTGAGACGCCAGGGCGCCGGGCTGTAGCCACACGCGCATCGAGTACGTGTTGGACCCGAAGGACCCGGCGGTGCCCACCCCGTTCACGCGCTGAAGCTGCGGGATGAGGTTGATCCGGGCGTAGTTCTCGATGAAGGTGGTGTTGTGCTGCCCGTTCGGACTGTAGAGAGAAAAGATCAGCAGACGGCTGGTCTGCTCTTTTTCGGTGGTTACGCCCGTCTGGATCACCTCCTGAGGCAGGCGACTGGTGGCCTGCGACACCCGGTTTTGCACATTCACCGCGGCGATGTCCGGGTCGGTGCCCAGGTCGAAGAAGATCTGGATCTCGGCGCGACCGTTGTTGTCGGCCGAGGAGGTGATGTAGGTCATGCCCTCCACCCCGTTGATCTGCTCCTCCAGGGGGGCGACCACGCTGTTCATGACGGTCTGCGCGTTCGCGCCCGGATAGGTGGCCTCCACCTGAATGGTGGGCGGGGCAATCTGCGGGTAGAGCGACACCGGCAACGCCTGAAACCCCAGGATGCCGAGAATCACGAGAATAATGGAGACGACCGTCGATAGGACCGGTCGGTGGATGAAGCGTTGGACCATCGAAGGGGACGAACCGAGGAAAAAACGGGGTAGGAGGACGCCTTCCGGGCACGGCTACGCATCTGGGGCCTGCGCCTCGGCTCCGGCCGTCTCCGTGGACGGCGCCTCCGGCGCAAGGGCGCGGTACAGGCTGTCGGCGGCGACGGAACGAGGCCGGATTGCCGCGCCGTCGTCAACGCTCCCAATCCCCTCCGTGAGAATCCGATCGCCCGCAGACAGGCCCGCGTTCACCATAAACAGGCGGGCCGTCGAGCGGGGCGACACCTGAATCTCCGTGCCCTCAACCGTGCTGCTGTCCGTGACCCGATATACAAAGCGCTTGTCCTGCACCTCGTAGGTGGCACTCTTCGGGACAATGATCGACGAGTCGCGGTACGGAATCTGGAGGGTTGCGGTCGCGCCGTTTCGGAGCGTCCGCCCCGGGTTCGGGAATTGCGCGCGGAAAGAGGCCGCCCCGGTCTCGGTGTTGATGTGGCCGCTGGCCAGGGAGATGTCGCCGCTGTGCTCGTAAGTCGTGCCGTCGGACAGGACGAGCCGGGCGTCGGGCAGGTGTTCGATGCGGTCGCGGAGCGCGGCGTCCCGGTCGCCGGCGCCCACCTGCTGTACCATCTCCAGCAGCTCCCGCTCATTCATTGAAAAGTAGGCGCGGACCGCCGAGATGTCGGACACGACCGTGAGCGGCTGATTGCTGCTGCTCACCAGGCTCCCGATCCGGTAGGGAATCGACCCGATCACGCCGTCCGCAGGACTGCGCACGTAGGTGTAGTCGAGATCCACCTTCGCGTTCTTGAGGGCAGCCTGCGCCTGCGACAGCGCTCCCTTTTGGGACGCCAGCGCATTTTTGGCGGACCGCAGCTCATACTCGCTCACGATGTCCTTCTCGACGAGGCTCGACAGGCGTTCGACTTCGTCTTCGGCCTGCTGCACGTTGGCCCGAGCGGCCTCCACGTCCGCCTTTGCCGAGCGCACGGCCTGCCGGTACTCCTCGTTGTTGAGCCGAAAAAGCACCTGGCCGCGCTCGACGACGTCTCCCTCATCGACTTTCATCTCGACGATAAAGCCCTGCACCCGGGGGCGCACGTTGACGGTCTGCCTCCCCTCCAGCGTGGCCGGGTAGCTGCTGGGCAGCACCAGGGAGCGCTCCTCCACCGACAGCACGGGGTAGGGCGTGGGCGAAGATTCTTCCGAAGTGCTGTCCTGCCCGGTCGCGCCGCCGCATGCGCTTAGGACGAACACGAAAAGCACAACGAGGAGGAGAGGCGGGCGGCGGAGCAAAGCCATAAGCAGAAGCACAAGCGGGTGCAAAAAGGCAGTCGAAGGCGCGCCGTTGTCAGGCGGAACTGTCGGTGGTGTAGGCCGCCCAAAGCATATCGAACGTCTGTTCGATGAGGGCGTCGTCCAGCGTCGTGTCGCCGCTTAGGTGCTCCTGGACAAGTTGCGTGACGGTCCCTGCAAAAAAGGAGGCGTACACCGGCTTCGGCCGGTCGGCAAACAGGCCCTGCTCGATCCCATCCCGGTAAATTTCTTCGAACGGCGCCTCCAATTCTTCCGTCTGCGCCTGGGCGTCCGCCCGGCGGTACCCCGACGACTCGTACTTCAGAATGAACCGGTAGAGTCGCGGGCAGTCGACGTAGTCTAACAGCACGGCCCGCCAGAGCGTGTAGAGCCGCTCGCGGACGGAGGCCTCCTCCTCGAACCCCAGCCCCAGAATGGACTGGTGCGCCTCCCGCCGCGCCTCCGCGTAGAGCTGGTGGACGAGGTCTTCCTTGCCGTCGAAGTAGCGATAGATGGTCCCCGCCCCCACCTCCGCCTCCTCCGCGATCACGGCCATCGACGTGCCGCGAAATCCCTTCTCGTCGAAGAGTCGGAGCGCGGCGGACAGAATTTGGTCGCGTTTTCCTTTCGACTCGGCGATAGAATTGGGACGGATCAGGATCGGAATGAACGTTCATTCCGCACACGACAGAACGTCGGTACCGTTCCTCCTTCTGCCCTTCTTCACGTCTGCGAAAACGTCTTTCCAGAGAACCCTACTCGGGCTCGGTGAAATGAGAGGATCCCCCTTCAGTACGTCCCATCTTCAGTTGAGAGGCGAGGGATCTCCCCAGTCGCTCTTATCCGGTTTGTTCTCGGTAGACCGCCTCGATGCAGGCGCCAAGCGACAGCGCCCAGTCGAACTGAAAGTCCTCAAAGCCCTCCAGTCCCTCTTTCTGCTTCATCTCTTCCAGCGACGCGCCCGCCTGCCGCTGCGTTTTTACGTACTCGTTGAGCGCCGCCAGGAAGTCGCGCATCACAAGCAGGTCCTCTCGGTCCCCGGTCGGCCCAAACGTCGGATTGGCGTGGCCGTGAATAAAGATGGTGTCGTCACGAAACCGGTCGTGGATGGCCTCCAGCTCGGCAATCCAGTTCTGCGAGTCCGCTCCGCCCTGCACGTCAATGTACGGATAGGCCCGGTTGAAAACGAGGTCCCCCATGTGCACGACGTTGGCCTTCTCAAAGTGAACGATGGCGTCCCCACCGGTGTGCGCCGGACCGTGGTAGCGAAGCGACATCGTCTCATCCCCAATCGTCTCCGTCCACTCTGTCTCGAACGTTTCGGTGGGATAAGTTTTCTCCTCTGCGCTGTCCCCGGCGGACTGCCGCATGAGATTCGGCACGTTCTCGTGGGCGACGATCCGGTCGGTGTGCTCCGCAAAGACGCCGTTGCCGCCCGTGTGGTCGCCGTGGTGATGGGTGTTGACGACCATGTCGAGGGCCTTCTCCGACCGGTCCCGGAGCCCCTTCCAGCAGTCGGGCGCCGTCTTTGGGGACTGGGTGTCGACGACCACCAGGGCACCGTCTCGAATGAGCCACCCGATGGTGCCGCCCTGGGCCCGAAAGGTGCCCACCCCGCGACGAAGGGCCGTAAACCCGTCGGGAAGGACCTCCGCCGAGCTGCTTTGTGAGAAAAGAGCGGGCGAAACAGGAACCGCGGCGAGAGCCGTTCCGAATATCTGCAAAAACTGGCGTCGGGAGCGCATATGTGATCTTTGTTCTTTGTGAGCCTTGTCTTGGCGTCTTGCCTTGTCGATGATCTCGTTCCATAGGCGACCGCTGCGCCTCTGATCAGCGTCTCGTCGCTCGGGAACAGTCTTCTCGGTGCTTATTGCAGTGTCAATCTGTTCGTTGTGGATGGGGCGCGGTATTCCAAAGGGATCCCATGAGACGATATGAGATCGACGGTTGCAGCGCCCAGCCCGCCCCATACCCCGTTTCGTCTAAAACTCGGTCGAGGTCCGAACGCTGGTTGAAGTACGACATGTCTACGAGCGTGTCGTACACGCCCGCCACGTTCATCGGCAGCCACTCTTCATACATACGGAGGTCGCTGTATGCCGGCAGGCGGATGTCGTTCTGCAACTGCTTTTTCGTCTTCCCCGCCAGCATCCCGTTCCGGACCGCGGCGTACAGGTCCTCCAGGTAGGCGAGGTAGCGTTTCACATCGGCACGCGTTCCGGTCTCCCCGTGACCGCTGATGAACAGGTCGAACCGCGGCCCCTCTAGCCCCGCCCGCGTCGACTCGATCATGCCGTGAATGTCGTAGCCCGGCAAATCCTTGTAGGGCATCCGCCCCAGCACAATCCAGTCGACGACGAAGAGCACGTTTGCGGGCAGAAACCGCATGCTTACCGACCCGCGCCCATTGTTGGGACCGTCCCCTTCCTAACCAGCGACCAGCCATGAAAACGCCCATCGAGGGAAAGAGAGATCACCTTGGGAAAAGGCACCTTGGAAAAAAAGACTGAGCTCTGCTCCGAACGGCTGGGTCCGTTCGGTTGCGTTGCGAGTTGACGGGGCCTGTGAGGCTGGTATGCTGGCCAATGGATCAGGGAGCGACATCTCCTAAGAGCGACCTCTTATAATCGCGAGCTGCGCTCCGGGACATGATCATCTTTGCAATCGATTTTCCAAAAGTCTACAGAGCCATGAACTCCGACCCCAACGAGGACCATTCTAACGAAGATCATTCTAACGAGGATTACTCCAACGACGAGCCTTCCAGCAAGGACCCTTCCAGCGCGGATCGCTTCGAAGCGGAAGGTCCTGAAGAGGAAAACAGCGACCCGGACAATTTCAAGGAGCAACGTTCTACAGAGGCGGAAACCGATCAGGACAGCTCCAAAGATCGGGGCAACTCCAAAGACGACTCCTCCGAAGCGAGCAGGCGGGACCTGAAAGACTTGGATCTCAAAAATCGGATTGGCCGCATTGACAGAGATCTCTGTTCTCTCAGGGAAGCGGCAGGACATACGGCCCGCAAGGCCGTCGCGCGTGATCCGTGCGTTCCCACCGCCTCCCTCGTGGCGACGCTCCACCTTGCGCTCGCCGAAGTGCAGCGCCGGACAAGCGCCCTCAAGAAGGAAATCCTCAACAAGGAAACCCTCAGCAAGGAAACCCTCGACAAGGAGGGTTGAGGCAAGGCTCGGTGCACCTCCACGGTCCTCATTTTAGCGCCGCCTGCCCCCTTTCCCGATCGGGGGCAGGCGGTTGCAGCGAGCGACAGGACCTCCCGACGCGCGGCAGGCCGACAAGAAAGGCTTTCAGGTCCTTTTGCCTCAGACCCGGTCGCTGCCTTAGCGGTCGCTTCCTCAGCGGCTGCTGCCTCAAACGTGGCTTCCTTATTCCTCAAACTCGTCGCTCAGGCGGCGCTCCGCCTCGTAGCGGCCGATGAGCTCTTCAAGGGAGATTCCAAGCCCCTCCGCCAGCTTGAGCAGGTTGAGAAAGCCGACGTTCGTCTCCCCCCGCTCTACGTCTCCGATGTAGTTGCGGTGCACGCCGGCGGCCTCGGCGAGCTCCTCCTGAGTGAGTCCTTTTCGGGACCGGGCGCGCCGGATCGCTTCGCCAAGATCGACCAGTGGACGGGGCGGGTCAGAAATTGGGCCGCTTCGGATTGTGAGAGAAAATGCGCTCGGGGGCAAACTCCCTCATGGAGATCCCTTGGGAAGATCCCTTGGGGAGATTTCTTAGGGAGAATATCGCTTCAGAGGCAACATTGCCTTAGGAGCAACATCGGACCGCCGTCTCGCTGAGTCCACACACGAAACACAAGAGTTGAATACTGTAGTATGTATTTAGAGCACTTCAGGTGTGCCAGCTTGGTCGCTCCCCTCCTGCACTGGTCTGGGGAAGAGCCAGGCTCTCTTCGTAATCTTACAAACGACACACTCTCTACTTTTATGGAATACTTCTATATAAATAGACATAATGATACCTATACTAAAAGTCGATTTTTTAGGTACAAATAACATATCTAGGAAAGAAAATCAGTTCCCGCCTACTTCTAACTAAAGAACACGCGCTATTATGCGAATGACAGCAACGAAAATTGCACTTATCGTTTTTCTTTCAGTTGGGACTTTTGCGGTGACAGGATGTGATTCAGGTGGTAGTTCAGAAACGAACGATACGCCTGATGCAACGAACGACGAGCCCAACTCGGTTGAGAAGGCCGATGCCGTAATGGTGAGCCTCGATGAGGACACCTCCTCCTCAAAGTCGAAAGTCAAGGGTCCTTTGATAGTTGATTTTCACTATGAGAACGACTCAGAATCCGACTGCACTTTGAGCAAAAAGGAGAAGGGTGTTAGTCCGGGATACAATGAGGAGTTTTCACCCTCAAACATAGAAGGGAACTGTAAGAATATCTCCGATTTCGATGCGGTTCAGGCGTTCTATAAGGCCAACTCGAAAGCGCCTCGAATGAAACTTGAAATTCGAACGGCCGAGGATGGCGAACTCATTACGTATACGAGTTCTGATAATGTCAAAAATGGGATTACGGCCTCTCGAACCGTTACCGATTCAGTAAGTCTTCCTGATGTTGGAGATGGTATTGACAATGAAGATGACAATTCCGGAGATGACAGCTCAGGAGGAGACGGCTCGGGAGATGATGTGTCCGGAGGTGAAAACACCTTTGATGATGCCAGTGACGTTGCAAGTACAATCTCGGGGTTATGGCGAACGCCTGATGATCAGGACGAAGAGTGGGTACGGATTAATCAGCGTGACACAGGCAGATGGTTTCTCGGTAGACTGGGAGGTGAAGATGATGGGTGTGAGCTTGGATTTGGGATATTTGACATTATCGATGCTAATACTATCGATTTCAGCCCTCAGGACGAAGAGATAGAAGCTGATATTTCTTACTCTGACGGCACATTGACAATAGATCGCAAATATGGATACTTCACAGTTACTCTTGTACGACCAGATGGGGATAAAGACCCGTTCCAAGACCGCTGTGACTTTAGCGATGATATTTACGATGCATTGGGGTACTAACAGCCCTCTCTTCACCTTCTCTATTGATTTCTGAGTAGCCTACCAGAGACCCCTTACCAATCGTGGTAAGGGGTCTTTTTCATTCTTTAGCATAGGTTATGAAATTTTTGTATTGAAGCAGTTTCTGATAGGTTGGTTGGACCTGTCTCGGTAAGGTGATCCTCCCGCACTTTATCGGTTCAGCTCCACTCCCGGGTTTTTCTGAGGGATAACCCCTTCCTATTAGGAAACCTCATCGGGAGCCTCCTGCGTATATCTTACTGTCAGTAAGAAATATTATTTATTGTAAATCTTCCGGATATGCCCACCTCTACGCTCACGACACGGGGACAAACGACGATTCCAAAGGATATCCGTGAGGCCTTAGATCTCCAGCCTGGGGATCGACTTGAGTTTACGCTCAGGGGCGATCAGGTCGTGCTCCGGCGAGCAGGCGCGGACCTTTCCGCTCTGGACGGCATGCTCGACCGATCCGAGCAAAAGCCGCTTACAATCGATGAAATGAATGAGGCAATTGGGAGGGCCGCCACGGAAGGCGTCCCGTCCTCGGGCGAAGCCCCCTCCGATACCGGCCGGGAGTCATAAACGCGCCCCAGCATGACTGAAACCAGTATGACTGGAATCGACACAAACGTTCTCGTCCGATATATCACGCGCGATCACGCGGAGCAGTACGAAGCTGCCAAGCGACACCTGGAGTCAAACTGCTCGCAGGAGAACCCCGGCTACGTGAATGTGATCGTTCTGTGTGAGCTCATCTGGGTGCTTACCACGGCGTACGACGCTGACCGGGAGGATGTCGCCCGTGTCATTGATCAGATTCTTCGCACCAGGCAGCTTCAGGTGCAGCGGCGCGACCAGGTTCGCTCGGCGCTTGAGGAATATACTGACAGCACCGCGGGCTTTGCGGATTGCCTCATCGGATGTCTGAATCGCCAGGCCGGTTGCGACCGAACGATTACTTTTGACCAAGCGGCTGCCCGACTCTCCGACTGGCGTGAGATTGACAGGTAGCCGAGCACTGGGAAATTTGGGCGCCGGCACGACGCGGCTACAGGGACGACTCGTACGCTGAGGTACAGGAAGAGAAGTTCCCGAACGAGGGCTCCCCGCAATGCAACCCTCCCGATCCATTCCGTCCATTCAGCACTCCCTCGACGAGTAGCGGACCGCCCGCGACTGATTTCGAACGTGGATGACGCGTCGGTTCCGGCCGGCCGCGCTGCTGCAGACGACCCAGACGATAAAAAGAGGACCGAGTCCAGCGAGACGAGGAAGAAGAAGGAGGAGTAAGCTCAGCTCTCGGATATGAACCTGTCGGTTCTGCCCGGAGGCTTCTAAATCCACCTCGTGACCGATGGAAACGGAGCAAACCCGGTACGATTGACGAAACAACAGCTAATGGCGCGAGGGCCGAACGCTTTTGGTGCCCGCCGCGGTCGAGTCGATCACATGAAGGCCGAGCCAATGCTCCGGAGGTTCCAGGGTTAGGTCTTTTCCCTTCTGCAGGCGCTTCTCTACTCGCATAAACCCGGCTTCCGGCACCGACACGTCCCATTGCTTGGCACCGACGAGCTTTCCGTTTTTTCGAATCTCTGACCGGATCGGTGCCCACTGCAGAAATCGGAAGCCCCGCCTGTTATCATAGGTGTAGATGTGGCCCGTCCAATTTTCAGAAACGTATCGGTTCCCGTCTTCTCTGTTGACGGAGATGCTGTTGTATTCGAGCCAGACGTACTGAGCCGACGCGCCGGATACGTCTAGCGGGCGGAGGGCACGGACCTGCCACGACTGCTCAGCGTCGGCGTTGTCTTTTCTTCCGGCTCCAAAGCTGACTCCGACGAAAAAAGCCCGGCTCTCAGCCGGACTTTGTTACTCAGCGCATGTAGCCGTCTAGCCGTCTTCGTTTCGGCCTGCGGTTGTTTCTATTCTCGCATGCATCACTCGCTCCAGTTCAGTTCGAGGGTGTAGCTGATTCCTCCGGCGCTTAGGGTTTTCGAGTCGGGATAGTTGTCAGTCAGATTACTGAAATCGTAAACGACGCCCCCGATGAAATCGGGATCGCTGGAGTCGTCGTCGTAGAGGTCAAAGCTGTATTCTGCCGAGAGATCATCAATGGTGAACGGAGTGTTGGCATACTCGAGAGGGAGGGCGTCTCGGTCAACGTTATTGAAGGAACCGGTTGTTGCTTCCACCGATCCATTTGCGTCCTTCGTGACCTGAATGCCAGGATCGGGCGCAGATGAGTAATCCCAAGGGGAACCACCATCAGTTGTGAATGGAAAATCGTTCAGAGTAATACTCTCGATCGTTACTTGGTTGAAATCGGGATCAGAGTCGTTATTCGATCCGGAAGAATCACACGAGACAAGAGAGAAGGACAATCCAAGAACGAGCAAGGGGAGAAAACTGCACCGTAGAAATTTTCTCATTCTCAGGGGTTACTTGTTCGAATTGGGTTCCCCCGAACATAGGTTTCGGAGCTAGCACTCTCAATGGTTAATATTACCTGGTATCTGCTATGATGATCAATAGTTTGGCGTTAACGGCCGTGAGATTTCAGAGGGGTGAGGTAAACAATAGTCGTCCCTACTCCAGGAGGAACACCTTGATTCTTTTCGCAGCTGAGCGTGTGTTTCCCAAAGCAGCCTTTAGGAGACTATGTCTGCTTACGGAAACGCTCCGGTTTCGAGACGAAACGTCCCCAGCCAAGCCTTATGGCCCGATGTGAGAGAGTCGGTCCGGGGGGTGACCTCGATGGTGTCGGGTCCCGTAAAACGGATGTCAATCTGGGACCCCTCCGTTTTCTTGCCGTCAATAACGTCCCAGGTCCGAATCGGAATGGAGGAAGTGGTAAGCGTGTCTCGGGAGGCTTTTTGGGAGTCGGAAGGGCCTGTGGGAATGAACGTGTCGATAGCCTGAAGGCCCGGATCGTCGTCGGGAGAAAACGTGTGTACATACGCTACCCATCCGGCGTACGTGGTATCCGATTCCTGATCTGAGGCTGCTTCGTAGAATTCGGGCCATAGGTATTCGCGTTTCGCTCCTGGCACGTCGACAGTCCGGAGGGAGCGGAGATGCCAAGGGTCTCCGTCCTCGTGTTTTGTTTCGGGAAGGCGATTATAGTATACCCCGTCTTTATTGGAGACCAGTACGTATATTTCGTCGTACCAATTCATTTTGTCCCCCATGTTGGGGGCCTCCATCTCGATCAAGTATGATCGGATACTCGAGTTAACCTTCAGGCTATCTAGTGGATTGAGGTACGTATTCAGTGCAAAACTCGCCCCGGGCTGATCCCTAATTACAGCCCACCGGCATACAAACTCGTGCAGTGAACCGACTCGTCCGCTTTCCATGATGTCATTATAGGGCAGGTCGGTAAAGTTGTAGCTGCAATCCTTCTTGGGAACGAACTGTTTATCAGATTCCTGCCCGTTTTGAGCCATGGCGCTCCCAGTCAGGTTGAGCAGGCCGAGAAGCAACGCCGCAAGTAAAACCGGCATTCCTCGCTGAGAGAAGAGAGGCGCTACAACAGGCTGGCTAGCCGTTTGCGGAGCGGATGCTTGCATTGTGTCCAATGTGATTTGAGGCCACAGTTGAGAATAATTACTCCTAGCCTCAAAGGCTCAAGTAGTCTTTCCGGATTGCAGCGTTAGTAGGTCACTGCGTTCGAAGGAAAGCGTCTGGTTGTGATATCGGTCTTCTCCGACTCGATTGCCAGCTTTTACTTGACCTTTGACGAGCACCGGGGCACTAAAGTCGTCCATGCCGTTCGGATCGGTGCTTGCAAGTCCAATTTTCTCATCTAGGAAAGCATTTCGCTCCTCGTCGGTGACGTTCTTCGGGCGCCTTGCGTCTGAGTATCCGGCGTCGACCACGAGGTCGTGGATGGTGTCCAATTCCGTGTAGTACAGGACCTTCGCCGCTCGCACCGGCGGTTGCCACATCCCGGACCGGTTTCGTTGGTCGATCAGGTCGAGAATGAGTTGCCGCTCCTGGCTTTTGGTAATTGGGAGGCTCTCCGTTTCCCACTCTTCGAGGCGGCTTTCTGCCTTCTCTCGCCAGATGTTGGCGCTGCTGCTCCAGACGTAGAACGGGCCGTTGATGTGGGTGTCCAGCAGCAGGGCCCGCCCAAGGTCGCTCCGGAAGAGATCCCCAATCTGCCAGGTCGGGTTCCTCGTCTGCCCATCCACCTCGTATTCGAAAGAAACCGAGTGCTGTAGGATACTGGACAGGCGCTCGAAGCCGTATCGTAGAAACGCCTCTCGGAACCCCGTGTCTTCAATCGCCTGCTTGAAGCGGTAAAGCCACCGGAAGGCCTGCAGCTTCGACTTTCCGCTCGGCCCGTTGATCGGTTCGCCGCGGAGAGCGAAGTGTCCCTTCTTGACGCCCGCCGAAGGCTCAACCTCAGTAGGAAGGAGTCCATGTTGCCCAAAGTGCTCCTCATAGCGGTCGGGAGCGCGCAGACGAACCGCTTCGAGAGCGCCTTGAAGCTCTCCTTTGTCTCCTTCTTTCCCGAGCGTTTGTTGAATGGGGCCGAAGGAGAGAAAGGCATTGTCGTAGGCGTTGACCGCGTTGAGGTGCCCTTCTACGGGCGTAAGCGCCGCCCACACGTTTTTGTGAATATCGGCCATCTCCGGAATTCCGGTCTCGGAAGCCGGATCGATGAGCATTTCATAGAGGCTTGCGCCATCTCCCTTTGTTGCTACGCCCGCCCAGCCGTTGTCGAGATTGATTGCGCCGGAGACAAGTTCTTCCGTGGCTCCATCAGGACGGAGACACTTTACAGTCGTGCTGTTGAGTAGCGACTTTGCCTCTTTTTGGTCAGTTTCCTCCTCCTCGTCGACATTTTCCGGAACGTCGAAGACCGTACCGGCCGACACGTCGTTTGCCTCAAAGATCGCGTCCCGCATCTCTTCGTAGCGGTCAACAAAGCGGCGCTCCCCGCCCGCTTCGACGAAGAACTGAGGCTTCTGAGCGGCAATCGCCTTCAGCGCCGTCACCGGGTGGTAGTGCCACACCTTCCGGCTGTCGGGCAGGTCTACGCCCGCGGCCTCCGCCTCGTCCCACCACTGCAGGGCCTTCAGGTCCTCTTTCTCCGACTTGTGGATGCCCCGGCTCCGCTCGACGGCTCGATCCATGTCTTTGATCCCCCACTCGCTCACGTTTTTCACCGCGTAGCGCCGCAGGGCCTTGCCCGCCTCCAGAAAGTGGACGCTTTTCTTCTTCCCGAGATCGCAGCTCCGGTAGGCGGTCGGGTCCGGAATCTCCGACGCCTCCCGCCGCTCTTCGATCAAGGAGAGGGCCCCGCAGGCCTCCGGAGCGAAAACGCGCTTGTTCTTCGAGGACACCGTCGTGGTCCACGACGGCATTTCCAGCCTGGAGGACTCTTCGTCGTCCTTGGCGCCGTCCGCGTTTCCGTCGCCGCCCGCACTCCCGGCGCCGTCCTCGCTTCCGGCCCCGAAGATTTTCTCCCCGGAAAACACCTCCCAGTGGATCGACGGGGCGCGGTTGATCAGTTCCGGGTGATCGACTCCCTCACCCATCATCTCGACCGCATTGGCATGGGCCTCGTCCATCACCTTCTGAAACTCCTCGCAGTGCTCGGACGCCCGCCCGAAGGCCCCGCTCCACCACAGCATCTCGCCGCCCTCGACGGGAACGTCGGGCTTCGCTACGCCGCCGTCTTCGAGCGTCCCGACCAGATCCGACTCGCCCGGCGCGGGCGCCTCTTCGGTCCACCGCTCTCGGAGCTGCCCGCTTTTCAGGGGGCCGAGCGCCACGAAGCCCTCCAGGTCCCGGTCAAGCGCCCCGATCTCCTGCCACCGGTATCCGCCCCGCTCGCTCGGTTCTCCCTTCGGCTTCAGGAGCGCGCCGTTCGGGACGGCCCCCTCCCGGCTCGCCCCGGGGCGCGGCCGGTAGCGCACAGTGAGGCCGCTGTCGGCGGTGACCCGGAGCAGCGGCTCGCCGGTGAGCCACGGGGCCACGTCCGCCCGCCCGGCCACCGTCTCCAAAGACTTCGGGGCCAGGTGCATGTACAGGACGAAGAAGGGGGTTCCCTCCTCGGCAGAGGCGGTCGGGGGCCAGGTGTGCTTCGTCAAGATGAAGTTGGTGTGGCCGAACTCGCAGGTCGCCCGCTCCTCGTCGGGGTCGAGCCGGGCGGCGACGATTGTTCCGGGGACGCAGGCGTAGACCGGCCGTTCGGCACCGAGCTGCAGGTGGACGCCGCCGTGCCAGCGGCTGTTGGCCCCGACCGGGTACATGCCGCCGGTGTCGGCGCTTGCCGCAAGGTCGTAGGCCGTCTGGAGGGCGTCTTCGGTGATCTCCGGTTCGCCGATGTTGAGGGGAAACGAAAGCATGAGAGGAGAAACGCGTTGAGACGGAAGAGACGTTGGAAGAACGTCGAGACGTGAGAGTACCCAGGCGCTTTCAGCCGGTGGGCTGCTCCCTGTTTCGGGCGATCCACATTTGCCAGGGCGCGCCGGTGGCGACGGTCACCGACGGCGGGTCGCCTTCGGCGGGCTGGGCGGCCTCCTCGCGACAATCGTCCGGCGCCTGGGCCGGCTCCTCGGCAGGGGCGCCGAGCTGCGGAATCGTCACCTTCGCCGGGCCGGGCGGAATGTCCATCAGTTCCACCGTGCCGCTGCCGTCGGTCGTTGCCGACTGGGTCGATCCGTCGGCACGTTTGATCTCCACGTCCTGATCGGCGTAGGGGGTCCCGCTTTTCGTATCGACGACCTGCACGGTCAGGTCGTCGACGAATTTCATCACGCCCCGCGTCTTCGCTTTTTTCGAATCCGCGATGCGCCCGCTTACGTTGACCGTGTAGAAAAACTCCGGCTGCACGTAGCCGCGGGGCGCATGCCACTCGGCCGGGATGTCGGCGGTATCACCCGGGTACTGAAACCGGTACTTCACCTGCACCATCTCATTCTCCACCAGGAACGCACACGTTCCAGGGACGCAGTTGGGGCACGGGGTCGTGCGCGCCCCAGCCCTTGTCCTGTTCGAAGATGCGCACCGGTGCCCTTCGCCCGTCGGGGGCGCCCTGAACAAGGAGATCTCGGATCTCCAGTGAGGAAGTAGTTTTAGACTGCGCCGCGGACCTCGGTGGTCAGATCGACAATATCGCCCCGCTTGACCTTTTCTTGAGACCAGCGTGCGCCGTACGGACGCACCGGGTCCACCAGCCGAAGCGCCTCCGATTCCTTCGAGAGGCCGTGGTTCGGCATACGTACCTTCGCCAGTAGGCCCCCGACGGCACCCTCCGGCACGCGGATCATCAGGGTGAGGTCGTCGGAGGGCAGCTTGCCGGAGAACGTCTTGTGGATCGTGCCTTGGGCATCCTCGATGCGGACCTCAATCTGGGACCCCTGCGCGCAGAAGATGGTGCGGATCTGAAGGCCCACTTGGCCTTTTGGCGCGACGTGATTGCGCAGCCAGCGGACGCGTTCGATTTCGGAGGGAAGCGTGAAGACGTGCTTCTCGTCGGTCGAACCGGTAAATTCGGGCATCTGTGAAACTGTAAGGAAGTGCGAGTATTTTTTAGTTTCCCATAAATGAATCTATATTTTACTATAATGAAATCAAAAAGGAGTTTCAACTGATTTGTCGCCTCCCAAAACGACCGCCCAGAAGAGAAAACCGGTCTTTCTCCGTCCTAGGGCCGCAGGCCACCATCGCTCTTTTCGCGCCAGTAGGCAGGTCTCGACGTGATCGATAAACGTTTCCATCTCGCCGGCGAGTTACTCGTATTTGCGAGCAATCTGTTCAGCAAGCCGGTAATCGCTTATCATCGTCTGAATGCGACCCGACTGCCCGATGATGGTAGCCGGGTTCATCATGACACAAAGGGTTCTGTCCAGAAAACGACGCGCAGGGACTGGAGGGGGCTTTCTCTGCATCCGCTTCACGTCAGTACCCGCTCCGCTCCAGCATCTGCTTCATTGCCGATGGGACGTTTCCATCTGACCTCCACCTAAGACATGGCCTCCTGAAAGCGGGTGTTCATCTGAGAATTCGCCCGGGGAGGCGGGTAGCATCTGAGCATTGAAATGTGCCCCGCTCATTCAGTGACTATGCGCGCTGCCCGTTTTTACTGACGCCGCCCTTCTCCTCTCTTTTCCCCTCGATACCCCCCCAGCGGTGCCCACCTGGCCGGCGATCCCCTTCGGTTTTGAAAAACTGCTTCTGGGAGAGCCCGCGGCGGCCCAACGGTATCGAGACTCGCAAAATCATCGGGACCCGCAAAACCACGGAGACAGAGAGCGGATGCTCTTGATGAGCAGAAAGGGCCGTCTCGGAAGCATTCTGTCCCGATATGGCCCGAGTGGCTTTCCTGCAAGATCTGCTATGCCCCCTTTCTCTCATGAGATCCAATGCCGGCCCTTATCCCCCGCCCCCAGTTCTCTTCTCATCTGGTTCTTCCTCTCATTTCGTTCTTCCCTCACCTGGACGGGCCATCTCCAGAAGCGCACGATCTTTCTCGCTCTTCTGGGCCCACTTCTCAAAAAGGGACTCCAGACGCTTCCGAAGCTTCGAGTTTGGGTCGGCCGAATGGGCGATCTTCTGCAGCCGCTTAGCGGCGCCCGTGGCCCCTCTGCGGAGAAGGGTCTCCGCCGGCATCTCCTCGTGAATATGCTCCTGCAGATAAGGGACCAGCGCCTTAACGGTCTTCCAAATGCCTCGCTGGACCGTCGAGCGCCTCACTTGACGCTGCCCCTCTTCTTCGCTCCAGAGCGCCGACAAGGTCGGGTAGATCGTGCCTCCCGAGTTGCTGAGCGTCAGTCCAAGCCCTCGTAGTCCGATCCGGTTGTGGGAATCGGACATATTCTCGCGGACCTCGTCGCTGTGATTTTGACGTTCAGCGGCCGGCTCGGTCCCCACGTCGAGCCTCCGGGCCATCTCGTCGCGGTAGGCAATCGCTGCCTCCAGGGCCTCGTCTTGAGACTCGTATTGTAGAATTGGAATGTACTTTCGAATGGGACCGCCTTCTTCTTCCGGGATCTCCTGAAACCGGACGTAGTAGCCGGCAGAGCCGCCCATCTGCTCAATAAAGGAGATTCTTGGCGGAAGCGTCCCAGGCTCCGGCCGGTCGATTTCATTTTTCTCCATGACTGCGCTTCGGCCTTTTTCTTTGCTGAGAATCTGACAAGCAGGTTGCGACGAAAAAGGTCCGGTTACGCTTATCGTTTCCAGGGTCCACCTTCCGGCCATTTTTCAGGGAACGGTTTCTCTTGGGCCGCTGCTTTCGCCGGCGGAAGAAGGAATTTCTTGAGATCCGCGAGGATATCCGAAAGCGATGGCGAGGCCGACAGGCGCGTCTTCTTGAGAAACGACATCCACTGCTCCTGCTTCCTACCGGCCTCTCCAAACTCCTTTGTCAGAGGCTCTGGAGGCTGCTCTGGAAGAGTAGTGCTTCGCTTTTCAAACGTCGCCCGAAACGAGTCCCGTATTTTTGGGCCCTCAAACGCCTCCCTTCTACTTAAGACCCATATGTCGTAGAAGTCCTTCATCCGAGTATTTGTCATTCCCAAATCGACAATCGCCTCGAACTTTTCAGCAACGACCGTTTCCAAAGGATATCCCAGAAGACGGGGTTGCCCATAATCAAGAAGCTCTGGATAATCGATCCACACTGGATCTCCGGAGATCGCATCTCCGAAGCCCACATCTATTTGCATCTAGACGCGAGCAGTTCCCAGAAAGCCGCGGAAGTTTACCCTAACTCCTCCATGCTTCGCCTCCGGCCGGATTTTCTCGACTTTGATCGTGTCAGGATCGTATTCCATCCCATCCTCCTCAACCTCCGTATTGATCGCGTCCCAGATGACTTCTCGGATCTTCTTATATCCACTGCCTTCCAAGATCAATCCTCCCCGGTCAAGAAAGTCAATGTCTCTGGTCGACCGGCAGGGCGACCTCATCTAAATCCGAGGATCTTTTCGAGGTAGCGCTCGTCCCAGCCGGCTTTCTTGCGTCGCGCCTTCAAGCTCTTTCGGTCTTCCATCTGTCGAAGAGCGTTCATCGCAATCCGACGGAGAAGCCCGACGTTTTCCGGGGCGTTTCCTTTCCGGATGCGGCTGCTGTCTTCCTGGAAGCTTACATCCAGCACCCAGTGCACCCGGTTTTCGATGCCCCAGTGCGAACGGACTGCGGTTCCAATCCGCTCGGCTGAAGGAGAGAGGCTGCTGATATAGTAGCGCCGCTCGGTTGTCTCCTCCCAGTCCCACTGCTCGGTCTCCTCGTTCCAGGTGGACTCGCTGCGTCTAGCTTCGACCATCGCAAGGCTACTTAGACCCGGCCACTCGTCCCGGTCGTCGAGCCACTCGACATCGCCGGTGGCCCAGCATCGCCGGACCTCGACTCGGCCGTGTCCCCCGTCGACCTTGCGGGTCTGATCTGGGTCCATGCCGGGCAGGTCCCGGTCGACCGCATCCGCGAAAAACGCCTTCACGTCGCCGTAGAGGCGGGGGTGATTACTCTTGAGGGCCAAAATGTAGTCTCCTCCTTGGTTTTGGATCTGCCGGGCAATGTCCTTCTGGGTTCCAATCGCGTCGACCGTAAGCAGAGAGCCTTCCACGTTCAAGGCGCCGATCACCTCCGGAAGAGCGCTGATCTCATTGGTCTTTTCCTCAACCCTCTCCTGAGCAAGAACAAGGCGCTTATCCCCGGCCCACGCGCTGACCAAGTGCAGAGGCGCCTTGCAGGTCCCTTCCCGCGCGAGGGTGCTCTTGTCCCGATCGGCCGATCCCCGAAGGGTCTTTCCGTCAAGGGCAATTATACCGGCTTCCGAACCGGCTTCCGAACCGGCTTCCGAACCGGCTTCCGAACCAGCCTCCGAAGAGGAGCCGGCCCCCTCATTCTTTGAGCCCTCTTGCGTTGAGCCCTCCTGCTCCATTCGGCGCTCGACCGAGGCCGTCCACCGGCGAAATCGGTCCTCGAAGGCCGTCGGATCCAGCCGGGAAATGACCCGACGAAAGGTGTCGTCCGATGGAGTTCCGTTCGACAAATCGAGAAATTGAGCCAGCCACTCCCGCTTCGACTCCCCGAACGTCTCCATATCTGCCCACCCTTCCGCCCCGGAGATGACCGCGCAAATCGCAATAAACAGCACGTTGATGAGCGGATGCTCCTTCGTTCGATCCACGCGGGGATCTTCCAAATTGGCAAAATGGTCGATCAGAGGAGGCTTTCGAGCGGTTGACATAGGCATTCTACCGGCCGGAGAAAGAAAACGCTGAAGATATTTTGCCAATATACAACTCCCACCGAAAAATTAGATGAGGTAGCCCCGGGTCGACCGGGTAAGACCTGTCCCTCCGGCTCGAAGTAGAAGTGCACCCTTCAACACGAGGGTTTCAGCATGTTTTGTTTGTGAGAGACGATAGAGAAAGCGCTCGATGCCGTAGTAAAGAAGAAGCTCGTTGAAGGAGAGCCCGCCCTCTCGGGCTTGATTAAGGAGACGATCGTGAACCGATTGCGAGACGTTTGAAAGATTGCGACTGCTCACGGGCGAGAAAGGTAAGAAATTGCTATCGACATTCAGGAGTCGCCCTCATCAGGAGGTGAGTGCCTCCATGTAGGGAGTCATCACCGACTCAACGCGGCATATACGGCTGTAGTGGATCAGATTTTGAACTGTCCCGGGACTCCTCTCAAGATAGAACCGGAGAGCTTCCAAAGCGGTGTCCAGTCCAATCCTGTTTCTGAATTTGAAACAGTCTGCTACAGTCTTGGCGGAACAGAAAATTTTTACGTCCGCCCCATCGATGGAATGTGATTCGATCCCTTCATGAAGAGACGACCCTGACATCCGAAAAACTCGAACCGGGGGATATTCGAGTTTCGGGGGTCTTCGTTCCCGCGGCAATGCAATGTCTACTGAGTGAGGTACTTCCGACGTGAGGTCATGAAAGTCTAGCGCGGAGATGAGACAAATACGTGCTGCCTCACTCCGAGCCGCGAGGATTGTCAGGTCTGGATTCTCAAGAGGGGGCAGATCGGCGATTCGATAAAGTCCGCGACTGAGCTTCTCGAGCCTACCAGCGTCACGAAGTGAGTACAGCGTCCGTGGATGGATGCCGAGTTCACGGGCTTCTTTCGTTCGAAGAAGTCCTCCGTGTTCGCGAAAAATAGAAATCGCCTCGCGATGCTTCTCCTTAGAAACGGACACGACTGTATGGATAGAATTGATGCATCTTAATTTTATTTATCAACGTTTCTATCCAAGATGTGTTCTCTTCCCCAACTTCCTCACGTTGGTTCACTCAGCAGCCATTTCGGCAAACCAAAGAATACGAACTGTTATTCTGAGCACTCAGACCGAGCTTTTTTTGCATACGATAATACTTTATGCATGAAACACGAAAATATCTCACCCTTAGAAGTGGCCACTCCGAAGAAACGTGTGCCCATCACCGATCTAATCTGCCCTGTGAGGCTTTCTCCTGTCCTCTACGACTTTCTGATTGGACTCACAGGCATATGTAGGAGATAAACTTCCTTGCGCTTAGAAGGAAAATATATCGAAGGGGCATTTCGGGAGAGTCGTTAAATCGTATTTGTGTATGCAGAAATTCAGATAATACAGTATGAGCATTATCGCACTTATCAATAACAAGGGTGGAGTTGGCAAGACCACGACTGCTATTCACCTGGCGGACGGTGCCAGCCGTGAAGGAAAGGACGTGCTTCTTGTGGATCTGGACGCACAGGCAAGCGCCTCATTGGCCCTCGGCTGCGAACGAGACAATCTTGAGCCTTCCATAGGAACTGTCCTTTACGAGGAGGTCCCAGCCAAAGAGGTAGTCAGAAACGCACCGGGAGCCGACATCGACTTGTTGACAGGATCTGAGTCTCTTAAGAACGCAGATGTTCGACTAGCTGGTGAGTACGGCCGCGAACGGCTTTTGGAAGAGGCCCTCAGTCCACTCGAAGAAGACTATGATTTAATTATTCTGGACTGCCCGCCGTCGCTTTCCTTGCTGCCGGTAAATGCAGTGGTCGCATCCGATTGGTTCATCGTCCCCGTCGAACCACACTATCTGGCCCTGGAGGGGATTGGGTCCCTTCTTGACACGATTGAGTCAATCAAGGCTGGTATCGGAACGGCGGCTGAACTGCTTGGAGTCGTCGTTACTAGAGCAGACTTTCGGGCGAAGGCCACCGAGCAGATTATCGATTTAGTACAAGAGGATCATGGCGAAAAAGTGTTCGACACTGTGGTGAGAGGAAATGTACGGGTTTCAGAGGCGACTTCTTTCGGGGTCAGTGTCTTCGATCATGCACCTAGTTCGACCGGTGCAGAAGCGTACCAATCGCTTACCGAAGAGATGCTCGAACGCCTCCAGTAGCAATATTCATAATCAAAACAACGCAGTCCCATGGGTACTGGTATCAACCGAGACAGAGCCAGAGGAAAATCAAAGGGCAGGGGGACTGGTGATGACATCACACAGTCCACAACCGATGAAAACTCCCCTTCCAGACAATCCCCCAAGCAACCTTCAAAAGAATCGAACAGAGGTCGTCCACAGATCATCGAAAATCCGCATCGGACGACTGTGACGTTGGAAGAGTATCAGGTTGACCACCTTGATCGGATTTGTGCTGAGATCAAGTTAGCTGGAGGAGAAAACCTAAGCCGTAGCAACGTCCTCCGAGCACTTCTAGATGCTCTCACAGACTCCGAAATTGAATACTCAGAGATACGCAGTGAAGCAAAATTGAGAGAACTGTTTCAAGAATCGATCAAGTAAACGGCCATATAGCGAATCAGGAAACAGAGGTAGCTGCCTCGAAGAAGAGCTCAAAATTTAGGCGGCCTCTTCCGTACCGATTCTCTCACACCGCTTCCGAATGGCACCGCGGTTGAACTCCATGATGCTGTGCAGATGCAAGGAAATGGTCAGACTCGTACCGAT
>CAYOWD010000005.1:0-4826 GCA_964407535.1 uncultured Salinivenus sp. | reverse complement strand
TCTCTCGTACCCTGAGACATCAAACAACCAGTATACCGGTCGTACCGATTCTCTCGTACCCTGAGACATCAAACAACCAGTATACCGGTCGTACCGATTCTCTCACAGCCGTAAACCATCCTGTACCGATTCTCTCACAGCCGTAAACCATCCTGTACCGATTCTCTCACACCCACGTACCGATTTTCTCAATGCTATGTACCGATTCTCTCACACCCAGTACCTAATTTCTCACACCCAGTACCTAATTTCTCACACCCTTCAGCCACAGTCCCGTGTCCACCAATGATTTAGCCATTTTTGTAATGGACTAATGAATTTAAAAAAGTAAAAAGATAAATAGGGAAGACAAGCCACGAGAGAATAGGTACTGGGCAGCCAGACCAGGCAAAGGGGGACAAACCTTCACTGAATGGGGTGTGAGAGAATCGGTACGAAGGTGGAAGTTCCGACGGAAGGTGGCATATCATTTACACGACTCGTAACTGTCGGTCTACCACAGGGACTCAACTGAACTGTAAGCCGGACAGGGAGCAGGAAGTAGTTACTACAATTCTTTGCAAACCACTGATCTTCAGCGCATGAGTCAGCAATCGTTCTTCGACGATGAAAAGGATACGAGGGTTGTGAAGAGCAACCGCCTCGTCCAGTCGCAGATGAACTGGACGAAACTGGAGCACAGGGTAGTCGCAATGCTCATAGCCCAACTAAAGAAGGACGATCAGAAATTTGAGGAGCAAAGGGTCTACATCAAAGACATTGCCGATCTGTCGGGCCGAAGCGGGAAGTCCCTATACAATCAAGCCGAAGAAATTTGTCAAAAGCTGCTGGACCAAAAAATCCACGTTAGGAGACAAACCGAGGATGGTCGGCGGCGATACAAGGGGTATAACTGCATGTCGAGTTGCGAGTATATCGAGGGTTCCGGATACATCGAGGCAAAATTCAACGATGACATGCGTCCGCTCCTACTTCGTTTGAAGAAGCGCTTCACCCAGTACAATCTGAAGTGCTTCATGAGACTCTCGAGCCAGCACTCGATGAGGATATACGAGTTGCTGAAAATGAGAGAGGATCTCCGCTTCCTAAGGATAAAAATTGAGGAGCTACGAGAGATTCTCAGCTGCGAACACAGTTACGGCCGGTTCGCAGACTTCAAAAGATGGGTTCTGGAAAAGGCCCGGGAAGAGCTGAAAGAGAAAACCGATATATATTTCAACTACAAGGTTGAGCGGGATGGGCAAACGCCAGTTCGAGTGAACTTTGTAATCAAGCGGAATGAAACGGAAAATACGGGAGATGACAGAGCCCGTCTCATTGAATCCGAGGAGAACGAAGACGACGAAGATCTGGGAGTGGACGAAGGAAAGAGTGAAGGCTCCCCCACCTTCAATGTGTTTGCAATGGTGTTAGACGAGTTGAGCCAGTCCGAACTCAACGACTACAGCGAAAAGGAAATCCGGCAGGCAATAGACGAGGCGCAGAAGCAAACAGAAAATGAAAGCACCGTTGGAGCAGCAAATCAGGCCGTAGGTACCTACCAGCGAGCATTGAGCAAACTTCGGAGGTAGTCGAGAAAATGCTGCTTGCCGGTTGAGGACTAGTGGTCAGTCAAGCCAAGTTTATCAGGCTCAAGTTCTGTCTCCTGTGCTGAAAGATGAACTCCAGTGGCTAGAAAAAGCGCCGACCGGAAAAATACACCCCGACAGTTTCAGCTTGACGCACCACCAGACGTGGAAGCAAAAATCGTCAAAACGAGGCTATGGGTTCTGTTATTGCAGGACACATTCATTGAACCCAACCCCACGCCCTGCCCGATTTCGAAAGACAGGAGAACCATTCCCTCTGTAGTAATTTGCGCGATCCGCGTCCCCTAAAATTGCGGATCGCGCATGGGGTTTTTGGTTTGCTTGCAATAACAGAAGTTAATTTACCTGAGGAAGATTCCTTCTCCTTGAGAAGGAACGCGCCGTTGGCGCCGGCTGTCATCTCAACGGGCCGCGGCTCGACTCTTTCGACTGTTGAACACAGCTGCTAGAATGCCATGTGTAGCCGAAGCCGCTCTGACAGACGTCCCCGCGTCGCAAACCCAGCGCCCCCTGACGGGCTTCCGGAGGTTGCTCAAACGGTGATGCCCCCGTCCGTGTCTCCAAGCGAGCGGCGTGAGATCGAACGCCGAAAGTGCGATTCCGAGGAGGGAAGAACAGCGTCCAACAAGCGCTCCAGCAGCAAAGACCAATAGGCAGGGTAGGGTAGCAGCTGAAGCGGCATCTATCAAGCGAGCATCTACAGGCAGATGCATGGAGGAGATCGATGCTGCCCACCGTAATTCGGGTGACGAGACGATCCGAAGTGCCATCGTTGAGATGATGGGCGCTCGCTAGCAATCCCTGTCGCGCACTTTCAGATTCGCGTGACGTTACATCACATCCGGTGGATCTCCATTGAGGGCTACCCGTCGGAGACCATCTCAATGGGCTTCCTTGGGGCTGATTTGAATGCTGCTGTTGCGTCGTCTCAGAGTCCCCGTGTATATACAAAACCCACTCCTGGCAAGCAACGGCCCCCCTGGGGGGTCAGCTCTCCTGTGACTACACCTCTGAAGTGTACACAATTTATGACCAACAGGAGGCCGGAACGAACAGGAGGGCGCGGCTGCCGGACATCGGCTCGAAGCAGTTCTTGCTGGAAGTCTGGCCGCGCCCTCCAGCGAGTGTAAAAGGCACGCGGGCCAGGACTCCTCACTGGAGAACTCCCTCCATGGAGAGCTGCCTCGCTAGACAGTTCACTGGACGGATGACCTTCACTGGGCAGGCGGTTTCTCGACCAGGCAGTAGCGCGGCTCCGGCTGGACCTCAAGGGGAGTGTAACGGCTGACCAAGCGAAACAGCGTCTCCTTCGCGCCGGAACGCCCGTTTTCTGCTCTGGACACGTTCGGCTGCTCGACCCCAAGCGCGGCTGCCGCTTCTTCCTGCGTTTCCCCCTGGGCCTTGCGCTTCTGGCGGGCAAGCTCGGCGATCTCCTTGAGGGGCAGACAATCCCCGGCAGAATAGACCTCAAGGCTGGGCTCCTGAGACTCGGATTCCTGAGACCCAGAACGGTCTCGCGATCCGGAAGAGGAGTCTAGAGGTCCAGAAGAGGATCCTAAAGACCCGGCAGAAGAGTCGTGAGACACAAAAAAGCCAAAGGTGGTGAGACTGACGCGAAAGAAGAACCGGGGCAGGTAAAAAGCGCCAAAAGGCACCGCCCAAACCCTCATGGAGGCGTTCCCAGAGCCTGTCTCCTCAAGGGCTATCTCCGTCGTCTAAGAGAGCCTCTTCTGCAGAGAGACGCTCACAACGCTCGTATTGGGTCACTCTTGTCAGACCGCCCTCGTCAGATCGCCTTCGTCAGATCGCCTTGTCTGCCAGATTCTTTCCGGGCAGACTTCAACAAGAGGACCGACTCCCCGCTGAAGATGCGAATCAAGGAGCTTGATTTTTATAACCGATCCGGTTATAAATGGAGACACCGAGCACTTTCTACTCTCTTTCTCCTCACACCCTGCTTTCCTCTCATGACCGACCGTCCTTCCAATAGGAACCGCTCTTCCAATAAGAACCGCTCTTCTAATCAGCCTCCGGAAGAAAACTCGGAAGCCCATGCGGCCGGGACGTCCACGCTGCCGCCCAGCGATGACCTGACCGGCAGCTACATGATCGACCTCCAGATTCACACCGACGATCCCCGGCGGCGCGAGCTTATCGAGCGCTACTGGAGGCTTGCCCAGGGGGGAGGTGATTTTGCGGAGCCTCTCGACACGCTCAAAGAAGAGTTTGGGCTTTCGCGGGGAGGGATCGTTGGAATTGTGCGGGCGGAGAGCACGGCCGAATCTGGCGTACACCTGTGCACCGGGTGCGGAGACCCAAAAGAGTTCGACTGTAGGAAAGATTATCGCTCGACGCCCAAGCAAAGGCCCTTTGTCTGCCAGGACTGTGCAACGAAAAGTGCCAATGCGGGCCCCGAAGATGAGCAGCCCTCCCGCTCTCCTCAAGATCCTTCTCGGGCACAGGCCCGTTCCGAAGCAAACGGCCGTTCTGAAGCACAAGACTCCGGAAAAGGAGCCCCGGCAGATCCGCCGGAAAAAGTGGCGAAGAGCCGGCCGGAGGAGACGGTCTCAAAGGAGGGGCTCCAGCAGTCTCTTCACCAGCTCGCCCAGCTCCTCGACGAGGCCTCCCAACACGCCAAGCGCCTCTCCGACCAGATCCCTTCCCAGTAGGGGAAGGCACTGGTCTGGAAGCCGCGGCCTTCCCGAAAGAAGCCTCTGCCTCAAAGCGGCGTTTGCCTCAAAGCGGCGTTTGCCTGCAAGTGGTGTCTACCTGGAAGCAGCATCTGTGAGAGGATCCTCCGGGTCCGGCCGGGGAAGCATGCCTGCTGGAAGCACGTTCGCGGCGAGTATGGTCGCAGGAGACTTATTCGCGGAGGGCATGTCCTTAACGGAGCGGTGAACACCGCTTGCTTTTCAGGGCCTCGCTGCGTCTTGAGGATCGGCACATTCAGCATTCCTCGAAGCATCTGGCGGAGGCATTGAGAGGAGGTACCATTCCCCCCTACCCTGGTAGTACCCCCCCCATGGGGGTAGTTCTCTGCCAGGAGTGGGATCTGTCATGACAGACGTCGTGCAAGGGGGGAGGGGTAGGAGGTTGTGCGCGTCACTGGGCGGTCCCTAACGCCAGGGACGATACCACCCTCTGACTGTCCTATCTGGGCTCCTCAATTTGTTCTCCCGGTTCCCCGCTGTCGCCCCCCGGCTCCCCGGCCGTATCGGCCGGGGCGTGGCCTTCCGA
>CAYOWD010000004.1:0-36737 GCA_964407535.1 uncultured Salinivenus sp. | reverse complement strand
CGGCCATCTGTCGGGTTGGTGCGGCCGTTGGGCGGGGGCTTTTCTCCGTAGGGCACCGTGGTACAGCGTGAGAGAGGGCGAGCGGGAGGCCGCGACGGATCTGTGTCCCGTACATCTCCATTCAGGGAGCGGTGGTCGTCTCGGGGGGGGGAGCGTACGAGTGGGAAGCAGGGGAAGGGGCAATCGGAAACGACTGGCGACCCCCTGCGTGAAAACAGCGACTCGTTGTGTCTTTCAACTTGCGTTCGGACTGTCGTGCCCTCCGATTCCGACTCACAGGTGCCCATTTTTTTGGAGCGGATGCGGTCCCTCTTTCAGTCCGACGACGAAGACCCTCGGAACGACCCCAACCGAGGCGCGGCCATAACGGTTTGTGTGATGCTCTCGGTCGTGCTGTGGATGTCGCTGACGCTTCAGGAGCAGCGCATCGTAAGCATCGACTTTCCCGTTGTGGTTGAGGACATGCCGGAGGGGACGGCTCTTGCGGAGCGCCCCCCGCGTTCGGTGACCGTGAAGGTGGAAGGAGCCGGCATGGATCTGCTTGGACTGGTCTTCGACGTGCCCGCCATCCGGGTGAGTGCGGAATCGAAGACGGTCAATCTTGCGGACGCGGTACGACTTCCGCAGTCCAACGGCGCCCGCGTCGAGAGCGTGTCGCCGAAGACGATTGCGTTGAAGGTGGAGCCGCGGATGGAGAAGAAGGTGCCGATTCGCTCGCGACTGACGGTGAAGCCGGCATCGGCCTACGAGTTGATCGATCCGCCCGTGTTGTCACCCGACTCCGTTACAATCGCCGGGGCGGAGTCGATCGTGGCGCCCATCGAAAAGTGGTCGACGGAGGATCTTGCGTTGAAAAATGTGCGCGACACGCTGCGCCGACCACTTCCGTTGCGCGACAGCCTCTCGGAGCTCGTCGAACGCAATGTGGATCGGGTAAACGTGTCGGTGCGGACGGGTAAGTTTGCGGAAGAGACGCGCGAGGTGGCGGTGGAGGTGACGGGGGTTCCCGCCGGACAGGACCTCGTTGCCCTTCAGCCCTCTACCATCCGCATCCGGTACCGGGTCCTGTTTGAGCAGCTCTTTGAGTCCCAGCGCTCATCGGAATTTTTTGCGACGGTCTCGTACAGTCAAATTCGGTCGGACAACACCGGGTACGTGCGGCCGGACATCCACGTCCCCTCCGATCTTGAGATTCGCGATCCGGAGCCCATTCCGCCGCGTCTCCAGTACTATACGTTTCTTTCCAACGAGTAGGGCGGAGGGCCGCAGAGGGGGGCGCGTGCTGTTTTTGATGTCGAGTTGTTGTTCACGATGATCGATCTTGCCCTGGCCGTGGCCTGTAGCGTGGCCATTGGGATGATCTTTAAGCACACTGGCCCGCAGGACCTCGACCGGACGGCGCTGCTCACGGTGAATTACGCAACGGCGGTGCGCATGGCCGGGGTATTCATCGGGCTCGGCGGGCGGGACATGCAAGGGGGGCTGGGACTGTCGCCCGCCCTGCTGGCCCTAGGGGGCGGCGTGGGCGGACTGCTCATCCTTGGCTTCTACCTGTGGTCCTACGCCACGGAGGTGGCCGGGATGTCGCTCGCCGTTGGGGTCATGCGGGTGTCGGCCGTCGTGCCGTTTTTGGCCTCCTGGCTGGTGTGGAACGAAGTGCCGTCGGTGGCGCAGGGGGTGGGGATGACGTTGGCCGCCGGCGCCTTTTTCTTGATTGCGCGTACGCATCGTCGGGCGGCGTCGGAGGAGACGCCGGCGGTCGTGTCCGATGCCATCGACTGGTACGCCTTCGGGGTGCTGGCGCTGACCTTTGGGGTCGGGGGCAGCGTCGACCTGTCGCTCAAGGCATTTGAGGAAGGATTCGGGGCCCACAACAGTCGGGTGCTTTTCCTGTTGCTTGCGTTCGGCATGGCTTGTCTCATTGGCAGTCTCCTTGTTCTCGTTCGCGGCCTGCGCTACGGGCGGTGGCCGTCCTGGGCGGTGGTCGGGTGGGGGCTGGCGCTCGGCGCGGTCAATTACGGATCGCTGGAGTTTATTCTGCGGGCCGTGGCCGAACTGCCCGGGACGTTCGTCTTTCCGGCCAATAACATTGCCATTATGGTGACTAGTGCCGCGATTGGGGTGTCCCTGTGGAATGAACGGCTCTCAACGGCCAACCAAATTGGGATCGGTCTTGCTGTAATCGCGCTTGTGCTGCTGCGGCTCTGATGCTGGTCTGGGCCGTCGTCGTGGATGGGCGCAGCGGACCGCATCTGTTGAGCCGGTCGGTTTTCTGTGTTCGGCCACGTTGAAAATGGACGCTTGGACGGGGTGGGGGGGCGTATCGAGAGGATGAGTACGCCGAGTGTCAATCGAGACACGTACGGCTGCAGTAGGCGAATGGGAAGTCTCAGGGGGCTGCAGGCGTACAACTGACGTTGGGGACGCACTGGACTGGTCCGTTTACCACGCATCGACCTGCATGTCACGCCGTTTTTTGATGGGAACTGGCATGGTGATCGGCATCCTGCTCACCGTGAGCGTCAGCTTGTGGTGGGCGCAGCGGCCGTCGCCGTCCCAGGTGCGGAAGACTGTCCTTTCCACGATGCAGGAGGAGGCGCCGGCCTCCTTTCTGGTGACGGGCACGCTGAAGATGCAGGTCACCGTGCGCATCGACTCGTCGCAGTACGCGACCCCCGACTGGCTGACGTATGTGCTTGCCCAGGGCAATTCCGGCGTGCTGGCGCTTTTGAAGGGGCACTCCCAGACGGAGGTACAAGTCCCGGGGCGCGTGTCGTACGGATTCGACGTCCGTTCCGTGTCGGCCGATATGGTGCGGATTCAGCGCGGCACGGTGGTGCTGGATCTGCCGGAGCTGGCGCTTCACAGCATTGAGCCGGATCTGTCGCGGCTTCGGGTTCGCACGAAGACGGAGGGGTGGATGCAGGTCTTCGATACCGAGGTGCCGGAGGCGGTGCGCAAGCGGGCGCTCGGGGAGGTCCGGGAGGCCTTTCGGACGCAGGCCCAGGCCCGCATCGCGTCCGGCACCCAGCCGCGCGTCAATAGCGCGCAGGCCCTGGAACGCATGCTGACGCCGTCGCTGAAGGCGGCGGGCATCGACAATCCGCGGTTCCGAATTCGGATTGGGGACCAGTTATTGCGGCGGCCGGAGGCAACGGAGGAGAAAACTTTCAGAAATGATTGAAACTGATGGCCGTGCCTCGTGTAGAGAATGTGCAATTGCTGGGTGATCATCACCAGCCCGGAAATGTTGCTCGCTGGATTGATCGTGCTTCGTACGCCATGCCTTCCGACGCGTCGACCTATGTGAGCACGCCGTACGGTCTTGTGACGGCAGCTGGGCGCCGGTACCACATTCCGGAAGAAGCGGTTCGGGAGTATGCGGGAGCGGTGCTCGACCACGTGTCGCTGGAGACGCTCGTCCGCTGGGCCGATGTGTGGGTGGACTCGCCGCGGACGGTGACCCTCTGGGCTGTGCCCTTATTGTTGTGGGGATTGCCGAATGGGGGGGCAGTTGGGGGGGCAGTTGGGGTGTACGTGGCATGGATGTTTGGGAGTCCAGCGGTTCCGCGGATTGGAGGCGCGCGCGTGCTGGCCGGCCTCGGGCATGTCGGGGTTCAGGGCGGCTACTACGGATTGGCGCTCAGCATGCTGGCCGTCAAGGAGCAGTTTGCGGCAGTGGGGATTGGGCTCGTCGCCTTCATCATGCTGCGCTGGGGCATTGTGGACTGGGGCGGACGGGCGCTGCGACAACGCGGGCATCGGTGGTTCTATCCGCTTCCAGTGACCGACCAGGTGCTACGGGGGCTCATTATACAGGCGGCGCTCAAATACCGGGTGTCGGTGCCGCAGGTGGACGCCCTCACGAACGACATCATCGAGAACTGGGGCACGCAGACGGAGGCAACCTCTGAAAGGGACGCCCCGCCCTCATCATCATCGAATTAGACGCGCGACCGCATCATGACGACTGGCCGTTCGGGCGCCGTGGACGCGGAGACCGTATTGTATCTTGTGCGCCACGGGGAAACGGAGCACAACCGAAAGGACATTGTCCAGGGATCGGGCATTGACGGGGATCTCAATGAGCGGGGACGCGCGCAGGCAGAGGCCCTTGGGCAACGGTTCGCCGACCAGCCCCTCAGCAGTGTCTATGCCAGCACGCTCCGCCGGGCCCAACAGACGGCTGAAATTGCGGCGAGGCCCCACGAGCCGATTTCGAAGACCTACCTTCGGGGACTCCGCGAGATCTCGTGGGGGATTCTTGAGGGGCAAGCCCCGTCTCCGGAGCGGGACGCGTCCATGGACGGCATCCGGGAGCAGTGGCGAGATGGCCACTACGACCGGGCGCTGGAGGGCGGAGAATCGGTCTTGGACGTACAGGCCCGGGCGCTCCGTGCGGTCGACCACATCGTAACGCGAGAGACTGGGAAGACGACGCTTGTGGTGGCCCACGGCCGCTACCTGCGCATTCTCCTGGCGTCGATTCTGGCGGACTACAGCCTCTCGGACATGCACCGACTCGGCCACTCGAACACGTGTGTGAACCGGATCGTGTACCGCGAGGGACAAGCGCGGGCCGACACGCTCAACTGTACCGCGCACTTGTCGGCCGCCCCGGTGTCTGCCCCACAGTAGTCATTTCCTCTTTCCTGGATTCCCCAGGGCTTATGCCCTCTCTTCCTTCGTTATCGTCCCAATTTGCGGATTCCGTCGACCGGCCCCGGTCGGTGCTTGCCGAGCGGGTGCAGGCGGCGCTCAGCGACTCGGCAAACGGACCGATGCGCACGGTCCGGCTGGCTGTGCCCGTGGCCGATGCCGTGGATCCGATTCAGTGGATTCGCGCGCAGGACGCCACCGAGGTCGTGTACTGGGCCGACCGGGCCCCGGACGCCATTTCGAGCAAGGGACGATCGCTTCGGGGAACGGCCTGCCGGAACGCCGACGAGCGCCGGACGGTCGCTGCCGTGGGGCAGGCCGACATCGTGACCGGGGGAGAACAGCCCGTAGACTACGCTGAGCTGCGCCGGCAGCTCGCGACCCGTTTTGAGCGCACCGACGATTCGCTTCGCTATTACGGGGGGCTCCGGTTTGATGCGGCGCAGTCCCCCTCCCCCCGCACGCCGAGCGAGCGGTGGGCGGCCTTCGGCACGTACCGCTTCGTCCTCCCGCGCTTCGAGCTCGTTGAACGGGCGGACCAACAGGCGCTTGTGTGCAACCTCGTGCTTCCCCGCGACAGGGAACGGGCCGATGCCCTGGTTGAGGCCGTCCGGTCGCTTGCGATGCCCACGGCAACCCCGCACACGGACCTGCCCCGTCCGATCGATCGCACCGACCGGCCCGAGCGGGACGGATGGGCGGAGATGGTGCGCTGGGCCCTGGACGCCATTGACGAGCGTCGCCTGGAAAAGGTGGTGCTTGCGCGACAGGTCGAACTCGGCCTGGCCCGGCCCGTGGATCCGATGCGGGTGCTGCACCACGTAAAGGCGGCCACGCCGGGCTGCTTCCACTTTGCCTTCCGACCGGATACGGGACACACGTTCATGGGGGCCTCGCCCGAACGGCTTTTTCGGTGGACCGGGGATCAGGTCGTCAGCGAGGCCATTGCCGGGACCCGGGGGCGCGGCGATACGCCGGAGGCCGACGCGGCCCTCCGGGAGGAACTGCTCACCAGTGAGAAGGAGCGGCGCGAGCACCGGTTTGTACAGGAGGCCATCGAGGCGGTCCTGGAAGCACTGTGCACGTCGATCGAGAGTCCCGACACTCCGTCCGAACTCGTGCTGGCGCGCGGACGGCATCTGCATGCCCGCATTACCGGCGCCCTCCGCGCTGACGTCACCGTCGCCGAGCTGCTCGACGCGCTGCACCCCACGCCGGCCGTGGGCGGGGTGCCGCACGAGGCTGCCCTGTCGGCCATCCGCGACCAGGAGCCGTTCGACCGCGGGTGGTATGCCGGGCCGGTGGGCTGGATTGGGCCGGAGGCCGCCGAGTTTGCCGTCGCCATCCGCTCCGGGCTCGTCCAGTCGGACCGCCTCGCGCTCTTCTCGGGGGCGGGCATTGTGGCGGGATCGGTGCCGGACCGGGAGTGGGAAGAGATTGAACAGAAGATCGGGGATTTTGCCGCTGTGCTCGGGCTGCTCAATCCCTCCAACGGCATTCCGCAATAGCTTCGTGTCAGGTCGTTTGTGTGAGTTGTGGCTGATCGTTCCGCGGGGCCGCTCGATGCCCCCAACGTCACGTACCTCTGGGCGCAGTTGCTTGTGGAGGAACTGGTTCGGACCGGGGTAAGCACGTTCTTTGTGGCGCCGGGATCGCGGTCCACGCCCCTAACCGTCGCGGCGGCCCGGCATCCGACCGCCGAGGTGATTCTGCACGTGGACGAGCGCGGGACGGCCTTCGCGGCGCTCGGGTGGGGGCGCGCCACCGGGACGCCGGCGGCCTGGATTACCACGTCGGGCACAGCGGTCGCCAACGGGCGCCCCGCCGTCGTTGAGGCCGCGGTCGATGCGGTGCCGATGATCCTGCTGACGGCCGATCGCCCTCCCGAGCTGCAGAAGACCAGCGCCAACCAGACCATCGATCAGGTCAAATTCTTTGGCGACGACGTGCGCCAGTTCGTCGACGTACCGCCGCCCACCGACGACGTCGATCCGGCCTACGTCCTCACCACCGTCGACCAGGCGGTGCACCGAGCGCGGCGCGTGCCGCCGGGACCCGTGCACCTCAACTGCCGCTTCCGGAAGCCTCTCGAACCGGTCGAGCAGGAGGCGACCCTTCCCCTCCCGGACGCCGTGCAGCGGTGGGCGCAGGCCGACGGCCCCTACACGCACTACCCGACCCCGACAGCGCAGCCGGCGCCCGCCGAGGTCGAGGCAATTGCCGAGGCGATTGCGGACACGGCCCGGGGGCTCGTCGTGGCGGGGCGGCTGGACAGCGCCGCCGAGGCGGACGCGGCGCAGCGGCTTGCCGTCGCCCTCGGGTGGCCCCTGGTGCCGGACCTCACGTCTCGGCTGCGGCTCGGCGGCGAGGGCGACGCCGCCCGCATTCCGTACGCCGATCTTGTGCTCACCAGCGACGCCTTCCGGAAGGCGCATGTCCCCGATGCCGTGGTGCAGGTCGGCGGCCGGTTCGTCTCGAAGCGCCTGCGGCACTTCCTACGGGACAGCGCCCCGCCGGTATGGGGAGTCGTGCGTCCCGACCCGACGCGCATCGATCCCGACCACCGCGTGACGCACCACGTGGAGGCGCACCTTCCGGGATTTGCAGAGGCATTGCGGCCGCACATGCCGGCCGCCCCAGGAACGGAGGCCTGGCGCGCTGCCTGGACGGACGCCAACCGCCAGGCGGCCGCGGCGGTCCGGGCGCACGCGGAAGAGGAGGAGGGAGAAATCACGGAGCCCGCTATTGCCACGCAATTGTCGCGGCTCGTGCCATCTACCCACGCCATCGTGGCGGCGAGCAGCATGCCGGTGCGCGACCTGAACCGGCACGCCGACGCGAGCGACGGGGCGGAGACGGTCTACGCCAACCGGGGGGCCAGCGGCATCGACGGCACGGTGGCCACGGCGGCCGGGGCGGCGCTCGGGCGAGACGGGCCCGTGACGCTTCTGATCGGTGACCTTGCTTTGTGGCACGACCTCAACAGCCTGGCTCTCCTTCAGGACCGTCCCGTTGTGGTCGTGGTCGTCAACAACGACGGCGGCGGCATCTTTCACTTTCTCCCGATTCGGGCGCACGACGACGTGTTTGAGCCGTACTTTACGACCCCGCAGGGGCGGTCCTTCGAAGGCGTGGCCGAGACGTTCAACCTGACGTACGCGCATCCCGCGTCGATGGAGGCGTTTCAGTCCGCTTACCGGCAGGCCTGCAACACCAGCGGGCCGGCACTCATCGAGGTGGACACTGATCGTTCGACCAATCGTCGCATTCACGATCAATTGGAGGCAGCGGTGGAAAGGGCAGTGGCGGGGTGAGGCCGTGTTTGGCCGGTACAGTGCACGATTTGCTGAGATGGGAATGGAAATTGCACTGAAGCGGCTGCCCCCACTGGGAGTCATTCCTTTTCCCGGCGGTTCGGCTTGACGAATCGGGGGCAGCAGGTTTAGGTTAACATAGTTGGAACCGCTTCCTGCTGCGGCGAGGGGGTGCAACCGCCGGCATGCCTTTTTAACTTGTGCTTCCGAACACGTAGATAGAATACGGAACGATATGTCCTCGATCACGCTCTTCGGGGCCGGCAGCTGGGGAATGGCGCTCTCGGCCCACCTTGCCGCTGCCGGACGCGACGTTACCCTCTGGACCCGTCGCCCGGAAACGGCCGACCTCCTGCGCCGCACCCGATTCAACCCAACCTATCTGAGCAATTTGTTTCTTCCGGCGTCCGTGGACGTGACGGCCGATGTGGACGAGGCCGCGGCGGCGTCCGACCTGTGGGGGATGACCGTGCCGTCCCCGTACCTGCGTGGGGTGGCGGAACGCATGCAGGGGCACCCCCGCGACGACGTGACCGTGGTCTCCCTGGCAAAGGGGCTCGAAAAGGACACGCTGCTCACGATGTCGCAGGTACTGGACGACGTGCTGGCGGAGATGCCGACGGACCGGATTGGGACCCTCTACGGCCCGAGCCATTCCGAGGAGGTCGCCCACGAGCGGCCCACCGCTTTGGTGGCGGCGGCGCCCACCGACGAGGTGGCCGAACAGATTCAGGAGGCCTTTCTGACCGACACCCTCCGGGTGTATCTCAGCACCGATGTCATCGGGGTGGAGGTGGGCGGGTCGACGAAGAACGTGCTTGCGATTGCGGCCGGCATTAGCGACGGGGTGGGCGGCGGCGACAACGCCAAGGCGTCGATCCTGACGCGCGGGCTCGCCGAAATTCGGCGACTTGGCATTGCGATGGGCGCGCAGCCCGAAACCTTTTCGGGCCTGACCGGCATTGGGGATCTTACGGTGACCTGCACGAGCACGCACAGCCGCAATCGCTACTTTGGTGAGCGCATTGGCGAGGGGGAATCGCTGGAGGCGGTGCGCGGCAGCATGGACATGGTGGCGGAGGGGGCATACACCGCCCACGCCGTCCACGACCTTGCGGAGAAGCACGATCTGAACATGCCGATTGCGGAGGCCGTCTACACACTTCTGTTCGATGACGGAGACCCGGAAGAAGTAATTGAGCGCCTCATTAGTCAGTCTGGAAAGTACGAGGACTGGCTTCCGGCGGCGCGTCGAGAAACAGTCTCTGCGTCGTAGGCCCCGGATGGGCGTCCTGTCGATTCCCGCAATCCAGGTTGTGGGTTATGCGTTGTATGGAGGGGAGGGTTGCTGCTCTCGTCGTTCCGTTTCCCCTAAACCGGGGAAAACCATGGTCCGTCCCGGATGTTCGATCCATTTCAGCGCCCAGGTGCGGAAACACTCAACCCGGGACCCCGAAACTCACAACTTGCGTTCTTCCGTACTCTTTTCGCTAACAAGACCGGATTACTATGTCTTCCATTACGCTCTTCGGCGCCGGCAGCTGGGGCACCGCCCTTGCCAAGCACCTTGCCGATGCCGGCCGCGATGTGACGCTGTGGGCACGTCGTCCGGAGGCCGCGGACGAGATGCGCAGCACGCACCACAACTCGAAATACCTGCGGGACCTGTTGCTTCCGTCGTCGGTGACGGTGACGTCCGACGTGGCGGAGGCCGCGGCCGCGTCCGACCTGTGGGGAATTGCGGTGCCGTCCCCGCACCTTCGGAGCGTGGCGGAGCAGATTCAGGACCACACGCGGGAAGACGTGACTGTTGTGTCGTTGGCGAAGGGGCTTGAAAAAGACACGCTGCTGCGGATGACGAAGGTGCTCGACGATGTGTTCGGGGACGTTCCCGGCGATCAGATCGGGGCCCTCTACGGACCGAGCCACTCGGAGGAGGTGGGACAGGGGCGGCCCACGACGATTGTGGCGGCGGCGTCGCAGGAATCCACGGCCGACCGGATCCGAGAAGGCTTCATGACCGACACACTGAGCGTATACGTGAGCACGGACGTGATTGGGGTCGAAGTGGGGGGATCGGCGAAAAATGTGCTTGCCATCGCGGCCGGCATTAGTGACGGGGTGGGATACGGCGACAACGTGAAGGCGGCCCTCATCACCCGCGGCTTTGCTGAGATGCGCCGACTGGGTGTGGCGATGGGCGCGCGTCCGGAGACGTTCTCGGGACTCACGGGCATCGGCGACCTGGTCGTCACCTGCACGAGCGAGCACAGCCGAAACCGGTATTTCGGGGAGCAGATCGGAAAGGGACGCACACTGGACGACGTGCAGAGCGAAATGGGCATGGTGGCGGAGGGACTGCACACCGCGGAGGCCGCCAACGACCTGGCAGAGAAATACGATCTGGAGATGCCGATCACGAAGGCCGTTTACACTCTTCTCTTCGAGGGCGGAGATCCCCAGGAAACGGTCAAGGGCCTCATGGAGCAACCAGCGAAACGCGAGAGCTGGCTTCCCAATGCGCTGGAGGCCCCTCCGTCGTTGCAGTAGCGCGGCCGGGAGCCCTCCGACGTTCTGCCGGCGGCATCGAGGCGTTCGGATACGAGCCGTTTATACCGAATCCGGTTGAGGGATTCGGGTTTGAAAGTGTGTAAGTGTGAAGGTATGTACGTGAGCCCCAATCGCTTGCACCTATACCGATTTTTCTGTCTCCCTGGACTTTGTAGGCGGATTTGGTATTACAAGGGAAGCCGTACCGGACTGAGAGAACAGGAGGGAGGCCCGTCGTTCTCAACCGGATGTGGCCGGGCGGTCCGGGACGATTCCCATGGTGTGATTGCGGCGTCGACATTCGTTCGCGTGAGTTGCTTGCGACGCCGGCCGTACGAGTGCATCTCGGACAAACGGATGATGTCGTACCGAAGTCGCACTCGGAGCCGTCGGAACGCTCACGTGGAGGGGCCTCCGTCCACTCTCACGTCCCTTCGGCAGGCCTCTGCCGCCTGCACATCTCGTTTTTCGACCAATCCATCGATCTGATCATGGCCGCACTCTGGGAGCAACTCCGTGTCTGGGGGCTCGCGGCCCGTCCCAAGACGCTGGCGGCGTCGCTCGCCCCCGTACTCGTGGGCACGGCCATGGCCGTCGAGGCCGGAGCGGCCCACGGCCCGTCGGCGGTACTGGCCTTTGTAAGTGCTACCCTCATCCAGGTGGGCGTCAACTATCATAATGACTACACCGACTATCTCAAAGGGGCAGATACGGAGGACCGAGTCGGCCCGATGCGGGTCACGCAGGCCGGGCTGGTGGCGCCCGACACCATGCGACGCGCAACCATCGTGGTGTTTGCGGCGGCGGTCGTTGCCGGCAGTTATCTCATCTACCGCGGTGGGTGGCCCATTCTCCTGATTGGCGGGCTGTCTATTGCCACCGCCATCTGGTACACGGCAGGGCCGTATTCACTCGCGGCCCTGGGACTGGCCGACCTAGCGGTGTTTCTCTTTTTCGGTCCGGTGGCCGTGGGGGGCACCTATTACGTGCAGGCCCTGGCCTGTCCCCCGGAGGTGATTGTAGCAGGGACCGGTCCGGGCCTCCTGTCCGTTGGGGTGCTCTTGGTGAACAATGTGCGGGACGTATCGAATGATCGCGAGGCGGGAAAGCGAACGCTTGTCGTGCGGCTGGGGCGACGCGCCGGCGTCGGGCTCTACGCCGTCTCGCTCGTTGGGGCCGTTCTTCTCCCCGCTGCCCTCGTGGCCTGGAGTGGACAGCACACCTGGGTTCTGGGAACGCTTGTGCTGTTGTGGCCGGCGGGGCGCGCTGTCCAAACGATGGCCCGTACCACCGATCCGGAGCAGCTCAATCCCCTGCTGGCCTCCACAGGACAGCTCCTGGCCCTCTGGGCGGTTCTGTTCTCAATTGGATGGAATCTGTGAGCAATCCGACGGATTGTGGCGAATGCGCAGGCACCGCTTTCGTGGGGGCGCAATGACAATAGGGGCGATCCGTGCCGGGGGTCTTGCTCGTATGACGTCGAACCGTAGCACGCTCGATGATGTCGATGCGTCCCTCCCTGTACCGCTATTCCGTACCGCTCACGGCGCCGCTGGGGAGCGGGGAGGAGAGGCAGGAGACCCGAGAGGGCCTGTTGCTCTGCCTGGAGACGGCGGACGGGGCGACGGGATGGGGCGAGGCGGCGCCGTTGCCGGGATTCAGCCGCGAGTCGAGAGCAGAGGCGGAGCGGGCCCTCGTTCGCGTTGCGAAAGAAATGAGGGGACAACCGCTCGCAGATCCGCTCAGGGCAGACGCGGCAGTCGGCGAAGCGTTCGATCCGATGCCGCCGTCGGTCCAGTTTGCGGTCGAGAGTGCTATGCTCGAGGGAGCGGCTGCGCGTCAGGGACAGACGGTGCCGGAGCGGCTCGGCGCCCGCTCGACGATTGAACTGAATGGATTGATTGCAGCGGACACGGACGATGTGGCAGCAGCGGCCGACCGGTACCGAGGGCGGGCATTTCGCACCGTGAAGCTCAAGGTGGGGCGTCGCCCGATCGACGACGATGTGGCGCGGGTCCATGCGCTTGCACGGGCCCTGGACGAGGACGGTCACATTCGCCTGGATGCCAATCGGGCCTGGACGGTGGAAGACGCCGTTTCGTTTGCCGAGGCCCTCAGCTCGGTGCCGCTGGAGCACATCGAAGAGCCGCTCGCCGACCCGGAGCGGCTTCCTGAACTGGCAGCGCGGACGGGGTTGCCCGTTGCTATCGACGAAACGACCCGCGAGCGCTCCCCCGCCGACCTGTCGCCCGAGGATCCGATTGCGGCGGTTGTGCTCAAACCGACCCTGCTTGGGGGCCTCACCACCGTGCACCGATGGGCCCAAGCGGCCCGGGCGGCGGGCGCTGTGCCGGTGGTAAGTGCGTCCTATGAATCCGGGCTGGGACTCCGCATGCTGGTTGCCTTGGCCGCCCGGCTGTCGGAAGCGGCCGCCGGCCTGTCGACGTACGAGCGGCTCGGAGAGGATGTGCTCACGCCCCGACTGGCGATGGAGGGGCCCACCGTGGACGTGGAGGCGACGATAGCGAGTACGGTGGCGCGGGACGCATTGGAGCGCATTCCGATTCGGGAGTAATCCCGAATCCAGTTGAAGGATTCGGGTATGTACGTGCGTAGGTGTGTGGGTATGTACTTGATGCCCATCCGTTTGCGCCTATGCCGACATCTTTGCAACCCCGAACTTTGTAGGCGGATTTGGTATTACAGGCATGGGGTGAAGCGTATCGAACGGACGGCGGCAAGTTCTATGGATCCTTTGGCTCGACACGCGCAGGCGCCCACGCAGGCCGTTGCCCTGGTGGGGCCGGACCGGGAATGGACGTACGCCGAGCTGCACCGGGCGGTGGCCCGTCGACGGGCGGCGCTCCGGCAGCGGGGGGTGGGGGCGGGGACGCGTGTGGCCCTGCATGCGGAGCGATCGGCCGAGACCATTGTGCTGCTCTGGGCGCTGTGGCGAGCCGGGGCCGTGGCGGTGCCCATCAGCACGCGCGAGCCGGCGGCGGGGGTGGTAGAGCGAGCCGGGGCCGTTGGCGCCGAGCTTCTCGTCACGGCAACGACCCCGGTGACGGAGGCGGCGGAGGGGGAACTTTGCACGTGTGCTCCGTCGGCCCTGAAGGGAGCGCACGACCCGTCACCGGCATCTCCCACGCTGTCGCCGGACCAGCCGGTCACCATTGTCTACACGTCCGGCAGTACAGGCACCCCCAAGGCGGCCCTGCACACGTGGGGCAACCACCTGTACAGCGCGAAGGGAGCCAACGCCAATATTCCCCTGCGTCGGAGCGACCGGTGGCTGTTGTCGCTGCCCCTCTACCACGTGGGGGGACTCGCCGTTCTGGTGCGGTGTGCGATTGCCGGGGCGGGGGTCGTCGTGCCGGCGGCCGACCAATCACCGGCGGCCGGGCTCGACAGCGTCACGCACGTGTCGCTCGTCGCCACGCAGTTTCGTCGAGTGCTGCAACGAGACGTCGATCCGCCGTCGTCCCTGCGGGCCGTGCTGCTGGGCGGGGGGCCGATTCCGGACGGCCTGCTTCGTCGTGGCAGCGCAGCGGGCTGGCCGCTGCACACCAGCTACGGCTGTACCGAAATGGCCTCGCAGGTGACGACCACCCCGCCCGGCGCGTCGCTCGATACGCTGCGGACGGCGGGGCGTCGCCTGCCGCATCGCCGCCTCCGCATCGTGGACGGGCAGATCCTGGTGGCGGGGGCGCCCCTCTTCCGCGGATACGTCACAGCGGAGGGCATAGACGATCCCCGGACGGACGACGGGTGGTACCCGACCGGCGACCGGGGGACGATGACGGCCGACGGCCGACTGCAGGTGGAGGGCCGTATGGATCGGATGTTTGTGTCGGGCGGCGAGAACATTCAGCCCGAAGAGATTGAGGCCGCGCTGGAGCACGACCCGTCCGTGGAGCGCGCGGTGGTGGTGCCGGTGCCGGACCCCGAATACGGGCACCGTCCCGTCGCGTTTGTGCAGGGCGACAGCGAGCGATCTACCGAAGCGATGCGCAAAGCGCTCGCCGCGCACCTGCCCGGCTTCAAGATGCCGGAGGCCATCCATCCGCTTCCGGCCGAGGCCCTCAATGCCGGGATGAAGGTGGATCGGGAGCGGCTCCGGGAGCGGGCCCGCACGTTGCACGCATCGGACCAGCCGGAGTGAGGGAAAGATCGATTGCAAAGAGGGAAAGATCGATTGCAAAAATGTCGGTATAGCCGCAACCGGATGGGCATCACGTACATACCGACCCACCTACATACGTACAAACCTGAATCCCCGGAGTCGGATTACGCCTCGTCGTCGCGTTGCAGCCACACCACGAGGGTGTCGTCCTGGAACGAGTCGTGATCGCTTTGGCTCAGGGCGGCTTCGCGGAACGCCGTCACCGGATCGTCGGCCCCGTAGGCCGCCTCGGCGGCGCGCTGTACGCCCTCTTCGCCGAGCATGTTGTCGTCGGAGGCGGGAAGTTCGAGCAGGCCGTCGGTGTAGGCGACGAAGGCGGTGCCGGGGGCGAGGTCGAGGTCGATGTCGGAGAATTCCGCGTCGGCGTCGAGCCCCAGGATGAGATCGCTGTGCTCGACGATCTCAGGGCCGTCGGGCGTGAGAAGAATGGGACGGCAGTGGCCGGCGTTGGAGTAGGTGAGGACGTGGTCCGACGGGTTCCAGTGCATGAGCAGAAACGAGGCAAACGTGTCTTCGAGCACCTCGTCGTCGAGCAGCATTGCGTTGATATTGCTCATGACGGCGGCGGGGGACGACGACTCCTCCAGGAGCGTGTGGAGGGTCCCGCGGACGTAGCTGAGGAAGCTGTAGGCGTAGAACTTGGCCCGGAGGCCCTTGCCCATCACGTCGCCGATCGTGAGGAAATAGGTATCCTCCTCCGTTTCGGTCCAGTCAAAGAGGTCGCCGCCGCCCTGGTCGTGAGCCTCGGCGCGGAAGTGAAATGCGTAGCCGTCGACCTCCGGGCCTTCATCGGGAAGCAGTCGATTGGAGAAGTCGCGTCCAATTTCCGCGTCGAGCTGCGATTGAAACATCTCCACGCGCTCCAGGAGACGATCCACCCGGGAGAGGAGCTGCTCCATGTCGAAGGGCTTGGTGATGTAATCGTCCACCCCCGTTCGGGCCCCTTCCTGGCGGGCCGGTTCGTCGGCCCGGGCCGTCAGGAAGATAAACGGGATGACCCGGGTGTTTTTGTTGGCCTGCAGGGCCGACTGCAGGGCAAACCCGTCCATCTTCGGCATCATGATGTCCGAAATGATGAGATCGGGAATCTGGGCCTCCACCTTTTCGAGGGCCTCCTCGCCATTGGTGGCGGTCGAGACGTCATAATGTTTGCCGAGGCGATACTTCAACAATTCCCGGACCGTGCTATCGTCCTCGACAATTAAAATAGCATGCTCAGCCATGGATCGTGGTCAGCGGGAATAGAAAACTCGAAGCGATGATTCCCGTCGTCTGTGCAGGTATAAGAGAGTCGGTTTGTGCAGGCATCGATAATGCGCAGCCCCATGCCGCGTTCGGGCAACTCCTCCATTCTCTCTTCCTGCGACGGGAGATGTTCCCGAAGATCAAAGCCCTCGGAGTTGTCGGTAACCGTGCCCGAAATGTGTCGGTTCTCAGTTGTCAGGCGGATCTTGATGGAGGGGGGACGACCCTCAAAGTCGGCATGTTGAAGAAGATTGGCGATCCACTCGTGAAGCACGAGCTGCGTGTACCGGATGGTTTCCGGCGGGGGAGCAGACGCGTCAGCGAGATCAGTCGACCACTCAGTGAGCAGCGTCCGCACCTCGTCGAGGGCACGGTCAAGGTCGGTAAATTTCCTGGCAAGTACACTCATACAGCGAGAAGTCCGACGAGGAAGGGAGGGGAAAGGCAGCGGTGCGGACTAGGACAGCGCCTCCTCGGCGGCCTGGACGGAGGGAAATTGCCGGAACACCTTGTACGTTCGGGTGAGTTGGACAACGACCTGTACTGGGCGCGACACGTCGGCAAAGGCCACCTTGCCGTCGTCCGGAGAAATTTCGCGGTAGAGGGAAAAGATGGCGCCCAGTCCCGTCGAGTCGAGTACCTCCGTATCCGAAAAGTCGAGGATAAAGTTGCGGACTCCGTCTTCTACGTATTCTTGAAATGCGTCTTTAAAATCATCGGCATTCCGAAAGTCGAGGGCTTCCCCCATGTGAACAACAACAGTGTCAGAGGAAAGAGCTTCCACGTTGAAACTCATAGGGAAGAGCGCGGCTTCTGGTTAAAAAAGTGAGTAAGGCGCCCCGGGACGAATGGACAAGACGGTGCCGGTATGGAGTTGGACCGTCCTACTGAATGGAGGAAGGGTCCGCGGGCGAATCACAACCCAACATAATGGTTGACTCGGACACTGTTAAGGGCAACATCCGGGTTTTTACGGGCGGTTTTGTTTCAGTCGAATTCCAGTTCGATGGGGGCACGTCTACGGCGTCGGTTTGTTCATGCGGTCCGCCGCTTTTCGTCACGGCAGGCAGGAGCATATGCAACACGGTTCAGCGAATGGCAGATGGAACGCGGGCAGGCTGGTGTGGGGGGTCGTGGTGGGACTTCTTTGGGGAAGCCTGCTGGGGTGCGAGTATCGGTCCCGGACGGAAAGCACTGTGGTGCCCGATAGTCTTCAGGGCAACCGGCCGTCGCAGATCACGTGGAACGCCCGGTTTTCGGTGCGGGAGGAAGGGCGCCGCCGCGCAATCATTCGGGCCGACAAGATGGAGCAGTACCAAACCGATGACAGCACCTATTCCGTGTGGAACACCCTTTCGGACACTGCCCGGGTGCACTCCTTCGTCTTCGAGGACGGCGACTCCTCGGCCACCATTACGGCGGACAGCGTCGTCTACTTCAGCAAAGACGGCCGCTTCGACGCCTACGGCAACGTGCTCGTGCACACGCAGGAGGGGCGTTTGCTGGAAAGCGAGCACCTGACCTGGGATCAGTTCGATCGCAAGATTCGGACGCGACGCTTTGTGCAAATCACGACGCCGACGGAGGTGGTACGGGGGAATGGACTGGTGGCGGACGAGGATCTGACGACGTACCAGATTGGGAAGTTTACGGCGCAGGTAGACGCCGAGGATGAGGAGTCGCCCTGATCCCCCTCGTCTGCAGCTCCCTTTGGGAACGGATTTGGGTACGGGCGCATCGACCCGCATCGGGGGCATTCGTCGTCGTGGACGGCGGTCGGAGTAGGGCGGACGACGCTTTTACGGATCCAGAGCACTGTAAGGGCATGCACGCGACTGTTGAGCTCCCATTGCGGCGTTGGCTGGTCCTCGTTGGGGGGCTATGTCTTGTGGTGGTGCTTGGGGGCGGGGGCGGAGAGCCGCTGTACGCACAGGAGCCCGCCGCCCCGTCGGATTCGGCAACGGCCGACGACGGGCGGGCGGTCGTCGAGGCCGATTCGTTGAGTGCCCTCACCCGGTCGGGCGAGCGTCTGCAGGAGCTGTTTGGCAACGTCAAGGTGCGGCAGGACAGCACGCGCCTGCGGTCGGCCTTTGCCCTTCGGTACCTGGATCGGGACGAACTGCTTTTTACCGGCGACGTCGTCATCTACGAACGCGGCGACACGCTGCGGGCCGACACGGTGCGGTACAACAAGCGGACCAAGGTTGGGCACGCCCGGAGCAACGTGCGGCTGACGGACGGGGAGGTTCGGGTGCGTGCCCCCCGGGCCACTTATTACACCGACGAGAAGCGATCGGTCTTTCCGGACAGCGTCACGCTCATCGACAGCACGCGGGTCCTGCGGGCGGAGACGGGCACGTACTGGTCCGATGCGCGGCGGGCCGAATTTCAGGGCAACGTCCACCTCACTGATCCCGAGACGCACCTGGCGTCGGACTCGCTCACGTACTACCGCGATCGCGAACGATCTATCGCGCGGGGAACGGTGTCCATTCGGCGAATGGGCCGGGAGGAGGAGGCCCCCAACGACACGACGACGCGCACGTACCTGTTCGGACAGTGGGCAGACAACCAGGAGCAGAATCGGTTTAGTCGGGTGGAGGGACAGGCGCTCCTCGTCCGCGTGCGCCTGGATGCGACTGGGACGCCCGAGGACACGCTCGCCGTGCGGGGACGGCGCCTGGACGCGTACCGAACGGACACCCGCCGTCGCCTCATTGCCCTCGATTCGGTGCGCATCTGGGAGGCCGACCTTGCGGCGGTGGCCGACTCGACGGTGTACGATCGCCTCGTAGCCGTCGATACAACCGATACGCTCGCCACCCCCAGTGCGGTGCCCCCGACCACCGCCCCCCAGCGCCCAGCGGCCGCGCCGGCGCCCTCGTCCCCCGACCCGGGACAAGCCGCCGCGGCCCCGCCACAACAGGCAGCCGGTCCCGATTCGACCGCGACGCCCGACACCAGCCGGGAAACGGATGCCGCCGCCCCCCGATCCGCGGATCGCTGGACGGGACCGCCCTCCCCACGGGAGGCCGACCTTCCAGTGGAGGAGACGCGCTTGTTTCGGGATCCCGTGGTGTGGTTCGAGAACGCTCAGGTCTGGGGCGATTCCATTCGCGTCCGCGCCCGGAGGCGGACCCTGGACACCGTCTTCGTGCGCGGCCACGCCTTTGCGGCGCAACGCGACAACGCGCTGGATCGCGTGCAGCAACTCAAGGGGCGAACCCTCACGGCCTTCTTCCGCGCCGACTCGCTTCGTCGCATCGAGGCGGAACCGAATGCACAGGCCATCCGGTTTTTAAAAACCGACGCGGGGGCCCTCAAGGGCGCCGCGAAAACATCGGGGGATCGCATTGTCCTTCGGTTCCGCGACGGCGCCGTGCGCCGTACGAGCGTCATCGGCGGCGTGGAGAGCACGTACCATCGCACGCCGGAGGCCGTCCCGACCCCGTTTCATCTGGAGGGCTTTCAGTGGACCCCGGAGCGGCGCCCGACGAAGGAGGCGCTGCTTCGGGAGGAGCGCGTGCGGGCGCAACTGGGCCTGTCGGCCAACCGGCCGCCGCCCATTCCACGCAGTCCGTACACGTCGGCCCCCGCCGACCCGGCCGCGACGGGGGAGGACTCAACCGCCGTCCCGCCTGCTCCCCCGAATGCGTCCCCGCCCGATTCTCTGCAATCGTCGACTGTCTCGCCATGAGTCCGTCTACTTCGTCATCCCAGCCCGCCGATTTGACCCTCGCGGCCCGTCACCTGACCAAGTGCTACGACAAGCGGGCGGTGGTCAACGACGTCAGCCTAGAGGTGCAGAAGGGCGAAATTGTCGGGCTGCTCGGCCCGAACGGGGCCGGCAAAACGACGACCTTTCATATGATCGTGGGCATGACCCGGCCGGACGACGGCCGCATTCTGCTGGGCGACGACGATGTGACGCGCCTGCCGATGTACAAACGGGCCCGGCGCGGCATTGGATATCTCGCGCAGGAAACGTCCGTCTTTCGGGAACTCACTGTGGAGGAGAATCTCCACGCCGTCCTTGAATTCCAACCCATTAGTGCAACGGAGCGGAACGAACGCGTCGAGTCGCTCATCGGCGAGTTTGGGCTCGATCGGGTGCGCGATTCGAAGGGCTACTCCCTGTCGGGAGGCGAGCGGCGACGCACCGAGATCGCGCGTGCCCTCTCCACCCAGCCGCGCTTCTTTCTGCTCGACGAGCCGTTTGCCGGTGTGGATCCCATCGCGGTTGAAGACATTCAGGAGATTGTTGCCGACTTGCAGGAGCGCGGCATTGGGGTGCTCATCACGGATCACAACGTGCACGAGACCCTTGCCATCACGGACCGCGCCTACCTGCTGTACGAAGGCGAAATCCTCAAACAGGGCACCGCGGAGGAGCTCGCCGCCGACCCCGAGGTCCGGAAGCGATATCTCGGCGAAAAATTCTCTCTGGACCGCTACTAAATGCGCTGAGACGCACTGAGAACGATCGAGGATTGCCAGCGGAACATTTTTTGTATTCCAACACCAAACATCGCGTGCCTCGTCAGTAGGGAGAGGCATCACCTCAAAAAGTACGGACTATTGCCATATGTGTGGAATTGTTGGGTATATCGGTACCAAAGAGGCCGAAGACACACTTCTCACCGGTCTCAAGCGGCTTGAATACCGGGGATACGACTCGGCTGGATTGGCAATTGTGGGGGATGAGGGATTGGAGGTGCAAAAGCAAGAAGGCAAGGTCGACGATCTGCGCGCGTCCCTCAATGGGCACCCGATGGCCGGAACGCTCGGCATTGGTCACACCCGCTGGGCGACCCACGGGGCGCCGAACGATGTCAATGCCCATCCCCATGTCAGCAGCGACGGGGCCTTTGCGCTGGTGCACAACGGCATTATCGAAAATCACGCGGCGATTAAGCAGCAGCTCGAAGAGAAGGGGTACACCTTCAAGAGCGAGACCGACACCGAGGTCCTGGTCTATCTCATCGAGGAGGTGAAGCGCGAGACGAATCTCTCCCTGCCCGAGGCGGTGCGCCAGGCGCTCACGCAGGTGGTGGGGGCGTACGGCATCGCGGTGGTGTCGCGCGACGATCCCGACTTGTTGCTGGCCGCTCGGAAGGGAAGTCCGCTCATTTTGGGGGTCGGCGACGGCGAGTACTTCATCGGATCCGACGCCGCGCCGCTCGTGGAGCACACGCGGCAGGTCGTCTACCTGGAGGACGGGGAGATGGTGACGATCCGCCGCTCCGGCTACGAGGTGACGACGATCGACAATGAGCCGCTCGAAAAGGAGGTCCACGAACTGGAGTGGAGCCTCGGCGAGATTGAGAAGGGGGGCTACGACCACTTCATGCTCAAGGAGATCATGGAGCAGCCCGACGCGATGGCCGACGCCATGCGGGGGCGCGTGCTGCCGGACGAGAATGAGATTGTGCTCGGCGGGCTCCACGACGTCTGGGACACGATCGAAGACGCCGATCGCATCGTGATTGCGGCGTGCGGCACCTCCTGGCACGCGGCGCTCGTGGGGGAGTACATGATTGAAACGTTTGCCCGGACCCCTGTGGAGGTGGAGTACGCCAGTGAGTTCCGCTACCGCGATCCGATCCTGCGCGACGGCGACGTGGTGCTGGTGATTTCGCAGAGCGGCGAAACGGCCGACACGCTCGCCGCGGTGCGGGAGGCGCAGAGCCGGGACGTGCCGTGCTACGGCATCTGCAACGTCGTGGGGTCGACCATTGCGCGGGAGACGGACGCGGGGGTGTACCTGCACGCGGGGCCGGAGATTGGGGTGGCGTCGACGAAGGCCTTTACGGCGCAGGTCACGGTGCTCTCCATGATGGCGCTCAAGCTGTCGAAGGGGCGCACGCTGTCGGAGGCGGAGCTGACCCAGCACATCCAGGCGCTGGCCGATGTGCCGGGGCAGGTGCGCAATGTGTTGGAGGAGACCAACGATCGCCTTGAAGAGATGGCGAAGGTCTACCGCTACGCCTCCAACTTCCTCTACCTGGGCCGCGGGTACAACTTCCCGGTGGCGCTGGAGGGGGCGCTCAAGCTGAAGGAGATTTCCTACATCCACGCCGAGGGCTACCCGGCGGCGGAGATGAAGCACGGGCCGATTGCGCTCATCGATCGCTTCATGCCGGTCGTGTTTATCGCGATGAAGGACAGCACATACGACAAGGTGCTCTCCAACATCGAGGAGGTGGCGGCGCGCGACGGGTCGGTCATCGCCATTACCGACGAGGGCAACGGCGAGCTCGACGAGCTCTGCGAGTTCGTGATCGAGATTCCGGAGACGAAGGAGTTCCTGTCGCCGCTCCTGACGGTGATCCCGCTGCAGCTGCTGTCCTACCACATTGCCGTCATGCGCGGCTGCCACGTGGACCAGCCGCGGAATCTGGCCAAGAGCGTGACGGTCGAATAGGGGCGAGCGGGTGAAAGAGGGGGCGGGAGGAGAGTGGGGGATGGGACGGATCCGTGCCCGCAGACGACCTGAGGGATCTCGGCGGTGTTCGTCGAGATCCCTTTTTGATTTGTGATAGCGTTTCTGCGAGGATTGCCGGCGTCCGGTGCGCCCGCTTTCTTCTTTTTCGAATCAACTGGAGATCAGATCTTGATCGTAGCCCCATTCCTGCCGAAGGCGATCGTTCTGAAGCTCACGTTGGAAGACGTTCTGTCAAGCACGGTCGATATTCCCGATAAAAACAGTTCATGAAGAAAAGGCTCTTTTCATGGTAGTACTTCGTAGGGGGTAAATTTATCCTTAGGAGATAATAATTTTATCAGGTTGTCTCACGTCGGGTTGTGCCTTATGTTGAAAGTATCCCACTTTTTTCGCTAACTGAGAGTTTTTCTTAGCGACGGCTTCCACCGAAACCCTTTGTTGCAGTCCCCACTCCGCATGCAGAACCACAGCGAGATCACCAGCTTCCTCTGGGGAACGGCCGACCTCATCCGCGACTCCTTCAAGCGCGGGAAGTACCAGGACGTCATCCTGCCGTTTACCGTCCTCCGGCGCATCGACAGCGTGCTCGCGCCGACGAAGGAGGAGGTCCTGGAGACCTATCACAAGTACAAGGGGGAGCTGGACAACATGGAGAAACTGCTCCGCAAGGAGGCGGGGTACGCGTTCTTCAACACGTCCAACTACACCTTCGAGCGGCTCCTGGAGGAGGACCCGAGCCAGCTGGCCTCCAACCTGCGGACCTACATCTCGGGCTTCTCGGCCAACATGCGGGACGTGATCGAGAAGTTCGACTTCCGCAACACGATTGAGAAGCTGGAGCAGGCCGGGCTCCTCTATCAGGTGATGGAGCGGTTCAAGAACGTGGACCTCCATCCCGACACCATCTCGAACGAAGAGATGGGACTTATCTTTGAGGAGCTCATCCGCAAGTTCAACGAGGCCCTCGACGAGAACCCCGGCGAGCACTTCACGCCGCGGGAGGTGGTGCGGCTCATGACCGAGCTCGTGCTGGCGGGCGACCGCGACCGGCTCGGGCAGGCGGGCAAGGTGAGTACCGTGTACGACCCGTGCTGCGGCACCGGCGGCATGCTCACGGCCGCTCGTGACCGCATCCACGAGCTCAACGACGGCGCGGAGATCTACCTCTACGGCCAGGAGGTGAACCCGGAGACCTACGCGGTTTGCAAATCGGACCTCTACCTGAAGACGGAGGACGGAAAGGATGCGGACCGCATCGAGTTCGGGTCGACGCTTTCCGAGGACAAGCATCGGGGGGAGCGGTTCGAGTACCAGCTCGCCAACCCGCCGTACGGCAAGGACTGGAAGCGGGACAAGCAGGCGGTCAAACAGGAGGCCGACCGGGGCGCCGCCGGGCGGTTCGAGGCCGGGACGCCGCGGATTTCCGACGGGCAGCTGCTGTTTCTGTAGCACATGATCTCGCACATGAAGCCTGCACAGAAGGGCGGCGGGCGCGTCTCTATCATCATGAACGGCTCGCCGCTCTTTACGGGCGATGCCGGAAGCGGGGAAAGCGAGATTCGCCGCTGGCTCCTGGAAAACGACTGGGTGGAGGCGATCATCCAGCTGCCGGAGCAGATCTTCTACAACACCGGCATCTCCACCTACGTGTGGGTCGTCTCGAACGTAAAGGACGCGGGGCGCGAGGGCACCGTTCAGCTCATCGACGCCTTCGATCTCTGGGAGCCGATGCGCAAGAGCCTGGGCGACAAGCGGCGCTACATCGCGGAGGGGGAGGACGGCGATCCCGACCAGGTGGCCGAGATCGTGCGGCTCTACGAGGCGTTCGACACCGCGCGGGAAAACGGGGAGGCCGACGACCGCGTCCAGGTGTTCGACGTTGAGGACTTCGGCTACCGCAAGATCCGCGTGGAGCGGCCCCTGCGCGTGAACCTGCGCCCGTCGGCCGACCGGATCGAGAACGTGTGGGACCAGCGCTACTTCGGGCGGCTCGACGAGGAGGTGCAGGAAGCGGTCGTGGCGATGCTCCACGAGATGGAGGACCGGGTCTGGGACGACTACGCGGCCTTTCGGGCGCACCTCAAAAAGCAGCTCGACGCCCACGACCTCTCCATTCGGAAGAAGAAGCGAACGGACATTCTGGACGCGCTGTCCGAAAAAGACCCGGACGCGAAGCCGGCCCGCGACACCAAGGACCGGCTCATCTCCGACACCGACCTGCGGGACTACGAGCGCGTGCCGCTCACGGAAGACGTGTTCGACTACTTCGAGCGGGAGGTGAAGCCGCACGTCGAGGACGCGTTTATCGACGAGGACTACACCGACGAGACGGACGGGAAGGTGGGCCGGGTCGGGTACGAGATCAACTTCAACCGCTACTTCTACGAGTACGACCCGCCGCGCCCGCTCGACGAGATTGAGGAGGACATCCGCGAGGTCGAGAGCGACATTGTCGAGATGCTTCAGGAGGTGGCGGCATGAGTGCTGTTCTGAATGTCTCGCCCCGTGGCGAGGAACCGGCGAACATCAAAGCATTCGGAGGAAACCACAAAGCTTGAAACGGCAACCACACAGGCTACGTCCCTTAATCACACAAGCTGGAGAGCTTATCACAAAAGCTCCGACATACGGATTCCTGCAGCGTCAACTATGATTTTTCCGGTAGGCCACATTCGGAAGAGCGACACGTTTTGTAGCGTCGTTGGACTCCAACGGCGCTACAGGGTCGGACGGAATCGCAAAACATGCACGCGACGTGTCGCGACTCTTCATGTCCGAACATTGACAGTTGACGTAGCACTCCTCTGTTCCTCGGAGCATTGTGCCTCTCCCTTCAGGACAGAGTGACCACCAATCGCAGATCATCCGATTCGATGATTCAGTCCTTAGCGCTCCACAACTTCAAGAACTTCCGCGAGGCCACACTCCGCCTCGGGCCGTTCAGCGTGCTCGTGGGCACGAATGCGTCGGGAAAGAGCAATGTGCGGGACGCCGTTCGGGTACTCCATGCGATTGGCCGCGGCTACCGGCTGGGTGAGGTATTTGGAGAGAAGCATGGGGAAAGTGGGGAACGGCAGTGGACGGGAATTCGGGGCGGAACGCAAGAAGCTGCTTTTCATGGAGAGGAGGAATTTGGAATTGAAGTCGACCTTGGCCTTTTGCTTCCGCGAGGCGAGCAGACGAAGACGGTGACGTATCAGATCAATATAGATACCGGAAAGCGTGAGTCCTCGAGTTCGGAGACGCCACGGGTCGTGAAAGAGCGATTGGAAGTAAACGGATACTCGGATCCCATCTTCGATTCACATCCGAACGGTGCGAAACTTGGATGGGATCGGGAGCACATTCGAGCCGAAATACGGAAACCGGGTCGGGGGGCACATCGCAGAGGTCAGTTTCTGAACTCTCGTCCCATTCTTACCCAGATGCTCCGACACGAAAAGGTTGTCGACTCCCAGGCAAAGATCGTGGAGCGAGTCGTCGATGCCCTTGAAAACATGCGCTTCCTTGACTTGAGTCCCACGGCCATGCGGGAGCCGTCCGTGCCGGGTCAAACCGTCCTCGGCGACCGAGGGGAAAATCTTTCCTCCGTACTGAAGGCCATCTGCGAAGACGAGAAGCTAAAGGGGCAACTTACGGAGTGGGTGCAGGAGCTGACCCCGATGGATGCGGTGGGCTTCAAGTTTCCAACGGACTTTCAGGGCCGTACCCTGGTCACCCTCGTCGAAAAAGGCGGGGAAGAAACGTCGGCTTACAGCGCGTCGGACGGTACACTCCGATTCCTCGCGGTCATTGCGGCGCTTCTCGGCCCCGAGCACGCCGATCTTTATTTCATTGAGGAGTTGGAGAACGGCATTCACCCGACTCGCATCAACCTCCTACTTCAGCTCATCGAACAGAGTGTGGCGGCGGAAGACATTCAGGTGATGGCGACGACGCACTCGCCGCAGCTCCTTCGTCTCCTGAATGAGAAAACACTGGAGTCAGCCTCCGTCGTGTACCGGCATGAGGGCCGACCGGAGGCGCAGATCACGCGGGTGAAAGACATTCCTTGCGTCGACGAAGTGCTCGAACGGAAGGATCTGGGGCGTCTGTTCGAATCGGGCTGGCTGGAAGACAGTCTATCCGCCGCACAGTCCGCATCTGACGAGAAGTTCCAAAACGCATAACGTTGGTCCATGTCTCTAAACGTTCTTATTGTTGCGGAGGATTACCGCAGAGACGAGTATATTTTGAAGCCCATCGTCACCTCGATGCTGAAAGAGGTTGGAAAGCCACAGGCCAACGTGCGCGTCTGTCGCGATCCCCTAATCAGTGGTGTTGAGGATGCCCTCGATCCGGAGACCATCGAAGATGTCATTCTCACGAACCCTCAATATGACCTCTTCCTCCTGCTGGTGGATCGCGATGCGGAGCCAACCCGACACGAACGGTTGGAAACGGCGGAAGCCAATGCGGAGCAGGTTGCGCGCCAACGACAGGTGTTGCTTGCCGGCCAGGCCCATCAGGAAGTGGAGGTGTGGCTGTTGGCCGGACAGGATGATCTTCCGAACGAGTGGAACTGGGCTGATGTGCGGGACGAGCGGCAGGCCAAGGAGCAGTACTACGGTCCGTACGTAGCACAAAAAACGCTGACCAACTCGCCGGGTGGAGGCCGAAAGCCGTTGGGAGAAGTAGCCGGATCGAACTATGCGAATCGCGTCCGGCGACTCTGCGACGAGGTGCAGAACCTGGAAGACCGTGTCGCGGAAACGATTGAGTGATCGCTTCCCGTTGCTCCCTTCCTTTGTCTTTTTTCTCTCGTCCGACTTGCCCAGCATGTCTTCCACTCACGTCCTCGATTCTTCATCCACCACAGACCACCCGCACTACGACGAGTACGAGGACTCAGGTGTGGACTGGCTCGGCGAGATTCCGGCGCACTGGAAGCTTGCGCGGCTTCGGTTCTTTTTAGAGATAACGCCGTCGAAGTCAGAGGTGCGCAAACTCCCGGAAGACATGGAGGTCTCGTTTGTCCCGATGGAATCCGTCAAGGAAGAGGGAGGACTCGACCTGAGTAATACCAAACAGCTGGAGGAGGTCGTTGACGGGTACACCTATTTTCGGAATGGAGATGTACTGGTGGCGAAGATTACTCCTTGTTTTGAAAACGGGAAGGGGGCACTTGCCAGGAATCTCACTAACGGCGTTGGATTTGGAACCACTGAAGTTCACGTATTGCGTCCAGGAGAAGAGCTGGATGAAAGGTATCTGTTTTACGCGACGATGTCCCACCCTTTCCGCAAGGTGGGAGAATCCACCATGTATGGGGCTGGCGGCCAGAAGCGCGTGTCTGATGATTTCATCCGCAACCTGCAGTGGCCGATTCCTCCACTCGACGAACAGCGCGCCATCGCCGCGTACCTCGACCGCGAGACCGAGCGCATCGACACGCTCATTGAGAAGAAGGAGCGGCTGATTGAGCTGCTGGAGGAGAAGCGCACGGCGCTCATCAGTCGCGTCGTCACGAAGGGGCTGGATTCGGATGTGGAGATGCAGGACAGTGGGGTGGAGTGGTTGGGGGAGATTCCGGCGGGGTGGGAGGTTGCCCGCCTTAAGTTCCTGGCGGAGGTCCAGAGCGGGATCGCGAAGGGAAAACGCTACGATGAAGATGTGGAAACAGTCGAGCTTCCGTACCTTCGGGTCGCCAACGTGCAAGACGGCTTCCTTAACCTCGACGAGGTTGCAGAGATCGAAGTTGCCGTTGATGACGTGGGCCGGTACCTCCTGCAGCCCGGCGATGTACTGATGACCGAAGGCGGCGACTACGACAAACTTGGACGAGGCACAGTCTGGACCGGCGACATCGATCCGTGCCTCCATCAAAATCACATATTCGCAGTCCGTCCCCGCTCCATCGAGTCTGAGTGGATAGCTTTGATCACTCAGGCACATTACGCAAAGCACTTCTTCATCGTACAGTCGGTGCAGAGCACAAACTTGGCGTCCATCTCGATGTCGAGCCTGCAGGATCTCCCAGTGGTGGTGCCTACCCGGAGTACCCGGCAGGCGATCCTGGATTACGTTGATCGCGAAACCGAACGCATCGATACACTCACCCACAAGGTCGAGTCAGCCATCGACTGGTTGAAGGAGTACCGCACCGCGCTCATCTCGGCAGCGGTGACGGGGCAGATTGACGTGAGAGAAGAGAGAATGGATACTCACTCTTAAAAAATCTTTTCTTGTTGAACTACTCCTTCCATATGATCACACAGATCCAACACCACAAATGGCAGGCACGACACTCAGGAAGTCCGGGAGTGCGTAAGGGAGATCCGCGTGACCCGCATGAGCGAGATCGGTCTCGGATTATCCATTCCTCTTCGTTCCGTCGCTTACAGTCGAAGACACAGGTCTTGGGAATTCGGGAGGGAGATTTCCACCGCACGCGGCTTACTCACACCATGGAAGTTGCCCAAATTGCTCATGGGATTGTGCTTAAGCTTATGGAAGACAATCTTTCTGGCCCTCGCGAAGAAGCACTTCCAAACTTTGATCTCATTGAAGCTGTTAGCTTCTGCCACGATCTTGGACATCCTCCATTTGGACATAGCGGAGAGCAGGCTCTCAACTACATGATGCGGGAGCATGGTGGATTTGAGGGCAATGGCCAGTCCCTACGTCTTGTAGCAGAGTTGGAGTCGCGTAAAGAGGGATACGGATTGGATCTTACGAGACGTACTTTGCTGGGCATACTAAAATATCCGCGGTTATATTCTGAGGCAAAGAACCCAAATCAGAATGAGGGTGCGTCGGATGCGTCTGCGCCTGGCCTTAAACCGCCAAAGTGTTACTTAGATACCGAGCGGGAAACGGTAGATTGGATGCTCAGCCCGTTTTCGAACCAAGATTGTAATCACTTTAAGGAGTGGGCCCAAAACCCAGGAAATAATAATAAGCACGGAAAGACACGCCACAAGTCCATGGATGCTTCCATAATGGATATCGCCGACGATATTGCGTACGGAGTGCATGATTTGGAAGATGGAATTGTTCTTGGGCTTATAAGTGAGGGGGATATTGAAAATGGACTTGATGAGGCTCACCAAAGTAGTGAAAAGGACTATACTCATGGTGACGAAAAAGCCCTCGATTATGATAAGCACAACTCGTTCGAGGAGCTCCGAGAGAAGATGTTCAATGACGACGGGAATACGCGAAAAGAGGCAACGGGAGCGTTGGTCAATGCGTTTGTGACCGTCGTTGATATGAAAGAGTTTTCTCAGTTCGATCATCCATTGCTGAAGTATCGACCAAGCTTGCCAGATGAGGCTCGGGCTCTCCTAGATGTGCTAAAAGAAGTATCCAAGCAGAAAATCATCCTCGCCCAACAGGTGCAGACTTTGACACACCGAGGGAGGCTCATTATCCAGAAGCTATTTGAAGCCATTGATTCCGATCCAGAGAAGCTTCTCGACGAGAAACGCCGAAAGAAGTACGAGGATGCAAACGATTCAACGGAGGAGGCTCGGGTGATTTGTGACTACATCGCTGGGATGACGGACGAATATGCCACCCGAATGTACGAGCGGCTCTACGTGCCGCGTGAAGGAACGGTGTTTGATCGCCTTTAAGCGAATCAACTTCTAGGCCCTTCGATGTCTGATGATGTTGACGATGAGGCTACCACCACCAGTGCGGTGGAGGAAGTCCCTAAGAGTGTAGAGAACAGGAGTCAGGAGGTTGAGGGCGGAAATGCTCCCTCTCAGGAACCTCCTATCAACTTGATCATCGATCGCGTTGCCGACCGAGCAGAGCCACTGATAGAGATCTTTAAGACGTTCGCTGAGCGTTCGGCTCAGGCCCAAGAGACGAAGGTGAAGTTCCGGATAGGGATGACTCTGGTTGCAGTTTGTACGGTTCTTGTACTTGTCGGCACGGCAGCATTCCTGACATACGTTGGACGGATTGCCGGATCGACGTTTAGCTTTCTGCTGGGACTGATTATCGGATATATGCTCACTTTCATTCGGGACGCGATCGGGCCGACTTCCACGGATGAGCTCTAGGCTACCTCACTACCGTGCGACTGTTTAACTTCGTTGAGTCGATATGGAGGACGCGCCGACACCTAAAGCATTTATTTCCTACAGCAGAACGAACGCCGATCACATCAGGTGGATCGTCGACCTCGCACAGGAGCTGGTCGAAAACGGTGTAGAGGTCATTCTCGACGAGTGGAATCTACAGGAGGGGCAGGACCTCTACGCCTTCATGGAGCAGGCAGTGACTGACCCGGAGATGGATAAGGTGATCATTGTTTCTGACGAAGAATACGCGCGAAAGGCCGACGAGCGGGAAGGTGGTGTGGGCACTGAGACCCAAATCATCTCGCAAGATCTCTACGATGAAGAAGTTGACCCCGATGATCCACAGCGGAAATTTGTCGCTGTAGTCGCTGAAAGAGATGAGGATGGAAATGCTTTCCTTCCCACCTACATGGGAAGTCGGTTGTACATCGATATGTCGACCCAAGAGCTACGTAGAGATAATTTTGAGCAGCTGCTACGCTGGCTATATGATGAGCCTATCAGTGAGGAACCCGAACTAGGTGAACCGCCGGCCTACATTCTTCAGGATGAGGGTCCGGAGTTGGGCACCAATTCACGAGCTCGTCGCGCGAAGAAACTGCTACGCGATGGCGATACTGCATCACTCGGCGCGCTGCGGGAGTATTTTGAGACGTTCGCAGAGAATCTCGAAAGGTTCGAAATTGAGTCTGATAACCATCGTCTTCCCCCTGAGGACGTTCTAGAAAGCATCGAACGTTTTAGGCCATTCCGAGACGAGGCTGTTGAGGTTTTTGCGACTCTTGCTGATTACTGGCCCGGGGACGAAGCAGGGCAGATCTTGCACAGGTTCTTTGAGCAGCTCCTACCTTACAGGTTCACCGAGGGACCACGTCGACCTCGCGGTACCTCAGTCGATAATTTCGCTTTTTTCGTCCGGGAACTTTTTTTATGCGCAACGGCCGTACTTTTGGACAGACAGAGATTTGAGTCGGTCGAACTTTTGATGACTCGTCGTTACCACGTTGAGGATGATGGGGCCGGTCAGGTCGAGCCTCAGCATTTCACGGTTTTCCGTCCCTACATTGAGTCACTGGAAAAGCATTTAGATCACAACCGCATCAACAAGGTCTCAGACCTAATTGCCAAACGTGCAGGACAGGAAGGTCCCGAAAATCGCGACCTTATGCAGGCAGATCTGGTCCTGTATCTTCGTGCTGAGATGGAGCGCATGCACAGCGATGGATCGCGACAAATCAGCTGGTATCCTGATACGCTACTAAGAGCAAGGGACCGTGTTCGTCCCTTCAGACTGTTTGCACGAGCCGCGAACGGAACTGTAGAGCCGCTCGATACCCTGTTTCCAATCTTCGGCTGGGACGAATTTGCACAAGCTGTGACGGCAATCGGAAACGGCAGAGGATTCGTAAAATTCGACAGATGGCCTTTGGAGGTGCCTCGTTTAGTTGGGATCGATCAATGAGCATTTCTGCCTGCTTCTTAGGCGAGCTAACTTTGAGGAGATAGACTGGCTTCGTGATATCCTCGATGGACAGCCCGATCTTTCCGGCAAAGTAGACACTGACATTTGGGAGGCTTTTCAGCAGCGCATTCAGGAGAGCTATCACGACTCCAGCGGGGAGTCGAAAGATCTGCTCGGGGAAATTGCCGGTCTCGCCGGTATCGAACTCGATGATTCTGAGGAAGAAGATTCGGAAGACGAAGAGGTCGATCAAATCGAGGACTGAGATTTGTAAATCCGAAGCAGCAATGTGCTTTTAGCCCGAACAAATCGTCGGGGCCTTATTATAACTCCCGACAATTTGTGACAAAAAACCCCGGTAGCGAACGGGAGCGGACCTGGCGGTTTGCGTCGGTAGGCAATTTCGGCATCCAAAATGCCCCGTTCGTTGCCGAAAATTCCGCCCAACAAAAGCCTCCTAATCATACGGTACGTGTGATGCCCACGACAGCGACGCAAAGCGACCGGCTTCTCAAGCTTGCTGGCGAGAAAGGAATCCTCCGTTCCCGGGACGTGGAAGCGGAAGGGATTTCCCGGAAGTGCCTGTCCCGCCTCGTCGACCAGGGCGACCTCGTTCGGATTGGGCGCGGCCTCTACCAGCGGGCCGATCACGAGGTCACCGAGCACCACTCGCTCGCCGTTGCGGCAAAGCGGGTGCCGAAGGCCACCATTTGCCTGCTGTCCGCGCTTGAGTTCCACGACCTGACGACCCAGAGCCCCTTCGACGTGTGGGTGGCGATCGGGGACAAAGACCGAAAGCCCTCCGTCGACGCGATTTCTCTTCGCGTCGTCCGGATGTCCGGAGCGGCCCGCACCGACGGCATTGAGGAGCACGAGATCGAGGGGGTGACGGTGCCGGTCTCCCGCCCCGCGAAGACCGTCGCCGACTGTTTCAAGTTTCGCAGTCGAGTGGGGCTGGACGTGGCCATCGAGGCCCTCCGGGCGTACAAGCGGGACGGAAGGCCGATGGACCCACTCTGGCACTTTGCCGAGGTGTGCCGGGTCCAAACAGTCATTCGCCCGTACATGGAAGCAATAGTATGAGCCTGTCGAACGTCGCCGCATCGGTCCGGGATCGGCTCCTCAATCGGGCACATGACACCGGGAAGAGTCATCAAGCCCTGCTTACCCGCTATGCGTTGGAGCGGCTTCTGTACCGCATCGGGATCTCCGAGGTGGAGGAGCAATTCGTGCTGAAGGGCGCGTACGCCTTTCTCGTGTGGCAGCGGGACCTGCATCGGCCCACGAAAGACCTGGACCTCCTCGGATACGGGAACCCCGATGAACTTGAGGAGGTGTTTCGCCGCGTCTGTGAGATCGACGGCCCGGAGGATGGGGTGTCGTTCGATCCCGAAAGCGTGTCGGCCGCGCCGATTCGAGATCAGGAAGAGTACGATGGAATGCGCGTCCGTATAGAAGCGTCGATCGGCAGCGCGAGGCTCCCGCTGCAGGTTGACGTTGGATTCGGCGACGCGGTGGTTCCCGAGCCGCAGGTGACGGAGATCCCGACGCTGCTCGATTTCCCGGCCGCCCGGCTCCGTGCCTATCCCAAGGAAACCGCCGTGGCGGAGAAGCTACACGGCATGGTCATGTTCGGCATTGCGAACAGCCGGATGAAGGACTTCTACGACATCTGGTATCTCAGCCAACAGTTCTCGTTTGAGGGAGAGGCGTTGACAGCGGCAATCGACTCGACGTTTTCTCGCCGGGAGACGGACGTGCCGTCGGCGGTTCCAATGGCGCTTACCGAAGAGTTTGCCGATGATAATCAAAACCGGACGCAGTGGGAGAGTTTTCAAGACCGGACCCGACTTGAGACCTTTGAGCCCGACTTCGGGGCTGTGATCGGGCAGCTACGCACATTCCTTTGGCCTCCGCTCGACGGGTTGAATCGGCCCGACGCGTTCGAAAAACGCTGGTTGCCCGAAGGGCCGTGGACCGAACCGGAATAGCACGCTTCTCCTTCGAGTTCACTACTGCAACTGTCGTTTCCACCCATGCCCGTCGATACGTCCGAGCAGGATTTCGAGTCGACCATCGTGTCAGCGTTGACCGAAGGCGACGGAGCGTCGGAGCCCTCGGTCGAGTATGAAGCCGGATCGGTCGAGGTAGAGGGCTACCGGCAACGGGACCCGGCAGACTACAACCGGGAGCGGTGCCTCATTCCGGGCGATCTCTACGACTTTATCGTCGCCACGCAGCCGCAGGAGTGGGCCGACCTCCGCGAAACCGTAAGCGGCGACGCGAAAGAGCACTTCGTGCGGCGGGTGTATCAGGAGATCGAAAAGCGCGGCACGCTCAACGTGCTCCGACGCGGCGTGAACCTGTATGGGTGCCGATTCGACCTCGTCTACTTCGAGCCGTCGACCGGCCGCAACCCGGAGCTTCAGAAGAAGTACCGCGCCAATGCCTTCAGCGTCATCCGGCAGCTTCCCTACAGCCCCTCGACCGGCCACACGCTGGACCTATGTCTTTTCCTGAACGGGCTGCCCCTGTTTACGGCCGAGCTCAAAAACCCGCTCACGGGCCAGACGTACCGCGACGCGATTCACCAGTACCGCAGCGACCGGGACCCGCGCGAGTCGTTCTTTCAGTTTCGGCGCTGTCTGGCCCACTTCGCCGTCGGGAGTGAGGAGGTGCACATGACGACCCGGCTGGAGGGGGAAGACACGACGTTCCTCCCGTTCAATCGCGGCTACGACGGCGGGGCGGGCAATCCGCCGACGGCCCACGGATACCGCACGGCGTATCTCTGGAACGAGGTGTGGACGCGTGACAGCGTGCTCAACCTCCTCCAGCACTACATCGCCACCATCGAGGAGCTCGACAGCGAGGGGGAGCCGACCGGCGAGGAGACCCTCATTTTTCCCCGGTACCACCAGATGCGGTCCGTTCGGCGCCTCGTCGAGGACGCCCGAGACAACGGGGCCGGGGAGCGGTACCTCATCCAGCACTCGGCGGGCAGCGGCAAAAGCATCTCCATCGCCGTGCTCGCCCACCAGCTCGCCTTTCTGCACGACGACAACGACGAGTCGGTGTTCGACACCGTCATCGTGGTCACCGACCGGCGGGTGCTCGACAAACAGATCGCGCAGGTCATCTTGCAGTTCGAGCAGGAGCGCGGCGTCGTGGCCAACATTAAGGCCGGCGCCACCGGGCTCGAAGCGGCGCTCGATTCCGGCAAGCGCATCGTCGTAGTGACCCTTCAGACCTTCCCGCACGTCGCGGAGGCGATCCGCAAGCAGGGCGGACGCGACTTCGCCGTCATTATCGACGAGGCCCACAGCTCCCAGACCGGGGAATACAGGAAGCACTTGAACGACACCCTGTCGGCCTCCTCGCTCGACGAGGCCGAGGCGGAGGACGAGACCGAGGACGCCGACCTGGAAGACAAGATCGTCGCGGAGATTCAAAACCGCGGTCACCAGCCGAACGTCAGCAACTTCGCGTTTACGGCCACGCCCAAGGCCAAGACGCTGGAGCTCTTCGGTGAGAAGCAGCCGGACGGCAGCTACGAGCCGTTCGACGTGTACTCGATGCGGCAGGCGATCGACGAAGGCTTTATCCTCGACGTGCTGCAGAACTATACCACGTACAACGACTACTTCCGGCTCCTCAAGCGCATTGACGACGACCCGCGCTACGATACCAAGCAGGCGTCTCGGCTCCTGCAGTCGTTCGTAAGCGCGCACGAACACACGATCCAGGAGAAAATGGAGATCATCGTCGAGCACTTTGCGAGCAAGGTCGCCCACCGGATCGCAGGGCAGGCGAAGGCGATGATCGTCACCCGCTCGCGTCTCCACGCCGTCCGGTTCAAGCGGGTCCTGGACCGGTACCTGGAGGACCAGGGCTACCCGTACGAGGCGCTCGTGGCGTTTTCCGGAACCGTGGAGGACAAGGGCGTCGAGTACACGGAGGCGAGCATGAACGGCTTCTCCGACTCCCGCACCCGAAACGCGTTCGAGCGGGACGAGAATCGCTTCCTGGTGGTGGCGAACAAGTTTCAGACCGGGTTCGACCAGCCGCTTCTGCACACGATGTACGTCGACAAGAAGCTCGGCGGGGTGAATGCGGTGCAGACCCTCTCGCGGCTCAACCGGACGCATCCGGACAAGGAGGAGACGATGGTCCTCGACTTCGTCAACGACAAGGAGGACATTCAGGCAGCCTTCGAGCCCTACTACGAGCGCACGACGCTGTCGGAGGGCACCGATCCGAATCGGCTCTACGACCTGGAGCACGAGATCCGCGAGTTCGGAATTGTCACCGACCGGGACCTGGAGGACTTCGCCGAGATCTGGCACGCGGACGGGACGCAGGAGGAACTCCACGGCGTCCTGGACCGCTGTGTGGATCGATACGAGGCGGCTACCGAGGAGGAACAGTCGGACTTCCGCCGGAGGATCGGCCGGTACGTGCGCCTCTACGCGTTTCTCGCGCAGGTCGTCCCGTTCGAGGACGTCACGTTGGAGAAGCTCTACATCCTTGCCAAGCCGCTTCTGTCAAAGCTTCTGGCCCGCCTCGATCCGGCCGACGTGCCCGACGAGCTTCTTCAGTACGTCGACATCGATTCCTACCGCATCCAGAAGTCGGAGTCCGGGTCCGTTCCGCTGGAGCAGGGCGAGGAGCCGCTCGCGGCGCAGACGGAAGGAAGCTCGTCGTCGGGCGGCTCGCCGGGAACCGAGGAAGAGCCCCTGTCCGCCATCTTACCGATCCGTGAACAAGTTTCTAAAGCTAGCTACCGGACCGCACTATAGGCATAATG
>CAYOWD010000003.1:0-41475 GCA_964407535.1 uncultured Salinivenus sp. | reverse complement strand
ATGACGCTGCTGCTGTGAGATGCAAGCGAATTTTCCATTTGTCAGTACGACCTAGACCGTGGTGGGCAAATAGTCGGAGTCGTCTTTAAGAATCCATTCACGTATCAGTAAAATCACGCGTCGAACGTACAATCCGCAGTGCGGCTCCCCAGGTTAAGACGGCCCCGATAGGCCAAAAAAGATTCGGAGTCGGCGTGTATAGAAAAGAAACACGTTCGCTACCACCCTGCCTATAATAGACAGGATCAGTCTCGTTCATTCGTCGAGCCCTCGCTTCCCCTATCCGTACGGAAAACCGACTTTCTCTCGTTCGAAGAAGCCGCCCCGTCTCCAACGAACGCCCCCAATGGATTGAGGCAGCAACATCACGAGCCATATTCAGTCGGTCCTCACACCTGCATACGTCATACACGCACGTGTATTGCGGCTCAATCGGAAGAACACAGGCAGCCGGGCCCATCGTCCATTCCGAGAGTACGGATGCGTGATACCAAATCCGCTTATAAAGCTCAGGGTTGCTGGTGTGTCGGTATGGACGCAAGCAGATGGGCTTCACTCACATCCCCCTCTACGACCGCCTCGATGCCATCGCCCGGCGATTGCATATTGCTCTATGCTGCGCGCAGGAGTGCGTTGGAGCACAGCGATTCTTGCTTCCATCCAAGCCTCCGTCCATTCCGGACAGAATGGGGGGAACCGAAGGCAAAGGCGCTTCCGCCCTCCGCTTACCGCCCTCACTGCGATTGCCCGAACACGGGACACTCTCGACTTTGGGAATGAGCATCGTAGCTGCTATATTGTCACTGGTCAATTCCGTTTTCCCCAAACTGCCCCAGCATGATTCAATCGGCACCTCCTCAGGACGCCGTCTCCGTCCTCAACAACGAGTTCCTCGTTGACCCGCCCTCGGCTCTTTCGATCGACGTTCCGGGAGCGGTTACAACGCTTCGTCCCAATTCGGAAAACGACCGCGCTATGGTGGAAGTCTCCGTGGCCGGATGTGAGCCCGACGAGGCGGAAAGCATTCTGGAGCGCCTGCAGATTGAGGCCGATGTCAAGCAAGACACCATCTACGTGTATAGTGCTGTCGATCGGACCGACGCTAAATGGTGGCGATGGGTTCGAACGCTCGACGTCACGATTCATATCGACCTACAGGTCCCCTCTCCGGTCGAGCTTGACATCGACGCGCCCGGCGGCGCCGTCGACATTGCCAACGTGGACGGCCAATTCGACCTCGATGTCATGGGCGGGCCTTGCGCCCTTCAAAACCTGGACGGCACGCTCGATCTTCGCGCCGAAAGCAGCGACGTAACGATTGAGCACTTCTCCGGCGGGCGCCTCGTTGCCCACGTGTCCGTTGGCACACTTGCGCTGAACGACGTGGACGTGGACACGATGATTCTACGGAGCGTCTGCGCCCCCTTGTCGCTCGGCAACGCCGAAGGGGATACCACGATTACCGCCAATAGCGCGTCGGTGGAGGTCACCAACCTGGACGGTCCCTGCTCCATTCAAAATCAGGGCGGCTCGCTCACATACGAAGGCACTCCTACAACGGACACCAATCTGAAGGTGGTGGGGGCATCGCTCGACGTGCAGCTTCCAACCGATCACAATGCCGACCTCACAATGCGTGCCGCCGAACTGTCACTCGACGACGCCCTTTCGTTCTCCGGCGAACGAACGGATCACACCATTGAGGGCGTCCTCAACGACGGAGGACCGAAACTGACCCTCAAAGCGGTTGGGGGGACTGCCGTCTGCACGACCTCCTAATCCCAACTCCGCAAGCACAGCGAAGCTGTGCAGCTTCGTTGGTGGCGGACTCGTCCGCCTCGAACTAATTCGCCTGACATACTCGTGTGTCGGATGGAAGTGTGTATGTTTGTAAGTAAGTACGTGGGACACACGTAGATACTTTCACCCCGATTCGGAACGAGTTCCGATTCGTCAGGACGATGTACTCGACTACTGTCGGTGCGGTGTACTCGACCACTGTCGGTACAGGCACTTCCACACCTTCAGACCCGAATCCTTTACCCGGATTCGGTACAACCGGGTTCGGTATCACACGCGCTCAATAGGTAGCGCCACGCCGCCCCCGGTCCCGTGGCAGATGGACGCCAGGCCGAGGGTCTCGTCGTGCTGACGAAGGGCATGTAGCAGGCTCACAACAATCCGCGCGCCGGACGCTCCGATGGGATGGCCGAGTGCAATGGCCCCGCCGTGTACGTTGAGCCGCTCGTACGGCACGTCGAGTTCGCGATGGAAGAGGATGTTGTTGAGGGCAAACGCCTCGTTGTTTTCGAACAGGTCAAAATCCTCGATATCGAGGCCCGTCTCCTCCAGCACCTGCCGCACCGCCGGAATCGGCGCCTCCGCAAAGCGCCACGCCTCCCCCGCCGCCCATTGTCCCGTGCCCACCCGCGCGAGCAGGGACAGGTCATGGGCTTCGACCGCGTCGGCACTTGCCAGCACGACGGCCGCCGCCCCGTCGGAAATCTGACTGCTGTTGCCCGCCGTCAACACCCCATCCTTCCGAAATGCCGGCGACAGCCCGGCCAGTCCCTCGGCCGTGGTCTCCGGGCGAATCCCTTCGTCCGCATCCAGCACCTTCGTCGTTCCCCGCTCCTTGTAATCAAGCGGCGTGATTTCCGAATCGAACGCCCCACTCTCCGTGGCCTCCGCCGCTCGCTGCTGGGACTGCGCCGCCACCTCGTCGAGCTCCGATCGGGACACCCCGACCTCCTCGCAGAGTCGCTCCGTCTGCTCGCCCATCGCCTCGCCGCTCTCCGGATCGCTGAGGCCATCGCGGTGCATCACATCCTGCAGGTTGGCCCCGTCCGGAGCAAACGTGTACCCCCATCGGACGCCGGAATTGAGATAAAATCCGGCATTGGACATGGCCTCCGTCCCTCCGGCGAGAATGAGATCCGCCTCGCCCGCCTTGATCTTCGTAGCTCCGTTCATGATCGCCATCAGGCTGGACGCACAGACCATGTCCACGGCGTAGCCGTCGACGCTCCTGGGAATGTCGGCCTGACGCGCGGCCTGGCGCGGCACGAGTTGGCCCTGGCCAGCCCGGAGCACGTTGCCCAGAATGTAGAGGTCGAGCGCCGAGCGTTCGGCCCCGGCCCGGTCCACGGCCTCCGCCATGACGGGCGCGGCCAGGTCCACCGGCGAATGATTCTGGAACGCGCCCCCGAACCGGCCAATGGGGGAGCGAACGGCGGAAGCAATGTATACGTCGCGCATGGGTCATACCGAATCCGATTGAAGGATTCGGGTTTGTGTGTATGTACGTGTGAAAGTATGTACTTGATGCCCATTCGTTTGTGCTTGCGTCAATACTTTTGCAAGCCCGAACTTTGTAGGCGGATTTGGTATCACGAATCGATTTGCAAAAAAGCTTTCTCTCCTCTCGTTACGCCGACGCCTCGCGGAGCTGGCCGCGGAACTGATCGGGATCGGCGGTCGGGGCCTCGCACTGGAAATCCCGGCAGACGTAGGCCACCGCCGCCCCGTCCGGCGGCGTCTGTGCCTCGGTGAAGGGCGCAAGCTCCGCGATGGCCGGATTCTCGCCCGGCGGCCGATGCAGAACCACGGAAAAGGGATCATAGACCGAGCGCACCGTCTCGATCAGCGCCTGGGTATCATCGGCTGCCGCCTCACCGGCAATCACAATCTCCCGCTCCGTGCCCAGCGTGCGCTGAAGCCCCGCCAGCAGGGCCGTGAAGCCCGTCGGTCGCGACCGTGCCTGCTCGCCCGCCCACCGACTCAGGGTGTCCGCGCGCTCCGCCAGTTCGGTGCGGCCCGTCATGCGGGCCAGCCGAAGCAGGTTGGAGCAGTGGACGGAGTTGCCCGACGGCAAGGCCCCGTCCGACACCTCCTTCGGCCGCACAATGAGTTCCTCTCCGTCGCGGGCCGTGAGGTAAAACCCACCATGGTCGTCATCCCAAAAGGCCTCCACACTGGCGTCCATCAGGTCCAGGGCCGCGTCCAGCCAGCGGGGATTGAACGTCGTTTCGTAGAGCTCGATGAGGCCCCACGTGAGGAACGCGTAGTCGTCGAGGTGCGCGTCCACGGCGGCCTCACCGTTGCGGTAGCGGTGGAGCAGCCGGTCGTCGTCCGTCCACATGGTGTCGAGCAGGAAATCGGCCGCCTCCACCGCCGCCTCTTCGTACTCGGGCGCGTCGAAGGCCCGCGCCGCCGTGGCAAGGGCCGCAATCATGAGGCCATTCCAGTCCGTCAGAATCTTGTCGTCGAGCCCCGGTCGCTCCCGATCCGCCCGCGCCTCCAGAAGCGTACTCCGGATCTCGTCAATCCGCTCCCGCAACTCGTCTTCCGCCATGCCCCGCTGTTCGGCCGCGTCGGCAAGCGACTGGTCCAGATACAGGACATTCTTGCCCGTCCGCTCGCCCGTTCCCTCCTCCTGATAGTTGCCCTGCTCGTCCATGTTGAAGAGATCGATCGCCAGGGCCGCCGTCTCCTCATCGAGGAGCGCCTCGACGGCCTCCGTGGCCCATACGTAGAACGCCCCCTCTTCCATCTCCCCGTCCTCGTTCGGACTGTCGGCATCCTCCGCCGAATAGAATCCGCCCACCGGCGCCTGCAGGTCCCGGGACACGTACGTCAGCACCTCCCGGGCCGTCTGCTCGTACCGCTGCTCGCCCGTTGTCTGAAACGCCTCGGTGTAGGCCAGGACGTGCATGGCCTGGTCGTAGAGCATCTTTTCGAAGTGCGGCAGCACCCACCGCTGGTCGGTCGAGTACCGATGAAAGCCGTACCCGACCTGATCGAAGAGCCCGCCGAGGCGCATCTGGTCGAGGGTCTCGGTCACCATGTCGAGGGCCTGCTCGTCGCCCGTCCGGTGCCATTGCCGCAGCAGGAACAATAGGTTGTGGGGCGACGGAAACTTCGGCGCCGATCCGAAGCCGCCGTGGACCTCGTCGAATTGCCCCGCCAGTTGCTCGGCGGCCTCGGTGACCACGTCTTCATCGATCGCCACCGTCCCCCCGCTCTCATCGACCGAGCGTTGCAGGAGATTGGTGACCTCGTCGGCATCCTCCAGCAACTGATCGCGTTTCTCCGACCACATCTTCTGAATGCGCGGAATGAGGTCCATCATGCCCATCTGCTGAAACCGGCCCGTCTTCGGCAGATACGTCGCCGCGTAGAACGGCTTGCGGTCCGGCGTCAGGAGGACGGTGAGCGGCCATCCGCCCTGTCCCCGCATCATCTGGCATACGTTCATGTAGATGGTGTCCACGTCGGGCCGCTCCTCCCGATCCACCTTGATCGGCACAAACGTCTCATTCATCAACTCGGCCACCTCCTCGTCCTCGAAGGACTCCTCCTCCATCACGTGGCACCAGTGGCAGGTCGAGTACCCGATGGAGAGAAAAATGGGCTTGTCTTCTGCCTTTGCCTTCTGGAAGGCCTCTTCCCCCCACGGGTACCAGTCGACGGGATTGTCCTTGTGCTGTCGAAGATAGGGACTCTGTTCGTCGGCAAGACGATTCGGCATGAACAGGGGACGCAAGCAATCGAAAAAAGCGCGCAGAAGAAGGAAGGACTGTGAACGGAGGCCCGGCGCTTCGGTTCGCGACGCGCGATTTTGCGTTCCGTCCCCGGCAAACGGCCCTATCCGGGATGGACGAGGCCGATGTGCACATCCATCACGTTGGTGTGGGTGGGGCCGGGGCGGAGCAATTGATCGAGTGCGTCGAAGAGCGGATACGCGTCGTTGTTGTCGAGGTGCTGCTGCGGATCGTGCCCCGCCGCCCGGGCCGCGGCGGCCGTCTCCGGCGTCGCCCATGTCCCCGCCGCGTCCGTCGGGCCGTCGATTCCGTCGGTCCCCCCGCTCAACAGCACCGCGTTCTCGGTCCCCTCCGCCAGTTCGAGCGCAGCGCTCAGCACCAGCTCCTGGTTGCGGCCGCCGGTGCCGTCGCCGGTGACCGTTACGGTCGGCTCCCCGCCCCACAGCCAGCACCTCGGTTCGTCCACGTCGGCCGCTCGCATCGCCTGCACGTGCTCGCGCCCAAGGGCGCGGGCCTCGCCCTCCACTCCGGAGGCCACCGTATGGACCCGGTACCCGCGCTCCTCCGCCGCTGCCCGCGCTGCTTCCAGCGCCCGGTCGTTGTTGCCAAGCAACGTCGTCGTGGTCGTGTCGAAGCAGGCCGCCTCCGCCGTCGGCGTTTCCGGGCGACGCCCCCGCCCCCCGGCCGCCAGATGATCGCGGATCGTTTCCGGCACGTCGTGCCAGAGCTCGTGCCGGTACAGCACCTGCATGGCCTCTTCGTAGGTGGTGGGGTCCGGCACGGTGGGCCCGCTCGCAATCGTCGACGGGTCGTCCCCCACCACGTCCGACACCAGCAATCCCGCCACGTGACCGGGCGCGGCGTCCTGCGCCAGCTGCCCCCCACCGACCTGCGTGAGGTGCTTTCGCACGGCGTTGGCCGGTTGAATGGGCACCCCCGCCGTCATCAACCGGTGATAGGTCGTCTTGAGATCCGCCAGATCCACGTGCTCGACGGGCAGCGACGCGAGGGCCGTGCCGCCGCCGGAGACGAGGACGAGCAGGAGGTCGGTCTCCGTCGTCGCCTCTGCCTGTTCCCGCAGCCGGCGCCCCGCCCGGACACTCCCCTGCGTGGGCAACGGATGCCCGCCCTCCATCACTCGCACCGTCGACGGCGCCGGCAATCGCTCCGGATAGGTGTCCGGATAGCCCTCCGGCACCACGACAATGCCGTCTTCGATCTGCTCCGGCAATCGGGCTTCCACAACGCCCGCCATGGCCATAGCGGCTTTTCCCATGCCGGCCACCCGAACGGTGTCGTACCCGGCCAGGGGCTGCGGCGCCCATTCGGAAGCCTGAGTGGCGTCTATCAACTGGTCGGCCTGTACGCGGCGAACCGCCGCCTCGTACAAGGTCCGAGCATCGGAAACGAGATCGTCAGTCATCGGAAGAAAACATCAATGATCATAAAAGTGCGTCCCGGTACGGCAATTGCCCTTTATGCCGGGAACAGGCCGCCCTTTCTATTCGGGCACTCTCCTCACCACTCCCATACCCACAAACGCACATACGGCACGGCATAACGTGACGGAAAATGCTCGTCAAGGCGTCGTCGTTCGGATGGATTCTTTGGCACGCAATCGCCCTGCTCCTGGAACTGCCTCGCCGGTTACGTGTGCAGAAGCGGAGCGATCCGTTCCACCAATTCCCTTCATTATGGAGGAGCCCACTTCAAACGGCGACCCGACGGCCACATCCCCCGACATTGGACGCCTCCACGTCCTCACCGACTTTCACCTTCAGCAACAGCACTCGCACGCGGAACTGGCGCGCCGGGCCATTCGCGGGGGGGCCGACTCCGTGCAGTTCCGCCAGAAGCACGGCGGCGTTCAAAACATCCTGACCGAAGCCAAGACCGTCGCGCAGGTGTGTCGGGACGCTTCCATCCCCTTGATCGTCGACGACCGCCTCGACGTAATGCAGGCCGTGGGGGCCGCCGGCGTACACCTGGGCCAGCAGGACTTTCCCGTGGAGGAGGCCCGTGCCATCCTCGGCCCGGACGCCATCATCGGCGCCACCGCCACGACGACGACGCAGGCCGTAGCGGCCTACGAGAACGGGGCTGATTACATCGGCTTCGGCCCGGTCTACCCAACCACCTCCAAGCGCAACCCCAAATCGGTGAAGGGGCCGGAGGGCGTTGCGAAGGCGAGCGAGGCCGTACCGATTCCCGTGATTGCCATCGGCGGGATTACCCATGATCGCGTCCGACGAACACTCGACGCAGGCGCCCACGGCGTCGCCGTCCTCTCGGCCGTCTGCACGGCCAAGAATCCCGAACGGGCCACCGCCCGCTTCCGGGCCGCCATTGACGGCGTCACGTCGTCCGACGCGTGACGATCCCGCATCGATCACATCCGCCTGTCCCCTGGAGGAGCCGTTCCCAAATACGATCCTCCCCTCGCAGAACCCGCAAAACGCCCACCCCACAACACCCAAAACCCACCCTCAGAAGAAACACGCCAACCTGGACGCCGCTCATTGCGCCGTGGAGGGCGCCTGCGACAACGCCCGCGCCAGCCCGTCCGGCGACGGCGCGTCGGCCACCGCCTCCACCTCGACCCCCTTCTCCCGAAGCGCCTCGGCCGTGGTGGGGCCAATCGTTGCAACGCGATACTCGTCAACCGGCCCGGCGTCGGAGGCCTGCACCGCCTCCAGCCCCGACGGACTGAAAAACACGAGCCATCCCTTCTTCGCCGCGGGAGGCAGCGTCAGATCCGTGCGCAGGCTGGTCACATACACCACCTCTTCCTGATATGGAATGTTGGCCTCCGTAAGACCGTCCGGCAGTGTATCGTGGCGCCGGCTGCCGGACAAAAACAACAGCGGCGCGTCCGGCGGGCGCTCCGCAATGAACGACACGAGGTCCTCCGCAGTGCCCGTCTCGGCCCCCTGCACGTCGAAGCCCAGTTCCCGAAACCGTTCCGCCGTCTTCGGGCCGACCACGTAGCTGGGCGCTCCCTCCCATTCCGTATGAACGGTTCCCGACGCATCAAACACACGACGCACCGCGCGGGCGGCCCGCGGGCTCGTGGCCACAATGCCCCCGTAATGGTCCCGGTTCTGGAGTCGCTCCTGGAGCGCCTGCTCTGCGGGAAAGTCGAACGATAATACCGGTCGGCACACGGCCCGGAATCCAACCTCGCCCAGCGCTCGCACGTACGGGTCGGGCTCGTCGGCAAAGCGCAGCAAGATAGCGTCCGGAGGCGACACTTCAGTCATACCAGTTCGCAGAAACGTATGGGGTATATTGTACAGAGAGGAACCGCCGTATAGGGAAAAGGGGAGCGAGCCGATCTCCCCACGCGCCCGGGCCTTCATCGTTTATATCGGATGATCCCGAAGAACGTATATGGACGATTGTCTTCAGCACGGTGGAGACCGTGCGTCGTTGTACCAAACCGCATTCTCGAACGCGAATTTCCTTCAAAACGCTCCGATCGGTCCGGGAGACCGTACGTCCGGTTATTGTGCCCGAAAGAACCGGGCCAAGTTACTGATACGTGAATGGGTTTCTAAAAACAACTCCGACCATTAGCAGACCACGGTCCAGGAGATCTAGGATCTCCAGAATCTAAGATTTCCAGGAGAGAGGAGATCCCAGATCTCCACGAACGAAAGAGAACGTTTACCTACCTGTGCACGGATCAGTAGAAGCGGAATCGGGCGTCCCCCCCGGGCCGCATCGTGCCTCGGGCCTGAGACGCCTCCCTATCGGGGCACACGGGTTGTGACGCCCGCGCCCGCCATTCCGGTTCAACCGGACGAACGCGGGTCGGCGAGCCGTTATCGCTCGGCCCAAACCGCAACATACAGTTGCCTCATGTGGCCCCAAGGCGGTATGTGGCCCCAAGGCGGTCGGTTCGGTCATTTCGAGTGGCTGGCCCCGCCCCCCCCACTACGGCTGAAAGGGCGCTCCCCGTTCCTCAGCGTCCCCGAGAATGCGCTCCAGAATCGCTTCCCCGCCTGCCTCCAGAAGATCTTCGGCGAGCACACAGCCCAGCTTCTCCGCATCTTCGGGGGCACAGATCCGATGATCGCGATACCGCTCCGTGCCGTCCAGGGACGCGATGCAGGCATCGAGCACCAGATCCTGCCCCTCGCTCAGGCGGCCCCAGGCGCCCAGCGGCACCTGGCACCCGCCGCCCACCGTGCGCAGAAACGCTCGCTCCGCCCGGGTGGCGCAGGCCACCTCCTCGTCGTGAATGCGATCCCGAAGCAGGGTCGCAATATCGTCGCGGTCGGCCGGACACGCGATCCCGAGCGCGCCCTGTCCCACCGCCGGGACCATGATGTCTACGTCGATGTGCTCTCGGATCCACGCCGAGAGGCCCATGCGCACAAGGCCGGCCACGGCCAGAACCATGCCTTCCCAGTCGCTGTCCATGAGCTTTTCGATCCGGGTGTCGACGTTGCCCCGAACCGGCTCCACGTTGAGATCGGGCCGCCAGGTGCGAAGCTGCGCCTTGCGCCGGAGCGAGGCCGTCGCCACGGTGGCCTTCGTGGGCAGGTCCGCCAGGCCGCCCCCAAAGGACGGATGCGCGACAAACGCATCGAACGGCGCGGCGCGGGGCCCAATGGCCGCCAACTGCACCCCGTCCGGAATCGTCGTCGGGATGTCTTTCAGCGAGTGAACAGCAAAATGAATGTCGCCGTTCAGAAGCGCCCGGTCCAGGGCACGCGTAAACATCGCCTCGTCGCCGATCTCCGAGATCGGCGCGTCCGTAATTTCATCCCCGCGCGTGGTCACCGTTTGAATGTCCACCCGGTGACCGTGGGCTTCGAGTCGGTTGCGGATGTTGTTCGCCTGCCGCAGCGCAAGTTCACTGCTTCGAGTGCCAAGAACGAGCGGATCGGGGGTCGTCATACTACCAAAACGAACTGATGGGCCAGGATGCAGACACAGCACCGCCGCTCGATACTTGCCTCCAGCCGGCGATCCGTGGGACCAGTGACGTTATCCAGGGTGAACCGGGGGCGAGGACTCTTTGGGGGACGCGTCGGCCAACTGCAGCACTTCGTGCAGGGCCTTGGTCGTGTCGCCGTCATCCGGATCGTGCGTGAGGTAGGGACAGCGGGACGGGGCCTCGGACAATGTCGGCTGCTCGTCGGACGTTGCCTCCGAAAGGGAGCGTCCCCCGGAATCGTCCGACGGCGCGAACAGTGCATGAAGCAACTCGATGCCCTGCACAAAGTCAATACTCTCCGGGTCGACGTTCTTGAGCCGAACGATGGGAACCGCCAGCAGCTTCTGCATAATCGACTTCGTCAGCCGCTCCACCTCTTCTCGGTCCATGTCGGTCCGGTGGGCGTGCCGTTCGACCTCTTGCTCGCGGATGGAATCGAACGTTTCGCGGATGGCCTGGATGGCCGGCTGCAGGGCTTGCTGGTGGAATACCCACGTCACGAAGTCGCTCAGCAGGTCGTCACAAATGGACTCGGCCTTCGGAACCGACGTGCTTCGGCGCTCTCGGACCTGTTGGGTCCAGTCCTGCAGATCGTCGAGATCGTATACCGTGTAGCCCGGCCGCTCGTCGATCCGTGGCTCCACGTTGCGGGGACGGGCAATATCGACCAACAGGCAGGGCGCGGTGTCCTCGGTCGGCGCCGGGAGGGCCGAGGAATGCACAATCGGCTCCGGGGCCCCGGTGGCAACAATCGCCAGGTCGCTCTCCGCAAGCGCCTCGTGACGCCGGTTCCAGGGCACCACCTCGCCGTCGTGGATGTCGGCCAGGTCCTCCGCTCGTCCCGTCGAGCGATTGGTGATGGTGATCGAGGCGGGCGCGTCTTCCCCCAGGGCCTTCAGGGCAAGGCGCCCCATCTTGCCGGCCCCCACAAGCAGCACGTGCACCTGGGACAAGGACCGAATGGCCTGCCGACGATCGAAGTACTGTCGGGCCATCTCCACCGAGGCCGTCGACACGGACGCTGCCCCCCGGGACAGCTCCGTCTCCGTCGACACGCGCTTTGCCGCCCGGAAGGCCGTATGCAGGAGCCGATGCATCAATGAGTGCACCTGTCCCGCATCCACGGCCCGCTGGTAGGCCTCCTTCATCTGCGCCAGGATCTGCTGGTCGCCCAGCACCATCGAGTTCAGCCCGGCCGTGACGTGGAGCACGTGCCGCACGGCCGTCTCGTCGGTGTAGAAAAAGGCCTCTTCGGGCCAGGAGCAGCCTGCCGCGTCGGCAAGGGCCACCTCCAGGCGGCGCACATCGGCCTCGCGCCCGTACAGATAGGCCTCCGTCCGATTGCAGGTCGATAGCACAACCACCTCTGCCTCTTCGCTGAGAATAAGGCGGTCGTAGAGCGCCTGCTGCTCGTCCGGCTCCAGAGCAAACGCGTCCGTCTGCTCGACGGACGCACACTCGTGATTTACACCCAAGGCGTAGAACGTCATGGAGGAGATTGAGCCTGAAAGAACGGTTTCCAGAGTGATACCTTCACGTCACGCCCCTGTTCGACACAGGACATTGAATAAGAAATGAGTTCCTTATTCTGCACAAGTAGAACATATCCACGGCCCTTAATGATGAACTCGAAAGAAATCTAGGATACCGTCTCCGATGGAACGATTTTCTGCCTTTTCCTTATCTCATGACGTATGTGTGACGTTTCGTCTATTTTACAGCCCCCACCACCTTCCTCCCATTGTTGACCATGAAAAAATTATTCACGGTTCTTTCCTGGATTACTGGCCTGTGGCTACTTTGTAGTTTTCTAGGCGTCATGTTCAATCCGAGCCGCGCCTCGCTCTGGACCCAAAGCCTCATGTGGGCTTTGCTGGCCGCGGTCATCCTTGCTCCATGCATGCTGTTTATCGCCACCGCTCCCTCCTCGTCCGGGACGCAACAACGCCCGGAGAAGTCGTTTGACAACGACGACAGCGACCTGTCCAACTACCAAACCGAAGAAGAAAGTACCTATCAGGACCAGTAACCGTAACAGGCGTTCTGTTTTCGAAGGGGGCAATGTCCCGCCCCCCTCTTTTTACATGTCGACGCACGCCCCCGTTTCTCTGTTGGCCTTTCTCTAGTCTTCGTCTTCCGATTCCGTCGGCAACGTTAGGACCGGACACGGGGCGACCCGTACAATCCGCTCCGTATTGCTTCCGAGCAAGAACCGATCCACACCTGTAAGGCCGCGCGTGGCCATCACGATCAGATCAATCCCGTTCGTTTCCGAAAAGTCCACGATGTCGGACGACACGCTGCCTTCCCGAACGTGATACTCGCTCTCTACCGTGGGGCCTCCCACCCGATCATTGAGTTGCTCCAGCGCCGTCTCTGCATTTTTGACAATCTCGGGATCCATTTCGATCACGCTTACCCCCGGAATGCCGGCGTCGCTGAAGGTTGGGACCGTCCGCTTCTCCGCCACAAACAGCAGGTGTAGGTGCGACTCGTACCGACTAGCTACCTCTTTCGATGCCCGAAGCGCTGCACGGGAGTGCTCCGAGAAGTCGATGGGGGCGAGAATATTCTTGAAGGCAACGTCCTCCTCCGCGTCTTCCCAGGGCACCCCCTCGCGCACCGTGAGGACCGGACACGGGACATGCCGAACGATCTTGTTCGCAACGTTGCCCAGCATGAGCCGATCCAGCCCCTGTCGCCCGTGCGTTCCCATTACAACGAGGTCGATGTTGCGCTCGTCGACGTACTCGTAGATGGTGTCGGCCACATCGAAGCTCAGCTGGAGGGACACGGTCGTGTCCAGCTCCGTATCGGGAACGAGCGCGTCGAGCCGCTCCTGGGCCTCACTCTGAATCTGGCTTCGCAGCTTTCCGGCCTTTTCCTGCACGTCGGTAATCCCGTACCAGTCGGGATCCAGTTCATTGACCACGTGAAGGAAGTGCAGGTGTGCGTCGAACCGGTCCGCAATTTCGACCGCATGCGACAGCGCATGGTCGGCACACGCCGAGAAATCGGTGGGAAGGAGAACGTGTTGAACGTCGTCCATGAGAGCACAAAATTTGATAATGCATAAGCAAAACAAACGAACGTGGCCCGGCGTCAGCCCGTCGTGTCGTCCGTAGCCGACGGCGGTAGCAGGGATTGGCCAAAGGATTTGACGACAAAGACGGGCGACTGGGCCCGTTGCACCACACGCTCTGCCACTCCGCCCAGCAACAAGCGTTCAAGTCCTGACCGTCCGTGGGTCGAGATGACGGTCAGGTCGACTTCGTGGTCCTGCTGATAGTCCAGGATGACGGAAGGAGCGTGGCCGTCCACCGCCTCAACGACCACGTGTTCGTCGTCTCCAATGAGGGAGCGCGCCATCTCTGCCAGGGAATTCTCAACGCGCTGGAGCACCTTCTCTCCGAGCGCATCGGTGATACCCATGCCGTACGCGGGCGGATACGTGATCTCTTCTACGGCGTGAAGGAGGATCATGTCCGCCTCGTAGGTTGCCGCCAGTTCCTTGGCGTGCCGGATGGTGTGCTCCGCTTCTTCCGAAAAGTCAACGGGGACGAGAATGGTGTCTACGTTCCAGGCGGCGGTCCCCTCTCGTCCCGCCCGAACGGTCATAACGGGGCAGGCGGATCGTCGCACAACCTCCTCCACCACGCTGCCGATCAGCAACCGCCGCAGTCCCCGACGGCCGTGCGCCCCGGCAACCACGAGGTCAATGTCCTGCTCCTCCTCATACGATAGAATCGAATCGGCCGGAGACGCCCCATCAACCTGCTCCTGTCGAAGCCGGAGATCCTCCACCTCCACAGGAGCAGCCGGCGCGTCGTCGGCCTCCATATACGCGGCCAATGTGTCCAAAGGGAGCGGAAAGTGCTCCGCCATCCCCGCCCGCACGTCGGGCGTCCCCTCCCGTACGTTCAGGCAATGCAGCTCCGCATCGTGCCAGTGGGCCAGTGCCGCCGCATACGGGAAGGCCACCTCGGAACCGTCCGAGAAATCAGTCGGCCACAGAATGCGTTCGATCGAGAGCATAACTCCACGTCGCTGAGGCCAAGAGCGTGTGCCGACTAGAATAAGAGAGACCTCACAGAATGTGAACCCCGGTCTCCCGATTCGCCATGCGGATTATACCAACTCCGAAGTGGAGCTCAGCCCCACAGCTCTGTTGGGGTTGTCAGTGTGGGGACAATGTTCTCAACCACTGTCGGAATGTACGCAACGCCCCGATGGAAATCTCGGATTGCTAGCAATCCAGGATTTCCCCTGTCGGGGATATGCTTGAAGTCCAACGGCCTGGAACCATGCTACCGAGGCCCTCTTTGTCTCCCGCCGGACGCCCCCCCCGCACACGCCGGCCCAGTTGGACCGCACACCGGCAGATGAGCCGCTTGCCCATTCCGAACGCAGGAGTGTCCCAACGTTTCTCTTTGCTCAATTGTCCGTGTACGGCCCAAAGCCCCACTGCGACCACTCTCGCATTGCGCGTCGTAACTCGTAGGCCCCAAACGCCGCCGCGGCCAAAACGAGCGGGAGGAGATGAAAAATTCCTCGATAGGCCAGGAGGCCGCTCAGCAGAGCCGGGGCCGGCACCTCCGGCGTCAAAATGAGAAGCAGAATGCTCTCAAAGACCCCCAGCCCCCCCGGGACGTGACTCAACAAGCCTGCCAGCAGGGCAATGAGATACGACACCAGCAGAAACGGGAGCGATACGCTCACATCGGAGGGCAGCAACACGTACAACACGGACGACGCGAGTCCAAGATCGGCGGCCGCCAGGGCAATCTGCACCGGAAGCATCCAGTTCGGCGGCGTGTTCAGGGTCCATCCCCGCACCTCGACCGGGGTCGTCCGGTACCACGTGAAGCCGGCATACGCCCCCACCGGCAGAAGGATCAACAGTCCCAGTCCGGCCGACCGAATGGGAAGATCGAGGACCGCGGCCAGGGACGGCGGCTCTACCAGGAGCACCAGTCCCCCGAGCGTAAAAAATCCCAACCAGAACGATACGCCGGCAAAGAGAATGCTCTTGGCCACTTTTGCCGGTGAAATCCCCCAGACCGAATAGAGCCGGTACCGAACCGACCCCCCGGTGAGAATGGGATTCCCGATGGCCTGGCTCACCGCGTAGCCGATAAACGCAGAAAACATGACCCGTCGAGACGCCAGGTCGACATCGACGTATCGAAGCGCAAGCATGTCATACCCGGTCAGAACGACGAAGGTCAACAACGTGAGCCCAATCGCCAGCAACACGTGGCTCGTGGGCAGGACCTCCAGATACGACGCCACTTTCGCGTACTCGTACCCTCGCACCTCTCGGGCAATCACCCAAAGGGACCCTAAGAACACCACTGCAACGACGATGCTAGCGATGACGTGCCCCGTTATCCACCACCGAAGCCGCATCCGCAGAAATCGCCCCCAGACGCGGAGCGCATACAGAAATCCCCGCCGTTGCGTCCTGGACGCGGATGCAACGTCTTCCTTCGACTCAGTATCGGAATCGAAAGTAGACTGCGGAGCGTTGGAGTTCGTCATTATACCACATCCCAATCATGATGCCTGATCAGCCTGCCCCCGGCTCGCCGTTTCCGTCGACATAGTTCTCCGTGATCATTTCGCGCTCCCAACATTGCGCCGTACATGGTGAGATTATCTGCGGAGCGCGTTCGTATCGACACATGTCCCGAAATCCCAAATGTCCGCTGGAGTCCCCAAATAGCAACCTACTGGATTCCGCATGGACGATCCGGAAGAATGAGGCCTTGAACCGCTCGGAATCAGAAATACACACAGCCTCGTGAACATGCGACGTGCGGATTTGTGCCGGGGACGGGGGTCCCAATCAACACCACCTCCCCCAGCAATTGCATCGCGGGAGTGCTCCCCCACATGAACCACGGCAGCCCTCCCGTGGCTTGGACCGAGGTTTCAACATGCGATCGTCCTGCCCTTCCCCCAGACCACCACGTGGAGCAAACCGTGTGCTCGTTCTCAGTTCCTCGTCTCCTTTGAATCGGTCGGACCGCCGGTCCAGTTCGACGGCCTCAGATCTGTCTCACCGCTTGACAGCGCCGATGTCCGTTTGTGTTGTTCCTCGTTCATCACATTATATGTTTTGTGAGCAGACTGGACACTGATCCTCCCAGAATGGAAGGTCGTCGCAATATACATCCCCTTGCAATTTCGCTCCGCCGTACCGGATCCCCCCAGCGCGTCTCGTTGCCCCGATCCCCCGTCCGCTTGCTGTGAACGAAATGTTGGGACATCCGTACAGAGGGAACTTTGCGGAGCGTTGCCGATACCCAACGACTGCAACGTGAACGTGGAGGCCCCAAAGTTCTCAAGCGCAGCAATCAACCAACGGATCCAATATGCGAGGAGTCAGCTTTAAGCCGCAGGACGCTGAAGATTTTTCGACGGGCGAGATCAAATCGTACGGCGGCATCTACGCCGCAACGGCCGAAGACTTTGCCGGTGCCTTCGAAATGGAGTCGGACACCTTCATCGACATCGTTCAGTCCTCGGACGTCGAACCGCTCACGGAGGTCGGGGACGACGACGAGCCGGGCAAGTACAGTCTCTCGTTCGAACGGGAGGAATTCGAAAAACTGAAGGAGCTCCTGCTTGAGGAAAAGGAAGACTCTTAGGACCTCGGTCGAGGCCCGTATCTTTACCGATCCGTGAGAAAGTACGTACACGGGTTTCTTCCGTCTGGTGAAGACCGTGCTCAGTTATGAACGGAACCGACCTTTGGAAACGTATTCACGGATTGGTATCTCCAGCCCGTGTCGGCCGTCCCGGCACGGGCTGTTCCTTTTTGGGTACAGGCCTCGTCCGCACGCCCCCCCCCGTTCACTGCGGGTCGTCTCCATCTCCAGGAGCATCTCCGCCCGCTACGCCGGTGCTTCCGACGCCGCCGGCACCTGCGTAAGTACAAGTCCAACCCCGCTCGCCGCCCCCACCCCGCCGATGAGAAAGGGCACGGCGAATCCGTACGGCACAAAAGCGCCGGCAATGAGCTGGCCCGCCGCGATGCCAAGCCCGAACGCCACGGTGAGCACCGACAGCTGGGCGCCGGACCGGCCCTTCGACGTGTAGTCGCCCGCCAGCGCCAGAGCGGGCGCAAAGATGAGCGCGCCGGCGCCCCCTTGTAGGACGCGGAGCCCGATCAGCTCCCACGGGGTCTCGACGAATCCCTGCAGGGCCGTCGTCGGGATGAGCGCGATCAGTCCCGCCACGATAAACGGTCGGCGGGCGAAGCGGTCGCTGGCCCGTCCCACGAAGGGCTGCAGGACGGCAAGCGCCGCAATCAGCGCCACAAACTCCACGGCAAACCAGATCGGCCCCTGTCCGAGTCGCTCGTTCACCTCCGGCTCGATGGCGGAGAGCAGCGCCATGCAGGCCGCCATGATAAGGGTGGCGAGGCCGAGCGCAAAGATGGGATCGAGCCGCCGACGCGACCGGTCCCAGATCGTGATCGCCAACCGCCGCGGCACCGGCCCCTGCTCCGCCGTGTCCGTCACCATCAGTGCCACCAGTCCCGTGCTCAGGAGGGCCGTGCCGCCCGCCACCAGAAACGTCGCGTCGAAGCCGCTCAGCGCAATGCCCCCGGGGAGCCGAAACGGCCCCACCTCGATGATGACGCTCGCGAGGAGCGGCCCGGCCCCGAAGCCGACGAGCCGAAAGGCATTGTACACGCCCATGTTGCCGCCCCGCCGCCCCGTACCGCTCCCTTCATTGACGAGCGCAAGACTGGCCGTAATCGTAAACGCCGCCGCCATGCCCTGCACGATGCGCAGGGCAAAGAGCTGCCAGTACTGCGTCACGAGGCCGAACGAGAAATTGACGACGGCAAAGACGGCCAATCCCCCCAGCACAAACGGCTTCCGGGCCCCCATCCGGTCGGACAGGTGCCCGGCCAGCGGCTGGGTGAGGCTGCTCGCAATCCCGAATAGTGCGAGCACCACCCCGGCCACGAGCGAGGCCGGCACGCCGAACAGGGCGCCCGTGACGTCGTCCCCGGCCACGTAGAGCGGGAGCACGATGATCAAAAACGAGTTGCCCATCGCGTCCGCCATGCGGGCCAGCGCCAGCGCGAGCACTCGTCGGTCAGTTCCGAACCAGAGCGGAGAGGATTCGCTGGAGGCCATGGACAAACCCTCGACCAGAGGTAGGTGGGAACGAGAAGCGCAACGAAGCCCCTATTCCATGCAGGGGGAATTCGATTGTTGCGGGCAGACAATGAAGCTGTCCGAGGAGCTCCCGGCATCGTCTCCCTGCATCATCCGATCCCGGATTCATCCTCCGCCGCGAATCTGCGTTTCCTCCCTCTCGTATAGTCAGCACAGTCCGGCGGCTCGGTCCGCCCGTACGCTCGATTTCCAACACGCTCGTTCCTCATCCCCGTGCCTCACCCTGCCCCCTGGATCGGTTTCGAGGCGCTCGTCGACCTCCTTCGGGACCGCACCGTGGCGGTACTCAGCGGCGCCGGCATCAGCACCGAGTCGGGCATTCCCGACTACCGCGGCCCAGACACCCGCAAAAAAGACCATTCGCCCATCCAGTATGACGATTTTATCGACGCGGCGCGCACGCGCCGGCACTACTGGGCTCGCAGTGCCATCGGGTGGCCCTCCTTCGACGCCGCCACGCCCAACGACGGGCATCGGGCCCTGGCCCGTCTGGAAAAGGCCGGCGTTGTGACCGGCATCATTACGCAAAACGTGGATCGTCTGCATCAAGCCGCCGGCAGTGAGCGCGTCGTGGAACTGCACGGAGCCCTTGCGGAGGTGGTGTGTCTGGATTGCGGCGCCCTGACCTGCCGACGCACCCTGCAGTCCCGCATTACGGCGATGAACCCGGGCTGGACCGAGCGCAGTGCCGAGCACACGCCGGACGGCGACGCCGACCTTCCCCGCTCCGCTACGCGCAACTTTCGCGTGCCTGCCTGCCGCACCTGCGGCGGCCCGCTGAAGCCCAACGTCGTCTTTTTCGGCGAAAATACGGACGCCGACCGCGTCACGGCCGCCTGGGCCCTCCTCGACGACGCCGATGCCCTGCTGGTCACCGGCTCGTCGCTCACCGTCTACTCGGGCTTTCGATTCGTACGCGGGGCCGTCGAGGCCGACCAGCCGGTGGGCATCGTCAACCTCGGGGAAACCCGCGGCACCCCCCTCGCCGCCGTCCACGTCGACGCCCAAACGGGCGCGGCGTTGCCGCAGCTGGCGTCGGCCCTGCGTTCAACACCGACGCCTGCTATTGACGCATAATACCATTTCCAAATCATTAGTTATCGACAACCGCGACCGGGAGGTCTTCTCCAAATCATACTTCCCATAACCTTTTCATTTCCAAATTTTTAACGCCTACCCGTTCAGGGAGCCGACGGTCTGGATTGACAGAAATTGGCTTCTGCGGAATCCCGACATTTCCAATTGAAATCTGTAGAATCCGTCCGCCCGAATGCGCTCTGCCGATGCCCTGACGCCCCAGCAACAGGCCGTAGTCCATCACGGAGAGGGACCCGCCCTCGTCCTTGCCGTCCCCGGCGCCGGCAAAACCACGGCGCTGGTCCACCGCGTTCGGGTTCTGATCGAGGCACACAACGTCGCCCCCGACCGAATCCTCGCCTGCTCGTTCAGCCGCGATACCGTCGACGACCTCGCGGCGGCCCTCGATGCCCTCGACGTTCGGGGAGTCGACGTGCGCACGCTCCACAGCCTCGGCCACCGGTTCCTCCCGGACACCAACGCCGATCCGCCGGCCCCGTCCTCGCCCTCCGCCGCGGCCCACCAACTCGCCCGCCGCGCCCGGCAGGACCTCGCCGACGAACAGGGCGTGGCCCCCGACGATCTCGACATCAGCGCCCCGGACCTCGTCGATCAGATCGCCGCCTGGAAGCAACAGCTCGCCTACGCCGACCTCGACGCCGCCGCCCTTCCGCCCGCCGTCCGCGACACGGCCCGGCAGGCCGAGCACGAGAACGAAGACGTGCTCCGGCTCTACGAGCGCTTCGAGGCCCACCGACGGCGCACCGACCTCCGCACCTATCCGGATATGCTGCGCGACGGCTGGGAACGCCTCATGCAGGACGATGCGCTCCGCACCCGCGCCCAGAACACCTATCAGCACGTTCTCGTCGATGAATTCCAGGACGTGAGTCGCGCCCAGTTCGAGATTCTCGACTGCCTCACGGCCAACCACCGGAACTACATGGCCGTGGGCGACGACGATCAATGCATCTATCGGTGGCGCGGTGCTCAGCCCGGCTTTCTGCTAAACTTTGCCGACCGCTACGACGCCGCGACGTACTCGATGACGGCCTCGTTCCGGCTCCCACTCGCCCCGCTCACGCTGGCAAACGCCACGATTCAACACAACGACGACCGCCACCCGAAGCAGATTCAGCTCACCCGCGGCGTCGAGGGCCCCGCCGAGTGTCTGGTCGGGCGGGACGCCGCCGGCACCGCCGACCGGGTTGCCAACACGGTAACCTCCCTCCGCGAAGAGGCCGACTACGACCTGTCCGACATGGTGGTGCTGGTGCGCACCTACGGGCAGACCCCGCCGCTCGAACGGGCGCTGATTGATCGGGACCTGCCCTACCGAATTCGGGGCCGCCCGCCCTTTTACCGCCGCTCCCCGGTCCAAACGCTCCTCCGCTACCTCTACTGGGCCGTGCTGGAACGCCGCCACCGCCATAATGGGCTCGACGACGCCACGACCCGGCAGTACACCGACCGCTTCGCCCACATCCTCAATCACCCCAACCGGTACATCCAGCGCGAATGGATCGATGCGGTCACCCGAGAGGCCGTCGACCGGGGGGACTCGGTTCTCGATCGCGCCGCGGACCGGCTGTCCGACCTGCCCGCCGACGCACGGTCGAACGCCGCGTCGTTTCTGGACGCGGCCCGTGCCCTGCTCGACCAGCTCGACGCAAACGCCGGAACGGTGCTCCGCAACCTGACGGACGCCATCGGCTACGAACAGGCCCTCCGCGAGCGCAGTGTGCGTCCCGAGCGAGGCGAGGCCCGCGTGCGCACCGTCCGGGCCCTCCACCGGTACGCCGATCAGTTCGACCGTCCCCGCAATCTGCTCCACGGCGTCAAAGCCCTGGCCGACGCGCGCCGGGCCCGTCCCGACGATCAGGACGCCCTGGAGCTGCGGTCCATCCACCGGGCCAAAGGCGCAGAGTGGCCCGTCGTGATTGTGCCGGGCTGCGTGGAGGGAACGCTACCGCACGCGCCCGACGCGTGCTCGGCAGCCGAACTGGAGGAAGAGCGCCGCCTCTTCTACGTCGCCCTCACCCGTACGCAGGAGCGACTGTACCTGGCCCGTCGCGACGACGCGGACCGCTCGCGATTCCTCGACGAGGCCGAGCTCGACACGCAACTCCCCCTCTGCCGGGCGGTCCGCCGGGGATTAACCAAAGATCCGGCCGTCCTCTCCGACGGAGACGCGGCTCGGCTCTGTCATGGACTCCACGAACTGGACCTGGACGACTACCTCCGCACCCAATGGACCCCCGCGCCCGATCACACCGCCGCGCTGCGGGACCGGCTCGACGCGCTCACCGCCTCGGTGCACGACGCCCGGGACCGCCTCGCCGCCTACCGGACGGCCCACGACGAGTACGAGCAGAACACCGACGCGCTTCAGAGTGAGGTGGACGAGCGCATCGACGAACTGCGCGCCTTGATCGGCACCGCCCCGCTGACGGCCGAGCATGACGCTCCCTCCGACACCTACTACCCCGACGACGCTCGCTTCACCTTCCAGTGGACCGAGGACGAGACGAACGTGGCGGTGTACTGGCAGGACGACCGCATCGGCACCCTCAATCCGATCGACGCCGGCCGCCTGGACACCGACACGCTTCTTTCCCTTCCGTGGACCGTCCTGATCGGACAATTCGACGGCATGGGCCCCGGACGCCGCACCTTCCGGTTTACCATCGACTGGTCCGCAACGCGAGACACCCTCCTCGACGCCCGCTACACCGCCCTCTCCCCCCCCGATCCCCCGAGCGACCTCGACCGCCTGCTCGCCGACGACGCGTTCCAAACCGGCTTCGCCCTCTTACAAAACCGACTCTCCTCCCTCCCCGCCTCTGCCTAACCAACATACACCAATGCTGAAATGACCCAATGCCGAAATGACCCAACGCCAAAATGACCCAACGCCAAAATGACCCAACGCCAAAATGACCCAATGCCAAAATGACCCAATGCCAAAATGACCCAATGCCAAATGACTACCCAAATGCCCGGCGACTTTCGATAATACGATCAATGAGCCCATACTCGACCGCCGCCTCCGCATCAAACGCCCGCTGGGCCGACAGGTCGGAGGCGATCTGCTCCTCGGACTGTCCCGTTGCCGCCGTCAGGCCCTCAATGATCCGCTGCCGGTGCGCCTCCGCTTCTTCCGCCTGGGCATCCAGATCCGCCGCGGCCCCTGCGTGTGACGGCGCACGCGGCGATGTCAACCGAAACCGCACGTGCGGAAGCCCCATCCGCCGCTCCGCCTCCGCCCCGACAAACGCAAGCACCCCGGCCCCGGCGATGCGCCCGCTTCCGAGGATCGTCACCGGCGCCGTTGTGGACCGCAGGGCATCGTAGACGGACAGCCCGGCACGTTCGTCGCCACCGGGGGCATTGCTCACAACGATTTTGATCGGGGCGTCCCCCTGCTCGTCCAGAAGCGCCACCTGTTGCACAATGCGATTCGCAACGCCCTCTGCAAGCGCCTCGCTTACAACGAGTGTGCGGTCGCCCCCCTGCGACGATCCGGAAGCACCGAACGGGGACGAGAATGAGCCGGAATTGGGACCGATCATACCAGACAAATTGCCCTCATGAAAAAAACAGCGCTCCGTGCCCTTTCGCCTCCCACCCCGATACCGGCGATCATGTCTGCCTAACAAAAAGCGAGGTTGGAAGACCTGTGAACATTCGCTGACCCGGGAACTTGCAGCGGTTCCTCGTTTTTACCAGGATGCGAAAATGGAAAAGACGGGCCGGTAGTTCAGCGGTTCAGAATGCTGCCCTGTCACGGCAGAGGTCGCGGGTTCAAATCCCGTCCGGCCCGCTTCTCGCCGCCTAGCGATTCGCGTCGCTGGGCGGCTTTTCTATTTCGCCTTCTCCAATCTCCGGACGCTCCAAACGCTTGAGGGAATTGCCCCTCTACGTGTCGGACAGCCTTCATTTGGGCGTCCCCCGTCCACCGCCTCCTCTCCGTTGCGCGGCCCTCATCGGGACCCCGCGGCCCTTTCCCCTTCGGCTTCCCCTTCTCATACCAAATCCGTCTGCAAAGTTCAGGCAGACAGAAAAACCGGTATAGGCGCAAGCGATTGGGGCTCACGTACATACCTTCACACCCACACACTTTCAAACCCGAATCCCCCAACCGGATTCGGGCCTATCCCACGGGATGTACGGCTTCGAGGTCGCTGGTCTTGCCCCGGACCCGAAGAATGTAACACGCTCCCGCTCGCTCCAGCGTTGGTGCCCAGCCCGGCAACAGATACACGTCGTTGTCGCCCAAGAGCGTAACCTGAATCGTCACGTAGACGCCGTCCTCTTCCAGGTCGCTGAACCGGTTGGAGAGGTTCTGGTCCGTAAACCGCGCTTCAATATTGCTCTTGCTTCGCCCGACGGACAGCGTGCCGGTGGTAAATCCGCGCAGCGGGCGGAGCGCCGCGTCGTCCTCGCGCTTGCGCCACTGGACGTTCGAAAGCATGTGATCGCCGTTGGAAAGAGATGCCATAACTGCAAAACGTATTGCAAAGAAAAACCGTGTGGAGTACCCGCCTCTACCGTCAGGGCAATGATCTGTTAAAGTGCAGGAAGGAACGACGGCCGTTCGTCCGCCCGTGCTTCTCCATACGCAGCAGCGGCCCCCGCAGATGCCGATTCGTGAGAACACCGTTGACACACGGTTCCGAATGGAGGACACCGAGTGCAGTTGCAATCGAAATCGGAATTCAGATATTTATCCCCGGATCGGCGTTGATGATGCCCAAAGCGGTTCGACAGGGACTACGCCTGCTCGTCCGAAACACTCGGGCCGATCTGGAGGCCGGCAACCTGCTCAAGCAGCTTAATGACCGCCATCATGTCGTCGTCGCCGTGCCCAAGGGCCTTGGCGCCATTGACGGCCTCGCGGGTGGCAGCGGTCTGCGGGAGGTAGGTGCCCTCCTCTTCGGCGGCCTCGGTAATCAAATTGAGGTCTTTCAGTAGAAGATCAACGGGAAACTGCTTCGTAAAGTCCCGCTCTTCGAGCACGCTGCCCTTGTATTCAAGGAGCGGGGCCTGCATTGGGCTCTCCTCCAGAAGGTCCTGCATGAACTCCAAGGAAAGGCCCTGCGACTTGCCGAACACCAGCGCCTCGGCGTACCCCTGCAGCAGGTTGCCCAGAAGCAGATTGACAAACAGCTTGGCCCGAGTCCCGTCGCCCACGTCGCCGCAGTCCACGACCGGATCGCCCATCACCGCGAGCGCAGGCCGGACCGCCTCCACCGCCTCGTCCGGGCCGCCGGCCAGCACCGTCAGCGTCCCGGCTTCTGCCGGCCCAACCGTTCCGGACACGGGGGCGTCCACAAAGTGGCCGCCGGCCTCGTGCACCGCCTCCGCCGCGTCCGTGGTGGCCGCTACGGAGACCGTCGACATGTTGACGACGAGGTCGTCGGGGGAAAGCCCCTCCAGAACACCGTTCGGGCCCGTGAGCACATCCGAAAGCGCATCGTCGGCCGTCACAATAATGAAGAGCGCATCCACCTGCCGGGCGAGCGCCGCCGGGGACGCCGCCACCGAACACCCGGCCTCCGCAAACGGCGTGGCCTTCGCCTCGGTCCGGTTGTACACCGCCGAGAGCAAGTCGGCCTCATGGAGATTCCAGGCCATCGGCGTGCCCATGGCCCCCAATCCAATGAATCCGGTTGTCATTGCATCAGACATATCGATTTGAGCGGTTCGTCGAGAGGGTTCGATTCCATTGCCAAACGTGCTCGAACAGCATTGACGGCTGACACGGCCCGACAACGATTCACGACATCCTTCAAACTGGACTCATCGTCGGCACACGTACGTCCGAATCGGTATACCCGTATATTCAATGCGGGGTTCGTCTAGAACAGTCGTTGGGCCGGATGCCGACTGTTCGACTGCCCGTATTCGCTCGACGGAGCCGAGGCGGAGTGTACGTACGGGGACCAGGCGATTGCATCTTGCTCTATGCTGAGCACAGGGGCACGTTGGCGCACAGCGGTTCTTGCTTCCATGCATCCAAGCCTCCGTCCACTCCGGGCAGAATGGGGAAATCAAAGGCAAAGTAGCTTCCGACCTCCGATTAGTGCCTCAACTGCGATTGCCCTGTACGAGGACCAACAACTGGATTTTTCCCTGTGGGACGGTTCTCTTGTGCTCGCTCCACTACCCGCACGTAACCACCGGCAGATGATGTCTGCACTCCTTCCGCCCTGGTTCGAGGGCCTCTCTCCGCTGTATCAGTCTCTTCTCGCAGGCTTCTTTACGTGGGGCGTCACGGCCCTCGGGGCCGCAACGGTATTCGTAACGCACACGGTTAACCGACGGCTTCTCGACGCCATGATGGGCTTTGCCGCTGGTGTTACCGATCCGTGAGAACGTCCGTGACCTATTTTCTTCAGTTCGATGGAAACGTATCTACGGATCGGTGTGATTGCCGCCAGCTTCTGGTCCCTGCTGGTGCCTGCCATCGACATGGCCGAGGCCCAGGGCCTCCCCGGGTGGATTCCCGCGGCCCTCGGGTTCTTGATTGGGGGCGGCTTCCTCCGTGTGGCGGACGGCGTCCTTCCGCACCTCCATCCCGGAGGCAAACGCAAAGACGCAAAGGGCCTTCCGACCTCCTGGCGACGCGCGACGCTGCTGGTACTCGCCATTACGCTCCACAACATTCCGGAGGGGCTGGCGGTGGGTGTTACGTTCGGGGCAGCAGCCCTCCCGCTCGACCTCGCGACGGGGGCCACCCTCTCGGCCGCCGTCGCCTTGACCGTCGGCATCGGCCTTCAGAATTTTCCGGAGGGCATTGCCGTCTCCATGCCGCTCCGCGGCGACGGCCTCTCGCGCGGCAGGAGCTTCTGGTACGGACAGCTTTCCGGCGCCGTCGAGCCCGTGTCCGCCGTCGGCGGGGCCGCGGCGGTGCTCGTGGTGCGTCCCCTCCTTCCCTACGCGCTCGCCTTCGCCGCCGGGGCCATGATGTACGTCGTCATCGAAGAACTCATTCCGGAGTCCCAGCGGCACGGCCACACCGACCTTGCAACGCTGGGGACGATGGGCGGCTTCGCGGTGATGATGGTTCTCGACGTGGCCCTCGGCTGATCCGTCCGACATCGGCTAGTCTCGGAGCAGGGACGGCGGCACCATCCACCGCAGGATGCCGTCCCCGAACTCCAGATCGGCCCACTGTCGCTCGGTGTCGATGCGGACACAGGTCCCCGGCGACAACGACACCTGCGCCGATCCCACGAGGCGACTGACCGCCGCACTCCATGCCGGCTCGTGCCCCACCAACAGGACGGACCCGATACTGGACGCCAGCGCCCGAAGCTCTTCCAGCACGTGGACGGGCTCCGCCTGATACAGCGCGTGGGTCGACCGCAGCGGCACATCTGCAGCCTCCCCACCCCCCTCCCCCAACAACTCGGCGGTGCGGCGCGCCCGTACGGCTGTGGACGACACGATCTGGTCGGCCACCTGATCAGTCGTCCCCAAAAAGCGTCCGAGACGGCGCGCATCCCGCTTTCCGTGTTTGCTAAGTTCCCGCGCATGATCGTCGTTGTAGAATCGACTCGACTTGGCCTCGGCGTGCCGAAGCAGATACACAGTATTCATAACGCAAGAATCCTCAAGGGAATGAAAGGCAATGATCCCGATCCGTGAACAGGTGTATGAATCTCGGCCCTGTCGGCAACTACACGCGGGGCTCCCGCACGCGGAAAAATCTGTTCACGGCCGTTCTCGTGGATCGGTCCCCCGTAGAGACGAGCCTCGCCTTCCACGCGACCGGCGAATCCATCCGTCCCTACGGTGAAAAGAGCACGAAGCAGAAGCACGTTCCCACAGGAACGCATAAGGAGAAAAGCAGCACGCAGAAGATCCAGTCCTTGCCCTGCGTTTACTGAGTCCTTTCTTTTGCGTAGACTCCACACTGGTGTGCCCATGTCTTCTCCCCGTCTCCCCGACGGTGTTATCGTTGCCAGCATTACTCCCCTTGACGATGACGGCCGGCCCGACGGCACTGCCCTTGCCGACCACCTGGACCACCTCTTTGACCGGGGCTGCGACGGCGCCCTCCTCTTCGGGACCACCGGCGAAGGCCTCTCCTTTACCGTCGAAGAACGTCGCCAAACGCTGGAGACGGTCCTCGATGCCGGCATCGCGCCCGACAATCTCCTCGTCGGCACCGGCGCGCTCCCGCTCCCGGACGTAGTGTCTCTTACCACCCACGCCACCGACGCCGGCGTCGGCGGCGTCCTGGTCCTTCCCCCCTTTCACTTCAAACACATCACCGACGAGGGCCTGCTTGCCACCTACGACCGCATTCTGCAGGGCGTCGGCAACGACGCGCTGCGGCTGTACTTATATCACAACCCGAAGCTGACGGGCGTCCCCATTCCCTTTTCCCTCATTAAGACGCTGAACGACGCGTATCCCGACCAGATTGCCGGCATTAAGGATTCGAGCGGCGAATGGGACCATCACGATTCCCTCTGCTCCTCGTTTCCCGACCTACAGATCTTTGCCGGCACGGAGCGCCACCTGACCCCGCTTTTGCGGGCGGGGGGCGCCGGTTGCATCTCGGCCACCGTCAACATCACCGCGCCGCTGGCCGAGCAGGCCGTTCGCGACTGGCAGAACAACACCCAGATTGCCTCGGCCCAGTCCACGCTGACAGAGGTCCGCACCCGGCTGTCGCAGTTTCCCACCATTCCGGCCCTCAAGCAGTTGCTGGCCTGGCGCTACGACCGGCCCGCCTGGAAGCAGGTGCGCCCGCCGCTCGCCCCACTGGACGACGACGAGGAAGACCGACTCAACTCGCTCAACGACTCGCTCTGGACCGAGATTGAAGCCAGTGTCGAGAAATAGCGCTTGGCGATCGGACGTCCCGATTCCCCATGCCGTTTTGCCCTCCGCTGCCGTCTCTGGTCGAGGACGGGCCCGTGCGGGGGCGTCCGGGGGCCTGCTTGGGTCGGCCGGACGCCTCCAGACGGACGCTACGCGGTTCGGAAACGCCTCTACGGATTGACCGGCACAATCTTGCCCTCCGGCGTCAACCGTTCTCCCTGCCCAGGCGGCCGCGTCGGAAAGCGATTGATGGGCACATTCTCATTCCGGTTCTTCGGGACGTAGTGCGAATGGTCGCCGTGGGGCACCTCCTCGTAGGACTGCCCCCGGTACGGATTGACAACCGTCCAAACCACCGACCCGAAAATCACCAGGAGGACGACCGCGAGAATCCATCGGCGATACGACCGGCTCCCTGAAGAGGCATCGGACACAGGATCAGCACACTAACGCAGAAGACAATACGCATACACTCAACGCCGGCAGACGGCCCAGGATTCCGGCCGGCTACAGTCGCGGAAGCGTAATGCCTTCCTGGTGCTGATACTTCCCCTCTTTGTCCGCGTACGAAATGTCCGGCCTCTCGCCCTTCAAGAAGACCACCTGCGCAATGCCCTCGTTTGCGTACACCTTGGCGGGAAGGGGCGTGGCGTTGCTGACTTCAATCGTCACGTGTCCCTCCCACCCCGGCTCCAGCGGCGTCACATTTACGATAATGCCGGAGCGGGCGTAGGTAGACTTGCCGAGGACGAGGGCCAGCACGTCCGAGGGCATCTCAAAGTACTCAATGGACCGCCCCAGCACGTACGAGTTCGGGGGAATCAGAATGTGGTCGTCCACGTCGTACTCGACCATCGCCCGGTCGTCGATGCGCTTCGGGTCCACCACGCTGTTGTAGATGTTGGGCGTAAAGACCCGAAATTCGCCCGCAACCCGCATGTCGTAGCCGAAGGAACTCAGTCCGTAGCTCACCACCTCGTCCCGGACCTGCCCGTCCACGAACGGCTCAATCATGTTTTGCTCCGTAGCGAGGGTGCGAATCTTGTGGTCGGGAAGAATCATGGGGAACGGTACGGTCAAAACGAAGATGGATCGACACAACCAACGAAGCTAGGCAGGAGCCGGACACGGGTCAAGCACCCCAGGGGGATCGCCAGGGCAATCGTATGTTAAAAACCCTGGCTAAGCGCAGGAAACGCTCCTGCTGTTATCGTCCAATTATGCCGAAAAGCACGGGAGCATGGAGGCATGGAGGGACATCGGACTGCTCAGAACGCGAGTCATGCCGGCCCCGAATCCGAGAGGCGATCGCCATGTCAAGCATCTCATCAGGAAAACACCGCACACCTCGAACGAAAACGCCTCCGGAACACGTGCCTGCAATTGGGCCGCTTCCAACCGTCCCCCGTTTCCGACGCATAACGCAGAATTCAACGCACACCCTCCAACGCAAAACCCTCAACACACAACCCGAACCCTCAACGCACAACTCTCAACGCCCAACGCAAAACGCTCCAACGCACAACCCCCAACGCCGAAGGAACCATACTATCCCGCACGCCCCTGCATGAGTCGTCGCGGCGCCTCTCGGCCGTAGTTGAAGACGAGGTCGAGAGCCGTCATGCCCGGTTCGAAGCCCTCAAAATTCTGACGATAGGTGGGGTGTTCGTATTCGAAGGCCTGCACGGGCATCTTCAGTTCCTCCGCTGGCGGTTCCCCCGCCGGCACAACGAGCGGCTCGTCTTCATCGAGCGATTGCCCGTCGGCGAGCGTCTCGACGATCGCGGCCCGGGACGCCGGGGCGCCCGTCAGCGCCGTGGCCCGCGTGATTGTCGTGTCGAGCCCCAGGAGGCTCGCCTGCAACCGCACCGATCGACACGTGCAGTCGGCCAGTGCCTCCCAGGTCGTCTCGAAGAAGGGCTGGAACTGATCCCGGTAGAAGTCGAAATACATGGTCGTCCGGTAGTCATACAGGAACGACCGCCAGTGCTTTTCGAGCCAGCGCCCGCCCGTTTCAATGTCGACGTCGCAGAGAGGACGCCCCTCCGGATGCCCAAAAAGCGGAATCGTGATCCAGTGCCCCCCCTGCGCATTGCGAAGTTTGCTACGGTTCTGGAACGTTTCGGTCCGATAGCGGAACGTGTCGGCAAGCACAAAGTGATCCACCTGAGCACAGAGCGCCATGTACGCCAGGGGCGGAAAATACGCTGGGGGCTGGATTGCAATCATGCCGATCCACTCCTCCATGCAACAGTATCGCGGGCAGTGCCTGCAACGCCGGGCATTCGTCGGCAACCTTGCCCGGAAACGGACGTAAGGCGCACATACCCGTTGGCGAGGTCCACGCCTTCGTCTCGCCGTTGTATCGGCGCGGGCAGTGCCCGGTCCGCAGTGCCGAAGTGCATCGGACCAAACCCCCGTTAAAATTGCTTGGGGCGAAGAGCAGAGCCGCCCCTACGATTGGCCCCGAGACGGAATCTCCGGGAAAGCCGCCCCTGGCGTCAGGCTGCCATTGCGAATCTGCGACGGTTCGCCCTCATTCTACCTCCTTTCCACCGCCGCCCCGCACGAACTCGTTCCCCAATGCCTTCTCCCGTCGAGTCCCGTAGCCGACTGCAGGAAAATACCCTGGAGGAAAACGTCGACCTCCTCTTCCAGTTTTCCTTCTGGTTGTTTGTGGGGTCGATCTGCTTTAGCGTGGCCGGGATGCTGCTGCTCCGTCTGTTTCCGTCCACGATGGCCATCTTCGGGCCGGTGTACACCAAACTGGTGAAGACGCCGACCTGGACCTTTATGACGATGCTGGCCATCCTGCCCGTTCTCATGTACGGCTCGTCGCTCGGCTACTGGCGACTGGCCGGATTTATCGTGTGGGGATGCGCCATTGGCGCCGCCAGTGAGTTGATCGGAACGACGGGACTCTTGAACGTTGGGAATGTATCGCTGCCATTCGGCGAATACCACTATACGGAATGGCTCGGCCCCAAAATTGCTGGGCACGTGCCCTATTTCATTCCCCCGTCCTGGTTTGCAATGTCTCTCGTCTCGCTGGACCTGGCCCGGCGGGTGACGACGGCGCGCTGGGGATCCGTTCTGCTCGGAACGGGATTCATGGTCCTCTGGGACGTGTCCCTTGATCCCGCAATGAACCAGGCCTTCCCGTTTTGGCAGTACGCCGCCGACGGCTTCTTCTTCGGCATGCCGTTTTCAAACTGGTGCGGGTGGTTCGGCGTCACGCTCATCATCATGATCGGCTACGAATGGATGCGCGCCGACCGTGAAATCCAGAACGACTGGGCGCCGCTCCTATACGCGCTGAACTGCCTGTTTCCGCTCTGTATCTCCGTCCTCCGCGACCTCTACCTTGCGGCCCTCGTCGGCGCAGCGGCCACCGCCGTCCCGTTCCTTATTCTCTGGATGGTCGACCCGGCCTTCGTGACACGCTCCCTGGCCGCCATCCGCTCTCACTGACCCGTACAAACACAGCCCCCGTATTTTCTCCACAGACAGAGGCAATCCGCCCGACTCGTCCGACCGCCGCGCCCCGTGATGCCAACGGCTCCTGCCCCCGAGTACCCAGCTCCCACCGACTCTGCCAAATCACGCCTGTACGGACCGGTATGTCCACGGCCACCCTTGACACCCGCACCGACGAAAACGAATGGATCTGGGAGTCTTTCCGGTACCATTCACGCACCTTTTCACTGGCGGCGCAGTTTCTGCCCCGCCAGGTGCAGATGCCCATTGCCACCCTCTACCTCTTCTGCCGACGGGTCGACTCCATTGCCGATCAGCGCGTGCTGGAGGTCGGCCCGAAGCAGGCACTCGACGAGGTTGAAACGGTGCGCGACCGGCTCGATGCCACCCTTGCCGGACGTCCCCCCACCGACGAGGTTCTGTGGCGCCGTCTCGGCGGAGTGCACGCCCAGTACGACCTGAACCGGGAGCCGCTGGAAGAACTTATTGAAGGCGCCGTGTGGGACCTCGAAGATCGCCCCATTGAGACGAAAGACGACCTGATTGCGTACTCCAACCTCGTGGGCGGCAGCGTGGGCGCCGTGATGCTCCCCTTCCTCAGCAACACCCCCCAGCAGTACGAGACCCTGGAACCGGCGGCCCGTCGGCTCGGCATTGCCATGCAAATTACCAACATTGTTCGGGACGTCGGCGAAGACATCACCGAACTGGACCGCGTCTATCTCCCTGCGTCCTGGCGCAACGAGCACGACGTGTGTCGAACCGACCTCGCCGAGGGCCATTGTCCGCCGGAATATCCGGATCTTCTGGAGCGAGCCATGACGGTGGCGGAGCACCTCTACGACGAAAGCAGCGACGGCGTCTCGGCCCTTCCCTTCCGCACGCGCATCGGCATCCGGGCCGCAGCCCGGATGTATCGCGAGATTCTGAACGAGGTCCGGGCCAACGATTACGACAACCTGAATCGGCGCGCCTACGTCTCGCTTCCCCGCAAGCTCTTCCTGGTCGCATACGATCACTATGATCGCCGGAAGGCGAGCCTGCGCGCGTAACCGCTCCTTGGCCCCCCTCTTCCCTGTGGATCCCGTTCCGTGGCTCGTGGAGACCATGCTTCGCTCCGACCTCCGCCGTGCCTTTCGGCGCGTGTGCTGGGTGGGCGACTGGCCGCCGTCGCTTCCCGACGGCCCCGTTATCGCGTACGCCAATCACCACAACTACTACGACGGCCATCTCGGCTGGCTCCTCTTCCAGGAACGCTTGGCCCGATCGGCCACCCTCTGGATGGCAGAATGGGACCGCTTTCCCTTCTTCGGGGCCGTGGGCGCCCAGCCCTTCCCTCCCGATGCGCCGGATCGCCGAGCGGCCACGCTCCGACGCACCGCCCGGCGCTTTCGCGACACTCCCAACACCGTGCTCATCTACTTTCCGGAGGGCGAGTTGCGCCGCCCCGACGGCGGCCTCGGCCCGTTTGACGGGACCGTGCTCCGGCGCCTGGCCCGTCTCTATCCAAACGCCCAATGGTGGCCCTTTGCACTGCACGTCACCTGGCACGGACACGCCCGCCCCACCGCCCTCCTGAGCGGCGGCCCCGCCCACGAGGCCGACGGCCACGAACGGAACCGCCTCCGCGAGCGTTGGACTGCCCTGCAGGCCCCCGACCCAACGCCGCGCCACGTCCTCCTCGATGGCCGTCGCGGCGCCGCGGAAACCTGGAGCTTTTCGTTCACGGCCCCGTTTTTCAAACGCTACCTGTAGCCTCCCGTTCACACACAACGAGGGGCCCATCGGACGCGGTTCCCCCTATTCCCCCGACGCCCGCGGCGTTGAACGAACCTGTTTTCCCCAGCATGTTCTGCCTCTTGCTTGTACTTGTGTCTCTCCACATCCCCTTCGCCGACAAGATTCAGGAGGCCTATGCCCAGCAAGACGCCGAGGCCCTCCGCTCCCTTCTCGCAGAAGCCGACTCACGGGCCGACTCGCTGCTCGTCCGCTACCGACTGTACCCACTCACCGAAAATGCTGCGGTCGTGGAGAACCTTCCCGAGACGCTCGACGACGGGACGGCACGGGAGTGGGCGCTTCTGTCCGGCCTCTGGTCCTACCGGGCCGGCGAAGCCTCTATCTTCAACGCCGTGACGTACGGGCGGCGCTCCGCCAACATTCTGGAGACGGCCCGCTCCATGGACGCCAACGATCCCTACGTGCTCCTCATTGGCGGCCAGTCGCTGCTCTTTCGTCCCGCCATCGCCGGCCGCGATCCGGAGGCCGCCGCCGACCGCTTTTCGACGCTTCTCCAACAAATCGACGACGGAACCGTCGCCGGCATCTCACGCACGGAGGCGCGCGTCTGGAAATGGCTCGCGATGCGCGAATCCGGCCGCAAAGAGGCAGCCCGCACCCTCAAGGAGACCCTGCTGTCCGACAATCCGGCGCCCCTGTACCAGCAGTTCCTTGAAGATCCGCCGGACGTATAAATCGGCTCTGTTCTTGCTCTGTCTTTCCCCTGCGGCCCTCTCCGCTTACGGGAGCGACGACGTTTCTAGAACTTTCAGCCTCGTGCGTATGCTCGACGTTTCGTTTTGGTTCTACGCAGTCGGGGGCGTTGCCGTCCTCCACCTCGGCTTGTGGGGAACGCTTCTCGCAAACCTCTTCTATTTGCGCCCCCGAACCTCGGCGCCCCCGGCGTCTCATCCGACCGTCACCGTTTGCATTCCCGCCCGGAACGAGGCCCACAACCTTCGTCGGCTCCTCCCGAGCCTGCTCCAGCAGGACTATCCGTCCCTGGAAGTGATTGTGTGGGACGACGGATCGGAAGACGCCACGTGGGAGGTGCTGCAATCGATCGACGACGACCGGCTTACCGCCCACCAGGGCACCGATCCCCCGGACGGGTGGATCGGAAAGGTCCATGCCCTCTACCAGTGCACCCGGCACGCCTCCGGGGACTGCTACCTGTTTCTGGATGCGGACACCGAGCTTACCGGCGCCGACGCCCTCCCCCAGCTGCTCGCGCGCCATCAGGCTACCGACGCGGCCGTCAGTACCGGCCTCCCCCGCCTGCGCGGCGCCGCGCAGCTCCTGGTGAGCCTGGTCCCATACTCACTGCTCACCGGCCTGCCCTGGCCCCTGGTGCGACGCACCTCGCTGCCCTCCCTGAGTGCCCTGAACGGACAATGTTGGCTCATTGACGCTGCGCTCTACCACACCCTTGAGCCGCACAAAGAAGTACAAGACGCTGTTCTCGAAGACGTGGCCATCGGGCGCTTTCTAAAAACCCAGGGACACCCCCCGGCATTTCTCGACGTGCAGGATCTCGTGTCCGTGTACATGTACGAGACCCTGCAGGAAGCCTGGGAGGGATTTCGGAAAAATGCGTATCTGCTTCTCGGCGGGGCCCCCCTTTCGTTTGTTGCGATGTACGGGTATTTTCTTCTCGTCTGGCTTGCGGCGCCTCTTCTCTCCCCCTGGTTCTTCGTGTCCCTCTACGGCCTGAAAGGAACGACCGATCGCCTGAACGGCATCCCCCTGTTTATCAGCCTGCTCGCACCTGTCTCCTTCCTGCTCGGACTCGCCTTGCAGTTCGACTCCGCCGTGCATCACTGGACCGACCGCGTCACCTGGAAAGGCCGTCCCGTTCCCTCCTCGCAGGCCGCCGTCTCTCGCGGAACCGCCCCAGAAACCGCATCCGATTAATGGAGTCGTTGTTCGCTTGCCGGTCCCTACGATGCCTGCCCGGCCGCCCCGCCGCCAGTTGCCCTCCTTCAACGCTCAACGCTAGACATCTCGCAGGCCCTGTCTTACATTTTAGGTGCCCTTGCCCCCCGTTTGGACCGAGCCGTCGTTCATGCGCTACAGCCTGCTGTTTTCCCTGGCCCTGTCGCTTCTTGCCGTAATTTTTGCCCTGCAGAACCCGCAGACCATGGCGGTGAATCTCTTGTTCTTTCAGACGACGGGGTCAACAGCCCTCGTGCTGATCCTTACCTTCGGGTTCGGGGTTCTGGTGGGCCTGGTGAGCACGATCCCCGGCCGCCTGCGAACGCGGCGCAAGCTGAAGGCCCTGCAGGCCCAGGCGAGGTCCGACAATGCAGACCAGTCGTCCTCCTCAGGCGCTCAAACAGCACCTGCATCCGACGAATAAAAGCCCCTCGGCGTCCCACTGACTTCCGCCTCGCCCCCATTTCCCGTGAATCGTCCCCCTCCGCTTCGCCCCGGCGACTCCGTCGCGGTCGTCGCGCCGGCCAGTCCCCCTCGCGATCTCGACGGCTACCGAGACGGCCTCGACCGCCTCGGCACGCTGTACGACATCCGAACCCGATGGGCCCCAGGCCAGGAGCGCGGCTACCTCGCCGCCCCCGACGCCGAGCGCGTCGCTGAACTTGAAACGGCCATCGCGGACGACACCATCCGAGCACTGATGTGTGTCCGCGGTGGATACGGATGCCTCCGCTTGCTCGACCGTCTCGACTGGTCCCTTGCCCAGGCCCACCCCACCCTGCTGGTGGGCTACAGCGACATCACCGCCCTCCACCTTGCGCTTTATGCTCGGGCGGACTGGACCGGACTGTCCGGCCCCGTCGTAACTGAATGGCCCAAGCTCAACGAGCAGATGCTGGGATCGTACCGCACCCTCGTGGAAGGCGGAATGCCTGCGCTCGCCCCCGATGCACTGACGCCGCTCCGGCCCGGTACCGCCACCGGCCCCCTGCTGGGCGGCAACCTCTCCGTGCTCAGTCGTCTTGTTGGAACGCCGTTTGCACCGAACTGGACGGGAGCCCTTCTTGTACTTGAAGATGTCGGGGAGGAACCGTACCGCATCGATCGCATGCTGGGCCATTTGCAGCATGCTGGTGTGCTCGATGCCGTAAGTGGCGTGGTGCTGGGCTCGTTCGGCCCCGAACAGCCGAACTCCGATACACCAACCCTCTCTCTCGCCACCGTGCTTGACGACTACTTCGCACACCGCCCATACCCGGTTGTGCACAACCTACCGTACGGCCATCTGCTTCCGCGATGCTCGCTCCCTATTGGGGCACGCGGCCAGTTGTCCGCAACAACCGACACCGCTCAGCTTACCCTGCAAACCCCAATAGTGGCTCCGTAGCCGCCCGTTGGGCTCCCCAACTTTCATACCCGTTCCGATGCTTCCCTGCGTTTTACGCGCCGTGGACCTGCCTTCCGGTGGCCTCCTCTCTCCTCCGGATTGGACGGTACCGGAATCGGTTCCACACCTGTAGCAGCATTCTGTGCAACTAGCCCCGCCGAGCAATGGATTGGCGCCGACAACTTCAGACTTGCCTTACCGATCCCTGGGCGTTCGAAAACGACTCGGCATTTCGGGAACACCTGCGGACGACCATGCACACCACACTGAAGTGGTTCAGTGTCATTGGGCTCGTCCTGTCGCTCCTGCACCTGTGGACCCTCCTGGGGGTGCATCTCGCCTCCGGGGACACAGGCCTCCTTTCCATTGACCCGACGATGGCGCTTCGCATGGGCAGTGCCATCATCGCCTTCGCCTTCAGCCTTGGGGGCCTCGCCGCCGTCCGCGCCCAGTGCTCCCTGACCGAGGCCCGATTGTTTGCCGCGGTGGCGCTCCTGGCCATTACGCTCGGCGGCCTTCCGCGCGACCTGATGGCCGGCTCGATCCACTCGGCGCGGCTCGTTCCGCTCTACCTGGCCCTTGTGTTTGCCGTCCCGTTCCAGGCCTGGCAAACCCTCGGCCTCGGCATGATGCTGCTCCTTACGGTGTTCGTGGGCGGCACCTACGTTCCTTCTCTCGTCCCGGTACTGCCTCCCAACATCCCGATCACGGACGTGCTGTCTGAGATCGCGGCCTGCACAGTCCTGCTGACCGGCTTTACGGCGTTTTCTCTCACCCATCGGTACACGCAGTTTCGGGGTCGCCAGACCACCCGGCGCGCCCTCCATACGAGCCGATCGCTGCTCCACCGCACCGAGGAGATGGCCAAGGTCGGCGGGTGGGAGCTGCAGGTGGAGTCCGGACAAATGTCCTGGACCGAAGAGCTGTACCGGCTCCACGCCGTCCCGCTTACCTACGAGCCGGACCTCCAATCCACCATCGAGTTCTATGCGCCCAAGGCCCAGCCCGTCTTCCGATCGGCCCTGGACCGCTGCATTGAGGAAGGCCAGACGTTCCAGCTGGAACTTCCGTTCGAAACGGCCAACGGCACGCGGCGCTGGGCCCGCACCCGGGGCGAGGCTCATGTCGAAGACGGAAAAACGATCCGCGTCACCGGCATGGTGCACGACATCACCGATCGGAAGGAGATGGAGCAAAAGCTCCAGGAGAGCGAGAAACGGCTGCGACGGGCCCAGCGCATTGCGCACATGGGAAACTGGGAACGCGACCTCGAACGCGACTCGCTGATTTGCTCCTCGGAGGTGCACCGCATCTTCGGCTGGCCCAACGACCTCGACATCAATTACGAGAGGTTCCTCAATGCCATCCATCCCGAGGACCGCGACGCGGTGCGACGGGCGCGCTCGGAAGCCATGGATGAGGAAAACACCCTCGACATCGAGTACCGGATTCAGCGGCCGGACGGCGAGGAGCGCTTCATCCACGAGCGCGGCGAGGTGTACTACCGGGACGGCCATCCGGTTCGCTTTTCCGGCACGGTGCACGACATCACCGACCGGAAGAAGATGGAACAGGAAGTGCGCGAGAGTCGCCTGGCCCTTTCGGAGGCCCAGAAGCTGGCCGATACCGGCCACCTTACCATCGACTTTATGCACAATGTCGTGGACTTGTCGCAGGAAGGCAGCCGCCTGCTGGGCCTGGACGCCGAAACGAAATACCGGGTCGACGACCTGATTGAGTTGGTGCACCCGCAGGATCGGGACCGGGTGCGCTATGCCTTCGCGCGCATGAACCAAGAGCCCGTCCACGAGCTGGAGTACCGCATTCGGCTCGACGGATCGGTGCGCTGGATGCGACAGCGCGGCCGCCCGGTCAAAGACGAATCGGGCCACACCAAGCGAGTGTTCGGCGTGCTCACCGACATCACCGCCCTGAAGACACGGGCGAAGGAGCGGCAGGAACGCGAGTCGAAAATTGAAGCCCTCTACACGGCCACGAGCCGCCTCCTCAAAGCCACCAGCCGGAGCGAGGTCGGCGCCCTGATTGAAGAGCTCACGCTCAATACGTTCGACTATCCGATCTCGAGCGTACAGCTTCTCGACGACAACCAGCTCCTGCCCATCCGCGTCTCGCCCCAGATGCGCGAGTTGCTGCCGCAGCCGTCTTCCGACCACGTGGACGACGACAGTCTGCCAAGCCGGGCCTTCCGTACGGAAGATACCGTGTTGATCGATGATCTGAGCGAGTCCAACTTAAGCTCCGACTACGGCTCAATTCAATCCTGGGTTAGCATTCCGCTCGGCGCGCGGGGCGTGCTGTCGATCGGGGCCCTCGACCCGAACGCCATCGATTCCTTCGACATTCGCCTGCTGGAAATTCTGTCCGGCCACGCCACCGTTGTCCTCGATCGCATCGAACGCGAGCGCGAACTGGTGCAGGCCAAGGAATCGGCCGAAAAAGCCAACGAACTAAAGTCCGCCTTCCTTGCGAATATGAGCCACGAGATTCGAACGCCCCTCACCTCCATCATTGGCTTTGCCGAGGCCATCGGCGACGCCACGCCAGACGCGGTGGAGGAAGACGGACAAAGCATTCCTCGCTTTGCCTCCCTCATCGAAAAGAGCGGCCGTCGCCTTCTGGACACGCTCAACTCGGTGCTCGACTTCTCGCAGCTCGAAGCCGGCTCGCTTCAGCTTCAGCTCCAAAAGGTGAACCTGGCCGCCGAGATCGAAGAGACCATCGGCATCTACCAGCCTCGGGCCACCGACGCCGACATTGACTTGTCCATGACGCTTCCCAACGATCTGCCCGACATCTACGCCGACCCTGAAGCCTTTCGGCGCATCCTGCGAAACCTGCTAAGCAACGCCGTCAAATTTACAGGGAGCGGGGGCTCCATCACCGTCAGTGCCCGCCCCCAGGACGACACCGTGCAGATTCAGGTGGAAGACACGGGCATCGGCATTGAAGAAGAGTTTGTTCCCCACCTCTTTGATGCATTTGAGCAGGAATCCACGGGCAGCAAGCGCACGCACGAAGGCAGCGGCCTCGGGCTGGCCGTCGCACAACGCCTCGTCCAACTGATGCAGGGCGATATTACCGTCAGTACCGAAAAAGGAATCGGTACTCGCTTTACCATCGAACTGCCCAAGAACGCCCCGGAAACGGCCCAGGTCGTATAATATAGTGACGACCTTCGCCTGACGGATCACGAGACAAGGGAGGCGGTGGCTGCTCTGTGTGCGCAAATGGACTTCTGTGGCGTCAAGGAGCTCCTCTCCCCACCCCGCACGCTCCGCTGGCGACGGACCTACGTGGACGCGTCGTGCGTATCTGCAGTCTCCCCGAAAGGCATCGGAACCGTGCAGGCTCACCAGACCCATCCGTGTGTTCCTGACGACGCTGCGAAACGGACCTACGCCCGCGGCACTGAACGACCGAGCACACATCGGGGCTGTCGAGACATCGGAGAGACCTGCTGCCTCCGAATCGGGCGGGCATCTCCAGCTGCCGCCGTTCAGTCATTAGCCGCTGCACGGCACGGACCTGTTCAGGGGAGACTTCCCTGCGGGAGAGCGTTATCGACGAACATGTTGGGGCGGAAACAGCACACACGTTTTCCGGATTCTCTTTTTATTTCTCTACCGATGGATTGCCTAGTGTTTAGCTGTTCTCCTTTTGGCGTGGAGGACGGAGCCCATGAGGTCTCGCCCCTCCCCCGTTTCCGGCGGGCGCAGTATGGGCTGTGGTGGACGGGCGTCCTCGGCGTGGTGGCAGTGCTGCTTGCAGTGGGGAGTAGATTTGTGCTGCCTGCCTCAACGAATCCGCCCCCCGGCCTGTCCCCCCCGCTCTTTGCCTCGGTGGTCCCGCTTTCGTTGTGCCTCGGGGCCGTGCTGTTGGCGTATCTCCGCTGCAGCGTACAGGTGGCACGCCGGTACGTGCTGGGAGCCGTTCCGGGCATTTTCGGCGCACTACTGTATAGCGACGCCATCCAGGGGCACCTCGACGTGGGAGGCCCCCTCCTCCTCTGCCTGCTACTGGGCACAGCCGCCATTCCCCTGCCCCCCCGTTCCGTCGCCGTACTCGGAGGCAGCCTCGGGGGCCTCCTGGTCGGCGCCGCGCTCCTGTCCCCGCAGCCCCCCGCCTTTTCCCTTCCGACGGCGTCGCTCCTTGAACATCTTCTTCTCCTCGCCGTCGCCACCGCCACTCTCTTGGGGCTCTCGGCTACGCTCACGGCCCCCCGCCCCCGGAGCGTGCCCTCCCCATTCGAGCAGACCGACTCGCCCGGCCTTCCCC
>CAYOWD010000002.1:33973-43078 GCA_964407535.1 uncultured Salinivenus sp. | reverse complement strand
TCCCTTCATCCCGACAGTAGTCGGGACGATGTACTCGACCACTGTCGGTACAGGCACTTCCACACCGTCAGCCCCGACTCCTTTAACCGGATTCGGTATTACCGGACAACGGTGACGGTGCTCTGCGCCACGAACGCCTCCTGGTACGCCTTCCGGATAAATTCCAGGGCGTCGGAGGCATCCTCTCGGCTGGCAAACGCCCCGATGCGAACGCGGTAGTACGGCTGCGAGTACTCGATCACGATGGGCGTTTCGTTCGCAAACAGATCGGCCGGGGCCTTGTCTTTGTTTCGCTCCCACCACTGACGCACCTTTTCCCGAAACTTCTGCGCCGCCTCCTGGTCCTGGGCCGAAAACACCTGGACCCGATACCCTTCCACGGTCTGCTTCACCCCTTCATCGGCCCGTCCCGCCATCAACCGTCTCGGCACTGCGTGCGATACCTCCACGGTCTGCTTCGGCACTCGCACTGGGTATTCGGAGGCATCAAAGGTCTCATATTCCGCAATCGAGACGCGGCGTTGCGCCTCCTCCCCGGCAGGCGCAGGCGCCTGCGCGCGTCCTTGATTCTCGGTGGTCTCGGACGGGCCGCTACAGGCCCCGAGGAGAACCACCACAGGCAGCATAAGCGCGAGGCAACGTCGGATATCCATGTAGACACACGAATCAGTGCAAAAAGCAAGGCAACGTTCCACAAGAGCGTGCCTGTCGCAGTTCCACGCCCATCGTCAAGACGCCGTCCCCAGGACGCCGGCATTCCATAGGCAGCCCTCACGCCCTGTGCCCCACCCCGCTGGACGCTCCTGTTTCTTTCTTCGCAGACTCCGTCCCTACAGCGACTACGGTTCCGTCCGGGCCTCTTCGATGATGGCCACCGAGCCGCTGGCCCCGATGCGGGAGGCGCCGTGCGCCAGCATGGTTTTCAGATCGGCCACGGAGCCGACGCCCCCGGATGCCTTCACCCCGAACTCCGGCCCCACGATCTGCCGCATCAGCGCCACGTCCTCGGCCCGTGCTCCGCCGGACGCAAAGCCCGTCGACGTTTTTACGAAGTCCGCCCCGGCCCGTTTTGCAATGATACAGGCCACGGCAATTTGCGGCACGGTGAGGAGGGCCGTTTCAAGAATGACCTTCACCGGGACGTACGTGTCGATGGCACCGCCGCTGTCGCGGGCCGCCGTGACCACGGCCCGCACGTCGGCCTCCGCGTCCGCATAGCGCCCGCTGGTCACCGCCCCCAGCGACAACACCATGTCGAGTTCCCGAGCGCCCCCCATAACGGCCCGTTCCGCCTCCTGCGCTTTGACGGCCGGCTGGTTCGCCCCGTGTGGGAAGCCCACAACCGTGCAGGGCGTGACGTCGGTGCCGTCCATGGCACGCGCCACGCGCGCCACGTGGGTCGGGGGCACGCAAACGGCCCCAAAGGCATACGCCTGTGCTTCCTCACAGAGGCGATCGATCTGCTTGTCGGGGGCCGCCGGGCGGAGCTGCGTGTGATCGATGCAGCCCGCCATCTCCGACGGCGAGATGTCCGGCGGATCGGCGGGCCCTGCTAGGCCCGGACGCGCAGGGGTTGAAAGGGCTCGGTGCGCCTCGTCGACGTACCCTGTCTCCGACGACGACAGCGCGGCGCGCTGCTCCTGCAAAGCGGCGGCAAGCCGATCCCGGTCATGAACAGGCATAGTGCTGGTAGGCCAATGGGACAACGTGCATAGATTGCCTCTGCTCCCGAACGCCCGTCGCGGCTGTCGTCAGGGCCCGGACACTCGCAAGTGAACGGGCAAAATGAGAATCATTCCGGACAAAATCGAGGACCGGACTTCCGCCCTTCGGCAATCGCATCGTGGGGGCGCTTCTGGCATGGCCCCCTTTCAGAGCAGCCCGCTTCTTCTCCCCTCCCTATGTACATTCCGGCCTCGTTGGGCGATCCATGGCAGAGGAGCCCTCTCGCTTGGCTGGCGTTTTTGACATGCGATCGCCAACGTCCGTCCGGAACCGCCGGGCCTACCGTTCCACGACCTCGTCGAGATCGTACCGCTTGCGCTTATCCCACAGGGTTTTCTTCGAAATACCGAGATCCTCCGCAATCTCCGCGTAGCTGTCGTCGGTACGCGCCTCGAGGGTGCGTCGAATGTAGGCCTTTTCCACCTCCTTGAGCGTCCGGCCCAGCGGAAACTGGAACGCGCCCTCGGCGGCCTGCACCTCGTCGAGCCGCCCCGGCGGGGCCAGCGTCAAGTCCTCGCCGCCGATCTGATCGTCGTCGGTAAAGATCATGGCCCGCTCCAAGACGTTACGGAGCTCGCGGACGTTGCCCGGCCACATGTGATCGCGCAGCTTCTCTTCCGCCTCTGCCGTAAATCCGGTGACGTCGGTGCCAAATTCTCGGTTGAACTCGCTCACCATATGGCGCGCAATGAGCATCACGTCGTCGCCCATGTGGCGCAGCGGCGGCAGCTTCACGTTGACCACGTTGATGCGGTAAAAGAGATCCTTCCGGAACGTCTCCTCCTGCACACTCTCCTCCAGGTTGGAGTTGGTGGCGCACAGAATGCGGACGTCGGCGTTCAGGTCCTCCACCCCACCCAGCCGTCGGAACTGCCGGCTCTCCAGGAACGAGAGCAGCTTCGCCTGCAGGGCCATGCTCATCGAATCGATCTCGTCGAGAAACAAGGTGCCCTTGTCCGCCACTTCAATGAGGCCCTCTTTCGAGTCGCGGGCATCGGTAAAGGCGCCTTCCTCGTAGCCGAAGAGCTCCGCCTCCAGGAGATTGTCCGGCAGGGCCGCACAGTTGATGTCGGTAAAGGGCTTCTGGGCCCGCGGGGAGTTGTAGTGCAGGGTCTTGGCCGCCAGATTCTTTCCCGTGCCCGTTTCGCCGGAAAAGAGCACCGTGGTGTTGGAGGCGCTGCAGAGCGTTTCGATCGTCTCTCGCACCCGTACAATGGCGTCGCTCTCACCGAGGATCCCGTCGATGGGATACTCCTGCTGTTGCTGCGTTTTGATCTCCTTGAGCTCCTGCTGGGCCCCGTAGAGCTCAATGGCCTTCTCCAGCAACGCCCGCATTTCTTCGAGGTTCACGGGCTTCTGAAGATAGTGGAAGGCGCCCTGCCGCATGGCCTCTACGGCCGTCTGCACCGACGAGTGCGCCGTCATGATGATGACGGGCACGTCCAGTTCTCGCTCCTGAAGGGTTTCGAGCAGCTCAACCCCGTTCATCTCCGGCATCATCATATCCGCCACCACGACGTCGGGGGCCTCGGCGCCCTCATCGAGGGAATCGAGCATGGATACGGGATTCAGGAAGGTCTGTACCTCGTATCCATCTCGCTCCAGCACATTCGAGAAGAGATTGCCAATCTTCGGCTCGTCGTCGACAACGAAAATGCGTTTATCCATCTGTTCAATCCGTCCTTCATGCGTGGGGGAATGGCGCGCGGACCGTACGTGACGATGTTATCTCACATCTCTCGGGGAGAGGTGTTCGGTACGGAACTTCCCGCCTGGGTCGAAACTTCTTATTTTGTCCGTAATGGAGACGGAGATCCCCGGCGGAAAGATTCACACGATGACACGTTTTCACCCGTCCCGGGCAAATCACCCCGTTCTTGCCGGGTGCACCCGCTTCGTTGTCACGACGCGGGTGGGCGCCCCTCCGTCCCAACCAACAACGGGTGGCCTCCTCGGTACGGGCCTGTCGTTCAACGACGTCAGCGGTCGCCCCGGATGGACCGTCGGTCGGCCGCGCGAACCGGCGCACGGCGTATGCCGACCGCCCCGTTCGTTGCGGCCCGTTCTCGTACGCCTCCATGCACCGCCCTACCGATCCGTGAGGAAATACGTAAACCCATTGTCCTGACTGGAGGGGGGCCGCGCGTAGCTGTAGGCGAACGGCACCGGTCCCCAATCGGTGGATTCGTATTCACGGATTGGTAACGTCGTACATCGCCGTCACGACGTACGGTACTTGATCATCGGCTCGTCTCTCGCCCCACTTGTCTCCCGAATGCGTCAACTTACTCCTGCTCTCCTCCTGGGCCTTTTGCTTCTCACCGGAGGTGCCTGCCAATCGTCGGACACGGAGGTGTCCTCTTCCGTGACCGACGACCTGGGCCGCTCCGTGGCCCTCCGGTCCCCGATCGAGCGCGTGGTGTCGCTTGCCCCCAACCTGACGGAGCTCGCCTACGCGGCCGGCGCCGGCTCTACGCTCGTCGCCGTCACAACGGCGGACGACTATCCCCCCGCCGTGGACACGCTCGCCAGGATCAGCGCCCTTCCCGTCGACTTCGAGGCCGTTGCCGCCCACGATCCGGACCTCGTCCTGGCCACCGATCAGGTCAATCCGCCCGGCGACGCCGACACGTTCGCTGCGCTCGACGTGCCCGTCTACTTCTTCTCATTCGACTCACTGGAGGATGTGTTCGACGGGCTCCGCCGCATGGGCACCCTGCTCGGTACCGAAACCGCCGCGGCCGACAGCGCACGGGCCCTGGAGCGCCGCCTGTCGGCCCTTCGGGCCCACACGGATCCCCTTACTCGCGAGGAACGTCCCCGCGTGCTCGTCCTCGTGGGGGATGAGACGCTCTACAGCTTCGGCGCGGACAGCTACATCCACGCGATCGTCGACGCGGCCGGGGGACGCAGCATCACCGCCTCGCTCGACGAGGCTGCCCCCACGCTTAGCGACGAATATGTCCTCACCGAACAGCCGGATGTGATCGTGGGGGCCTGGGGCCCCGAGTACGACCCGGCTCGCCTGCTGGAACTCCATCCCACCTGGGACGTGGTCCCGGCGCTCCAACACGACCGCGTCTACAGCCTGCCGTCGGCCCTCCTGCTGCGTCCGGGACCGCGGCTCGTGGAGGGGGCGTGGGACATGGCCGCCTGCCTGCATCCGAAACGGATCTCCCCCTCTCCGGATACCGGAGCCGCATCTGCTGTTCCTACAACGACATCCGTCCCATGAATCGCTCGTGGCTCCTCGGCATTGGTCTGAGCGGCGGCCTCGTTGCGACCATTGGCGTCACCGTCGCGATCGGCAGTACCACCGTGGGCTGGGGCGAGGTCTACCGCGTGCTGGGCCGTCACCTCTTCGGCCTCGGGGGACCCGTCGATCCCATCCGGGACCGGATCATCTGGCAGCTCCGCCTCCCTCGCATCCTCCTTGCCTGTCTGGTCGGCGGGGGACTCTCCATCGTCGGCGTCGCCATGCAGACCCTCGTCCGCAATCCCCTGGCCGAGCCCTACCTCCTCGGCATTTCGAGCGGCGCCTCCGCCGGAGCGTCTCTCTTCTACCTCGGCTTCCTTCCGCCGCTCCTGTCCAAAACCCTGACCATGCCACTCGCCGCCTTCCTCGGGGGCCTCACGTCCATCTCCCTCGTCTACCTGGTGGCCCGCGACGGCCCTCGCCTGTCCGTCGGGCGCCTCCTCTTGGCCGGCGTCGCCATGTCCGCCCTCATGGCCTCCCTGACCTCGTTCGTCACCTTCTCCTCGCCGGACCCCGATAAGCTCCGCGCCGTCCTGTTCTGGTTGCTGGGCTCCCTCAACGGCACCCAGTGGACCGAACTCCCCATTCCGGCCCTCGCAACCACCCTCGGACTCGGCACCCTACTCGCACTCGCACGCCCGCTCGATGCCCTGCTGCTCGGCGAGGAACCGGCTCAAAGCCTCGGCATGCCCGTCGAGTCCCTCAAGCGCGGCCTCATCGTCCTCGCCGCCCTCGTTACCGGCACGCTCGTCGCCGTATCCGGGGCCATCGGCTTCGTCGGCCTCATCGTTCCCCACGCCGTACGCCTCCTGGTCGGGGTGCCCCATCGGCGACTCGTCCCGCTCAGCTTTCTCGCCGGCGCCCTTTTTCTCTGCTGGGCCGACCTGGCCGCCCGCACCCTTCTCCCTGGTCAGGAACTTCCTGTGGGCATCCTCACCGCTCTCTGCGGCGTGCCGTTCTTTCTCGTCCTACTGCGACGACGCCCATATCAGTTCGGCTAACGGGCTCCCCCGAGTATACACGCTGGCACCTCGGTTGCACGCCTCTCCCCAGCGAGAAGGCCTTCGCCGATGAAGTACGTTGAGCCTCCACCGAGACGCGCACAAAGCCCTACCGCAGTGTCAACGCTGATTCTTTGTGCGGACGTGGAGAAGAAGATCCGTTCTCCGTTGCTGGTCAACAAACGATTCGTATTGCGCAATTCGTATTTCGTGAGATTGTATTCAGTCTCGCAATCCCCCCCTTGGTTATACCACATCCGCTTGTAACGCTCGGGATTGCAGGCGTGTCGGTATGGGGGCAAGCATATGGGCCAGACGCGCTAGCGCGTCAACGCACTAGTGCGTCGCTCACATACCCCGATTCGGAACGAGTTCCGATTCGTCGGGACATTGCCCACACACCCCCACCCCGACGGCAGTCGGGACACTGCACTTACAAACCCCAGCGAAGCCGCACAGCTTCGCTGGGGTTGCGGAATTGGTATTACTCGTACATTGACGGTTGACGCCGCACTGCCGCGGTGGGACCGGACTGCCCGAACGCGAGCTGAAGGCAATAGGAGCTGAACGTCTCTCCCGCGCCCCTCACTCCGAGTGCTCACGTGCGTGCCGTTCTCGCCGTTCCAGCTCAACCCCCTCCCGGTACGCATCCGCAATAAAGTGGTCAATACGCTCGTCCAGATTCCGTTCGTCCTGGTCCCGGTCTTCTTCCGCTTCGCGCACAGGACCCATCCGGTCATCCTCCACATCCGGATCCCTTCGGCCGGTCTCGTTGGACTTCGTACGCCGGAGAGCAGGATACACTGCCGCTGCAAGCAGAAGCGTAATCAGACCGAAGATAGCAGCCACAACCGTGAGAACCTCTGGCTGGAATACGATGTCGATACGGTGAGCCATAAATTAGGTCTGTTGGAAATGTAATAAAAGAGCAAGAAGTGAGATAAGGATACCAAAAGATGTGCATCTGCATATCCCTTACGGAGGAATTTGACGTGTTGTGCCCGCCTCCGCACTTCGTTTCGTTAACAAAAGACAAAAACTACCTTTTACTTTGAATAACTTAAACTAAGTGATATTCGAGTAAACAATACGCTGGTCTATCTGAAAATGAAAAAGACACACTCTACTTGCAGAAATTATTCGGACTGGGCGTCTTCCCTCCCGTCCTCAACGGCACAACCGAGCCGGAGAAATCCCCTCGCAGGTCGTCCCCAACATCTTGGAGGCAACCAGGATCTGTCAGGGCTTTCGGGGATTGCGGTCACCGGATTGCGCGCCCCTGAACGAGATCCGGCGTCTAGTCTAAAGAGAGTACACCGGAAATTGTCGATGCTTCTCGGCAACCCCCTCCCGAACCGGATCTGCCCGTTCTTCCTATCGGCATTGGGCCTTGCACTCCACCCGGATTCGGGATAATACCGTTTCCAAATCATGATGCCCGGCTATTGCCAATCGAGTCCAGCAGGACTCCCCCAGAGCATCTTTCCTATGATCGTTTGGGCCTGTTTTGCGGGCAGAGGCGAAGCCGAGACCCAGTGGTCGAAGGGTCATTGAGCCCCCAAATGAGCCAGGCACACTTGTAGGGTTATGAGATTAACCGCAGTACGATTCTGCTTTCTTCGTAGAGGTTTGCGCCTCCGGAGAGAGGTGTGCATCCCGACAGCATCTGTCGAGGATGCCAAAGAAGAAGTACTCCCGGGGTGCGTTACGCAATACGAACCATTTGTTGACCAGCAACGGAGAACGGGGTTCCTTCCCCCGTCCGTACATACCGACCCAGATCGGTTGGATTAGCGTTGACGCGCCAGCGCGTCTGGACTGTACTTTTCCCTCCGTACCGCCGAACTTTTTCGCCGGATTGGGTACGAGCGCCCGACGTTTCGAATACGGGTCCCCCATCGGTCCGTCGCGACGGCGGCCCGATGGGGATTTCTAGGTCTGATTGTTGCGGCGCGGTGCCTGGAATAGGGGCTACTGTCCCGGCCCCGGCGCCGGACTCGCTCCACCGCCCGGAAGCTGCATGGGCATCGATTCCTGCCCCCCGGTTGTGTCGCTGGCCAGGCCGTATGCACGCCGGAGACGGTCGGGGACCTGGAACGGCGCCTGGGCGAGCAGCTCGTCCAGCTGTTGGTCGAACGCCTCCAGGGCCGCTTGCCGGTCGGCCTCAAGGTAGGCCTCGCGCACCCGGCCGGCGTAGAAGAGAGCCCGGCTAAATTGTTGCTGGCCCCGGGCGGTGCGCAGTTCATTGAACACCACGGGCTGGGCGCTTTTGAGGACGTTGGCGAGCTTGTCCGTTTCTCCAAGCGTACGGAAAGCGCGAGCGGTGAACATGAGGGTTTGCGTGTCGCCCGGAATGACGGAGAACGGCACCGACTCAGAGAAGTTGGTTAGCAGGTTGCGTCCGCGGTCCGCGTGGCCCGTTTGGCCAAACTGGTCGGCTGCGTGGGCAAAGTGGAGGCGATAGCCGTCCACCATGCGTCGCGCGTTTTCGTTGTAGTAGGCGGTGGAGTCGGCGAGGTTGGTAAATCGGAACTGCGACATTCTGTCGTCGGTGAGCCCGGGAATGACGCGCCCCAGTTGCTTGTCGTGCTTGATGGGGAGAACGCGGTACGCCTGGCCTTCGAGCTGGAAGTAGTTTTGGAGGTTGAGTTGGCCGGAGCGCGCCACCGTGACCGCGAAGTAGAACGGTCGTTTCCAGTCGTTTTCGGCGTTCGTGCGAATCATGTTGTACACCGTCAGGTCGGCCGCCTGAAGGAGCCGCTGGTTCTTGCCGAGCGGACGCCCCTTGAGCGTCCAGGTCATCGGGGCCTCGATTTTCGTGCTGTCCACTGAAGACTCCGGGAGATATTTGTCGAACGTGCTCCTCATCTTGTCAATGGGCACCGGCAGCGTCACCTCACGGGGCTTCCATCGGCGCGGGCGGATGTTTTCAATCCGATCGTCGGCGATCGAAATCGGAAGCGGGGCGGACTCGTAGGTGCGGTGGTCCTTGAGCTGACGGATGTACCAGGACGTGTTGAGGAGCGACAGGTTGACGACGCGCACGTCGGTGCGCACCCCTTCGACCTCCTGGAGGTACCAGAGCGGATAGGTGTCGTTGTCGCCGTTGGTAAAGAGGATGCC
>CAYOWD010000002.1:0-33963 GCA_964407535.1 uncultured Salinivenus sp. | reverse complement strand
GTGGTCGCCGTAGTTCTCCAGCGTCATCCAGCCGGGCACGGTGAGGAAAACGAGAAGTCCGGCCCCGAGCAGGGGAAGGGTTTGCGCGAGGTTGGACGTGGTTTCCTTGATGGATTCGTAGACCATTTGCAGGATTCCTCCGGCCCCGATGCCGATCCAGAGGCTAAAGGCCAGGAAGCTTCCGACGTAGGAATAGTCGCGCTCACGCGGTTGCATCGGCGTCTGATTGAGGTAGATAATGATGCCGATGCCGGTCACGAAGAACAGGATAAAGACGCTGAAGGCGCGCCGCCAGTCCCGATTGAAGTGGTAGAAGGCCCCAAAGAGGCCGAGGAGAAGGGGGAGGGCATAGTACACGTTACGCGCTTCCTTCTCGCTGGGGGTCTGGCGCACGCGCTCCTGGGCGTGTTGGTCGAGGGGCGGAATGCCCGTAATCCAGGAGGCCCCTTGCTCGTCGCTGGCGCGTCCCGAGAAGTTCCAGAGGAAGTACCGCATGTACATGTACCCGATCTGGTAGTCCAGGAAGAAGGACAGATCGGAGTCGTACCGGTCGTAGACATCCCAATGCTGGGGGCTCTGGGAGTGGCGACGGGGGAAGAGCTTTTCAGTGCCGTCGCGAGGGACTTCGCCTGCTGCGTCGTCGTAGGAGACGCCGCTGAGCAGCGGCGTGGCTCCGTACTGTTCGCGCTCCAGGTAGTCGATGAAGCGATCGATGTTGTCGGGGTCGTTCATATCGATGGACGGCTCGGTGGCGCTCCGCACAAAGACGAGCGTGTAGGACCCGTAGCCGATGAGGATGACGGCGAGGCAGAGGAAGCCGAGGTTGGCCATTGGCATGCGCCGTTTGTGGGTGGCGTAGATGCCGTACATGACGATCCCGGCAATAACCGCAGCCGTCAGAAAGGGGGCGCCGGTGGTGTCGAAGATTTTCGGAAGTCCCTTCACGAGGCCGGGATAAACGGCCAGGAAGAGGGCCGACGAGATGGCACCGGCGACGACGAGGTAGAACCACCGGTCCCGGGACGACCATTCCTCCCGGTCGAACTCGGTGAAGAAGACGATGAGTGCCACAAAGAAGAAGACCAGGAGGCTCAACAGGTGCACCCCGATGGCCATGCCAAAGAGGGCAGCGATGAGGATGAGGTACCGATTGGCGTCGAGTTGAAAGAGATGGCGCCCGGCGCCCTCCAACTGGGCCTCCTCGCGGCGGGCGACAGCGCTCCATTTCAGCACGAGCCAGATGACGAGGGCCGTAAAGAAGGTGGAGAGGGCGTAGACCTCGGCGATGCCGGCGTTGAACCAGAACGAGTCGGTGGCGGCGTAGGTGAGGGCGCCGATGACGCCGCTGGCGAGAGAAATGACGTACGGGCCGGACGCGATGTCTTCCAGGTTGTCCTGCCAGCGCCGGACGAGGCGGACGATGATGAGGTGGGCCAGCATCACTGTGCCGGCACTGGAGAGCACCGAGATGGTGTTGACGGCCAGGGCCACGGTTTCCTTTGACGGGGCCAGCATCGAGAAGAGGCGGCCGAGTAGGAGGTAGAAGGGCGCCCCCGGAGGGTGCATCACCTGCAACTTGAAGGCGCTGGCGATGCGCTCGCCGGGATCCCAGAAGGATACCGTCGGGGCCATCGTCGAGACGTACAGGGTCAAGGCCCAGAGGAATACGAAGCCCGCCGTGAGGCGATCAATCCACTTCCGGTTCATGCTGAAGCAAGCTTGTGGGTCGTACCAGAGAAACAGAGAAAAGAAACGTGGGGCCGGCTCCGGGGGACCCGGCGGCATCAACGCGACGCCCACTCTTTCCGGGTGGCGTCGAGCAGCGACTGAATGGTGGTCATCTTCATCTCCCCGTAGTTCAGTGCAAAGGCCAGCTCCCCGTTGTTGTGGAAAATCCAGGTGGACGGAATCCAGGTAACCGGAAGTGTGAGGAACGACCGGCGCCGGTTGGATTCGTCGTCGCTGGGGCCGAGATCGGGCTGTGCCACTTCCGTAACGCGCTCGGGGAGGGAATTATTATCAAGTACGTCCGTGCCGGTCTTTCCGTCGTTCCAGACGGTGACGAACGTAAAGGTAACGTTGGGGTTGTTGGCCACGAGGTCGGCCCATCCATTCTGCAGTTCGCGCTTGGAGTTGTCGCACCAGGGCGCCCAGAAGTGGACGACGTGCAGGCCGTTTTCTTGGATCACGTTCTGAACCGCTGCCTCGGCCTTTGTGCTCGGGGTGACGGCCGTTGCGGGCGTGGCGGTGGTCACAGGGGCCTGTTTGGTGAGGGGATTCTCGGTCTCGTTCGACGCAGCCCCTTCCTCCATCGACAGGTCGCCCCCCACCTCGCATCCGTCGCTTTCCTGTTGCGCCTGCACGGAGAGGGGCAGCAGAAGGAGGGCGATGAGAGGGAGAAGGCGGCGAAGCAACACGGGAGCGCGAACAGTTGTGAGCAAAAGCCTTGGGGGAGCGGCGGAACGACTGGTGACGGTGTTGGCACCCGTTACGCATCCGCTCCGTCGACGACAACGACGCACTCCCCCTTCAGGTTTTCGTAGGCTCCGAAATGCGACCGGATTTCAGCGAGCGTTCCCCGTTCAATTTCCTCGAATTTTTTGGTGAGCTCACGGGCGACGGCCGCCCGTCGGTCGGCCCCAAAGTGATCGGCCAGGTCGTCAAGGGTGCGAAGGAGGCGGTGGCGGGATTCGTAGATCACAAGGGTACGGGGCTCGGTCGAAAGGGTCTCCAGGCGGGTTTGCCGGCCTTTTTTCTTGGGTAGGAAGCCTTCGAAGACAAATCGATCGCAGGGGAGGCCGCTGGCGGTGACGGCCGGAATGAGGGCCGTGGGGCCGGGCAGGGCCTGGACCGCAATGTCCTTTCGCCAGCACGCGCGCGTCAGGTAGAACCCGGGGTCGGAGATGCCGGGCGAGCCGGCGTCCGTGATGAGCGCCAGGTCGTGCCCGGCCCGCATCCGTTTGACGAGGCGCGGCGTTTTGTCGTGTTCGTTGTGCTCGTGGTAGCTGGTGGTGGGGGTGTCGATGTCGTAGTGGTTGAGAAGCACGCCCGAGGTGCGCGTGTCTTCGCAGGCGATGAGGTCGACCTCCCGGAGCGTCCGTACGGCGCGGTAGGTGATGTCCTCCAGGTTGCCAATGGGGGTGGGGACGAGGTAGAGCACGAGTATAGGGGCGATTGCATGTTGGAAGATGTCCGGAGACGGAGGAGGCGATGTTGCCGCTGAATTCTCCGTCTGCCCGGAATGAGTGGAAGCATGGAGGCATGGAAGCCATAACGCTGTTCTACAGCTCCCTTTTGTTTGCTGCGGAGAGCACGATGCGATTGCCCTGAGCACGTAGTAGAGCGAAAAAACAGGGGAAAGAAGACGCGGAGAGAAGGCATTCACTCCTTCGCCGAGGTAAGCCAGGTCCAGAGCCGGGTACGGAGCGGGGGCGTGGCGGCGAGGTCCAGCACGGTGTACGCCAGAAGCCATATGCCGGCTCCGGACATCACGACGTTCGCAATCCACATGCCGATCCAGGGAGGGAAGAGGCCGCGCTCGGAGAGCTTTTCGCCCTGGACCAGGGTAATCCAGTAGAACATGAAAATGCCGAGGGCGACGACGCCGATGGTGGCGAGTCCCCCTCGCCGCAGGGCGAGGCCCAGGGGGGCGCCGATCACCATAAAGATGAGGCAGGCAACGGCCATGGAGAATTTCTTGTGGATCTCCACCTGATAGCTCCGAAGGCGCCGGGTTTTCCAATCTGTATCGCGCTTGGCGGCTTGAACGTCGGACTGGATCGACTGGGCGCGTCGGGTGGCCGCCTCGATGATCCGGTGCGTCCCCGCGCTGTCAAGCCGCGTGGGGCTGATAAGCGGGCGTTGGAGCCAGGTGGAATCGGCCAGGGAGCTGCGCGAGGCATAGATCGACCGGGTGGGCAGGAGGGCGTCCGTAAGGGTGTTGTGCAGGGTCGCATACCGGTCGTTCACGTCGGCCTGGAGCGAGTCTTCGATTGCCAGGAGGCCGGTAAGCGGGGTGGTGCGGGTGGAGCGATCATTGTCGTCGGCGTCGGAGCGTTGGAAAACGGCGTCCGACAAGTCGAAGTGGAGGACGTGTCGGTCAAACTGAAGCGTTTCGTATCGGGAGCGGTGTTGGGCCGAGCGGGCGGGGCGGGGGCGGTGCATTTCGCCGTTCTGGAGACGGAGGGTCATGCGGGCCCCGCCGGCCTTCGAGGAAATGCGTCCGCGTTCGGCCTTCAGGACGGCCTGCTCGTCGCGGCCCTGGGTGTAGTCGTAAATCGTGACGTCGATGAGGGTGTTGGAGCCGGCCGGCCGGTCGCGGACCAGAATGCTATAGTCCTCCACGCCGTCGTAGAACGTCCCCGGCTGCAGCTCGAACCCGGGGCGTTTGTTGCGAATGTCGCTCCAGAGGTCGCGGGCGCGGAAGTTGGCCTCCGGCAGCAGAACGGTGTTAAAATACAGGAGGCCGCCGGCCACGCACAGCGACAGCACCAGGGACGGCCAGACGATTTCGCCGAACGAGATGCCGGTGCTTTTGATGACCGTGTAGTATTTCGACTCGGCAAGCTCCCCAAACGTCATCAGCGCCGCCAGCAGGACGGACATCGGCACCGCCAGCACTACCATGTACGCCAGGTTGTAGACGATCAGCTCGATGATGACGGGAAGCGGGATGCCCTTGCCCGCAATTTCGGGCAGCCACCGGATCAAAAACTGCATGAGCAGCAGAAACATCAGGATGCCCAGCCACCCAAAGAAGGGTCCCGGCAGTCGACGCAAAATGAGCCAATGGAGACGGCGAAGCATGTAGGCGTCTTGTTCCGATTTCGAGTTGTGACGGCCGCTTCGACGGATCCCCGGCGTACTCGTTCTGCCGCTCCTTGCGTTTCTGCGTTGTGATGCGGCGCCGGCGTGTTGGCATTCGCATGCTGGAACCGGCGGTGCGAGGACACGGGGGCATCTGCGAACGGGACGCCGGCATCGGGGCGCCGCAGTACACGGCCCGCTGCCAGAAACGGAGGCGCCTAAACGACGGGAGTGAGGAGCATGTTCGATGCATGCCGATCCGTCAATAAGGTCCCGCCAATTCTAGATCGAGCCGTCTGAGACTGCCTGGCCAGCCTGAAAAATCGTTCACGTACGTTCTCACGGATCGGTACAATGGGATCTTTCCGGGGGGATGCCTATTGAGGAAGAGCGTTTCGGCCTTCAATTTTCCCGAACCAATTCTCTGGTTTCCATGCACGTTGAGTGCTTTACGTTTAGCTCCTTCATGACGAACAGTTATCTCTGTCACGATGAGGGAGAGGCCGTTCTTGTCGATGCCAGTTGTGAGACGGCGTCGGAGCGGGAGGAAGTCATGAACGTGATTGAGACGCACGACCTGGAGGTGCGACACCTGTTGCTTACGCATGCCCACGTAGACCACATCTTCGGGTGCCGGTTCTTCGAAGATGAGTTCGACATGCGGTTCGCGGCCCACGAGGCCGCCGTGCCGTTCATTGAACAGGCCGAGGAGCAGGCGAAGGCCTTCGGGGTAACGCTCGATCCGCCGTCGGTGCCCACCACGCTGCTGTCGGAGGACGACACCATTTCCTTTGGTAGCGTCACGCTCGATGTGCTTCACACGCCCGGCCATTCGCCGGACTCCATCTCGTTTGTGCATGAGGAGAGCGAGCAGGCCCTCACGGGAGATGTGCTCTTCCAAAACTCAATCGGACGCACGCAGGGCCTGCCCCAAACCTCTCGCTCGCAGCTCATGGACTCGATTACCGAAAAGCTGTTGCCCCTCGGGGACGACATGCGCATCTATCCCGGCCACGGCCCCGAAACGACCATCGGACGGGAGCGGAAGCAGAATCCGTTCGTGCAGGAGGCGCTCGGGGAATCCGGAGGAAGCACCGGCACGGGATTCATGCAGACGGGGCAGTAGTGCCGGCCTGTACCTGCTGGTAGTACTGTTCGTAGAGGGGCACCACGCGGTCGATGTCGAACGTCTCGACGGCCCGCGCCCGGGCGGCCCGGCTCATGCGACCATGGAGGTCGGGGTCGTCGAGGAGGGATCGGATCCGATCGGTGAAGGCGGAAAGATCATCGACCGGGCATAAGAACCCTGATTCCTCGTGGGCGACCAGCTCCGGCAGTCCGCCCACGTCGCTCACAACCGTAGGCACGCCGCACGCCATGGCCTCCAGGGCGGCGAGGCCGAACGTTTCCGAATCGCTCGGCATCAAGAACACGTCGGCAATCGATAGGATCTCTTCGATCGGATCCTGCTTGCCGAGAAACCGAATGTCGTCGAACACGCCGAGCTCGCGGGCCTTGCGTTCGGTGGGAGCGCGCTCCGGGCCGTCGCCCACCAGCAGGAGCTTTACGTCGGGATCCTTCTTCTGCAACCGGCAGAAGATGTCCACCACCTTCTTTGTGTTCTTTACGGGGCGAAAGTTGGAGACGTGGACGATCACCTTCTCGCCGTTCGGGCACAGGGCCTGCTTAAAGTGCTCCTTGTCCTGCCGGTGAAAGCGATCGGTGTCAATGAAGTTGGGAATGACCTCAATCCCGTTCGTCACCTCGAAGTGGTCGTAGGTCTCCTGGCGCAGGTAGTTGGAGACGGCCGTGACGCCGTCCGACTGATTGATTGACCACGTAACGACGGGCGCAAACGAGGGGTCCTGGCCGATGAGGGTGATGTCGGTGCCGTGGAGGGTCGTGACCAGTGGAAGCGAGATGCCCTCTCCCGCCAGAATCTGGCGGGCCATGACGGCGCTGGTGGCGTGGGGAATGGCGTAATGGACGTGTAGCACGTCGAGGCCCGCGTGCTTGGCAATGTCCACCATCTTGCTCGTCAGCGACAGCGTGTACGGGGGCGACTCGAAGAGAGGATAACTCTGGACGTTGACCTCGTGGAAGAAAATATTGCCGGCCACGTGCGACAGCCGAAACGGGAGGGAGGACGAGATAAAGTGAATCTCGTGGCCGCGCTCTGCGAGGTTTTTGCCGAGTTCGGTGGCAACGACGCCGCTGCCGCCGTATGTGGGGTAGCACGTGATACCGATTTTCATGACAGCTGGGGCACCGGATTCCGACGGAGAATAGACGACCGACCCGCACGTACCGATCCGTGAGAACGTGTGTAGGGCATTTGCGCCGGTATGGAGAAGATTGGCCGGACTTGCCCGGCACGATCCCGGACATCTCCGGTCCCGAAGATTGAGAATCTCCAAGCCCGTGATTGGTTATGACCAAGAGCGGGCTTCAGAAGCTGTTTGGCGAGACGTTTACTGCCTTCGACTTCGTGGATCTCGTGCCATGGAGCTTCTGCATTCACCTAGTAGTTCCACTACGAGGTTCATTTGTGCGCTCCATGGCCCTTCGCCCACTGTGTCTCGGCGACGTACCCGCTCACAAAACAGCTTCTCAACGGCTTACCGATACGTTTCTTAAGTTCGTTTTCGCTCAGGGTCAGTAGCCCCGCTACCAACTTACCAACGGGTAAGAGGTTGCAGGTGATTGAACGGTTTGAACGGGCCTTGATGCGAATTCCGATTCGGTTACAATCCGTTTGTTTGTTCGGGCCACACCCGACGGCGGGAGGGCGCGTCGGGAGGAGCACACTCGGACGGATTGCATTCACCCAACGGGTCGATCTTGAAGGGACGAAATCTGTTTCGAAGCGGCAAGATTGTTACCCTTCCTGAAGATCATGCGCCTTCTTCGGTACATTGGAAGACACGCGTTTCATGGGTCGGGGGCTTCCGCGCCGTTTTTTCTTTCTCCACCACGCGCACGTACCTATGTCTATGAATTCTGTCCGCTCCGTTCTCGCTGTTGTCGTCGTCGGGATATTGGTCGGGATGGGGGCCGCGCCTGCCTTTGGTCAGCCGGGCGTCGCTGGGGGACTCAACTTTGAATCGGCCGGTGACATTCAGGCCGAGAGCGGCAGTGCGACCTTTGACAATTCGACCGGCTACCACATTGGACTCGTCTATGAGCTCTCGGTTGGCCCGGTTAGCATTCGGCCCGGCGTGTTGTACCGGCGCGTTGGGACCTACGAGGTCTCGGGGTTTTCGCTGGACGATCCGCGCTACACGGTGTCGGCGTGGGAGGTGCCGGTCGACGTACGGTATACGTTGCTGCCGACGCCGTTGATTTCGCCGTACGTCGTCGGGGGGCCGAAGGCGACGTTTCCGCGAGGCGAGGGCGAGTTCGAGGCCGTCATGGAGGATGTGGCGTACACGTTGAATATTGGGGTCGGGGCGGATATTGCTCTGCCCGGCCTGTCGTGGAGATTGCAGCCCGAGTTGCGGTACGAGTTCGGCGCCAGTGGCTTTATCGACGATGAAAGCGAAGTCACACTAGGCGACCAGAGTGCGTCGTTTGAGCCGCAGGACAGTCCCCGATTCAGTAACGTTGCGCTCCGGCTCCACGTGTTATTCTAGCGAAGAAAGGAGCCGGATCCGTCTGGATGGCACCCCTACGCCGCCGACACCGATCGGCTTCCCGAATGCCCGGCGGAGGGCGGATTGGGGCGAGGCGGGAAAACGAAAGAATGCCCGCTCTCCCGACGGGGATCGGGAGGCGGGCATCTCGAACGTGTCGCTATGTAGATCGGGAACCACCGCGGTCCTCTTAGGAGATCTCCTTGTAGAAGCGAAAGCGTCGCTCGTTGACGTGATAATCCTGGCCCGGCGACACGAACTGCTGGCGGTTGATCCAGTATGGGTGCCGCCGTCCCTTCATGGAACGTTCGCTGTAAAAGTGTCGGGTTTCGACGGAGAACGGTCGGTAGGCGGCGTCGGCGTGCCGGACGTAATGTGCGATCCAGAGGGCCTGCTGCCACGCCGGAATCTGCACGTCCGGCGTCAGGTTTAGGAAGAAGGACCGGCGCGGCGCACCGGGATTGAAGGCGCTGAACTGATAGGGGTCCAGCACGACCTCCTTGTAGGTTTTGTTATTACGGTATTCCGTCTCCACGCGGTTGCGCACGACCCACGCTACAAGTTCCTGCTCGTGGGGAAGTTTGGTTTCCGAATAGATGGCTCGGGCCAGCCACAGCGTGCTCTCGTCGACGATGGAGGGCGTAATTTTCGGCGTCTCGACGGGCGATTGGGAGGGGCCGTAAGCGGCATTCAGAAGATTGCGATCGGCCTCTTGAGTCGACGGGACGACGTTTTCCGAAGCGGGAACTGAGGAAGACGCCGATGGAGGGTGAAAGACCGCCGTTACGCGGCCCGCCGTGAGAAGCAACGTTCCAAAGCAAGCGAGAAGAATGAGAGCACGCTTATTCATATTCGTTGCGCTATTATGCGAAGAGCGGCGAAAAGAATAAGGGAGTAGAAATGCCGACTCCCGATGTTGTCTGGATGATAACTGACTGCGGTCTACTTCCCGTGCCCGACGGAGGTTTCTGGTAGACCGTTTTCCGTAAGTTATTGAATATTAGTGATTTAAACTGTATACTTTATTTATTCATGTTCGTTTACACCCGTATTGATTGTTGGTTTATATTCCCTTGATCCGTTCTAATTTGTCTTTTTTGTACTTGTTTTAGGAGGGAGGTCTAAAAAGCGCTTTCATAGGTAAAATTTTCACTCTTTGTTGTGTTACCTCTTAAAATCGTAGCGGACGACAATATACCATGCGTGGAGGCTGCGTTTGGGCACCTGGGAGAGGTGGAGCGGTGTCCGGGGCGGGACATGGGGCCGGCGGTGGTGGCCGACGCCGACGTGCTGTTGGTGCGGAGCGTCACGCCGATCGAGGCGCCACTGTTGGATGACAGTCCGGTGTGCTTTGTGGGATCGGCGACGATCGGCACCGACCACGTGGACCGGGAGTACCTCGGCGAGCAGGGCATTGCGTTTGCCCATGCGCCCGCCTCAAATGCAGATTCGGTGGCCGACTACGTTGTGGCGGCCTTTCTGCTGCTGGCCCGACGGCGGGCGGAGCCGCTTCACAACAAGACGATTGGAATTGTGGGATGCGGCAACATCGGCGGCCGGCTTGCCGAGCGTCTCCCGGCGTTCGGATGCGCGGTGCTTCGGAACGATCCGCCGAAGGCCGCGGCGGCAGAGGCCGAGGGACGGGCTCACGACTTCGTGGCCCTCGACACGGTGTTGGCGCAAGCGGACGTGCTCACGTGCCACGTGCCGATGGTAACGGAAGACCCGTACCCGACGCCGCACCTTATCGACGAGGCGGCGCTTGCCCGCCTTTCATCGGATGCCTGGCTGTTGAATACGTCCCGCGGATCGGTGGTGGATGGGACCGCTCTTCTCAGGGCTCTCCACAATGACGAACTGGGGGCCGCCGTGGTAGACGTGTGGGAGAATGAACCCTCGCCGGAAGAAGCGCTGATCCGGGCGGTCGACGTGGCCACCCCGCACATTGCCGGATATGCGTACGACGGGAAGGTGCGAGGCACGACCATGCTGTATGAGGCGCTCTGCGACTATCTTGGGGAGGAGCCGGAGTGGTCCTCGGACACGTTGTTGCAGCCGGCGTCGCCCGATGTGCTGCGTTGTCAGGCGCCGGATCCTCGCCTGCCGCGCACCGACTGGCTCGATCACCTCGCCCGACAGGCCTACGATCTGTTGGCCGACGACGCGCGGATGCGAGGGCTCCTTGATCGTCCCCCGTCTGAGCGGGGCGACGGGTTTCGGGAACTTCGCGCCACGTACCCGACACGACGAGAGATGCAGAAGCAGACGGTCGCGGCCACCGGGGTGCCGCCGGCCTACCGGGCCGTGGTGGAGGATGGGCTCACGATGCAATGCCGGTGAGGCTGGGGCAGGTCGTAGGGAGCGCGGCTGAGCCCGACCCTGTCAGGCAGATGCCCTGCGACGAGCATCCGTCCGGCCGTGTGAGAGGGGCGCTGCTGGATGGGCACCCTCCGTCAACTTGGGTTCAGTCCCGAAATTTCCGGTTCATCCAGGATGATCCTGTACCGCACGTTGCCCGCTTCGTCGCTCGTTTCGAGAGTTAGCATGGAGCCATCCCCAGCGTCTCGGGCCGCCCCCTCCGCAAGAACGAGGGCCACCCCCAACACTTCGCGCAGGCGGGCTACGTCCTGTTGACCTCGCTCCGTCTCCCCGTCTGCTTCGCAGAATGATTCGGCAAGAGACTGCGCTTCACTGACGAGGGTGTGAAGGCGGTCCGCTCGTTCGTCGTTTCTCATTGGGAAATGGGGTCGATTGCAGGAGAAGTGCGTCGCTACCAACGAAAAAAGCAACGTGGACGTCGGGCCGTCGGGGGCGTGCACGCTGGATCCCCCGGACGCGCCGCTTCGATGAACGGTTGTTATACCAAATTCAGCTGAAAAGTTCAGAACCCGTTTCGCGAGCGGATGGGAGGCCGAGACACAGCGCAGGAGAGCCACGAAGGCGCAGACGCGGAGACGATTACCGGCCACCGCGGGGTCCTCTGCCGGTGCGGTGCCTCCGGGAGCACGCCCTTTTGCGACGGCAGCCACGCGGACATCGGGGGTGAGGCCACGTAGCTATATGCATTGGAAACGGATCATCCGCACGCTCCGGACAAGAAGAGGCGCCGTTTCGGAGGACGAAGCTACGACCGGTAGCCGTAGGAGCGCAGCACCTGTTCGCGGTCCCGCCAGTCCTCCTGCACCTTCACGTGGAGGTTGAGGTACACCGGACTCTGGACGAACGGCTCGATGTCTTTCCGGGCCTCGGTGCCGACCTTCTTGATGGCCTTGCCGCCCTCGCCGATGATGATGCCTTTGTGAGACTCGCTCATCACGACGATCTCGGCGTCGATATAGTCCTTCTGGTTGCCCTCCCGCTCCTCGTAGGAGACGATGTTGACCTGAATGGAGTAGGGCAGCTCCTGGTGGTATTGCTGAAAGGCCTTCTCCCGAATGATCTCGGCCACGAAGAAGCGTTCCGGGTGCTCGCTAATCATCTCCTTCGGGTAAAACGGCGGGCCCTCCGGCAGCTCATTGACGACGAGGTCGCGTAGCGTGTCGACGTTGTGGCCGGTGAGGGCGGAGGTGGGCACCACTTCGTCGAACGCCCGCATGTCGGTGTACGACTCGACCAACGGGAGGGTCTGGTCCTGAGGAACGAGGTCCATCTTCGTGAGGACGAGAAAGGCCGGGGTGTCTCCGATTTGCTGGAGACTTTCGGTGTCCGGCTCCTCCTGCGTGGCCTCGTGCAGAAAGAGCAGCAGGTCGGCGTCGCGGATGGCGCCCTTTACCTGGCCCATCATGGCCTCGTGGAGGCTGTACCGGGGACTGATGATGCCCGGCGTGTCCAGGAAAATGACCTGATGGTCGGGGCTGGAATGGATGCCGATGATGCGATGCCGGGTTGTTTGCGGCTTGCGGGTGACGATGGACAGCTTTTCCCCCAGCATGGCGTTCATGAGGGTACTCTTGCCCACATTGGGCTTGCCGACAATCGCGACATAGCCGCTCTGGTGGTCGTCGGGAACGTCCTCAAAGAAGGACGGAGAAGAAGGAGAAGGCTCCATAGGGACAGGCGTTGTGGTCGGAGAGGTGATCGAATCAGTATTCTTTTACGGTTGCACGCATGTCGCGGACGGCCTGGTCCATGCCCACGAGGACGGCCCGGGCAACGATGGCAAAGCCGATGGACACTTCCGCCACGTGCGGGACGGTTTCGCGGAAGAGGGGGACGTTTCGGTAATTGAGGCCGTGCCCGGCGTGCACGCGCAGACCGGCCTCGTGGGCCGTCTCGGCAGCGCGGGCAAGCCGCTCCGCTTCCTCATGCTGGGCGGCCTCCGTGGGGGCATCAGCAAAGTCGCCGGTATGAAGCTCCACGCAGGTGGCGTCGGTGGCCGCAGCGGCCTCGATCTGGATCGGTTCCGGATCCACGAAGAGGCTCACCTGTTCCACGCCGGCGTCGAGCAGCTGGGCAATGACCGCATCGAGCCGGTCAGAGGCGGCGTTGACGTCGAGGCCGCCCTCCGTCGTCACTTCCTCGCGGCGTTCGGGCACCAGCGTCGCCAGATTCGGGGACACGTCGCAGCAGATGGATACGACCTCCTCGTCGGTCGACAGCTCAAAGTCGAGCTTGCCGTTCACCGTTTCCTGTAGCAGGCGCACGTCGCGCTCCCGAATGTGGCGCCGGTCTTCTCGCAGGTGAAACACAATGCCGTCGGCGCCGGCCTCCTCGCAGTGCGTGGCGGCATGGACCGGATCAGGGAACGTCGCCTCTCGGGCATTGCGGAGGGTGCCCACATGGTCGATGTTGACCAGCAGGTTCATCATGAAATTAAGGCAAGATCCATTCGGGTGGAGAGAAACAAGAAGCAAGCGATTCGAACACGACACTCCACGAATAAGTTTCTGGAGCAGATTGGGCCCGCGGATCCCTTAATCCGGGGAGGAAGATCCAAGCAAGGACTGGTATTGAGAGAGGATCTACCAATCCGTCCAACGGGAAGATACGCGGCTCCCCTCCGGACGGACGCCGAGCATACGATTGCCCTGGGGAGGGGACGATGAGATGGACACGCGATTGCGATTCCCAATTGCAATTCGCCCGGGCTCCTCCTATTTTCCGCGGTGAAATCGAGGTGGAAATCACGAGTCGAGGACGAGTGCATTCGGCTCGCCAGAGGCTTCGCATTTCTATTCATTACCCACGGTTTACATGGCATCGCGCAGTCGTACGCTTCGGGTCAGCGTCCAGGGCATACTGGTCCTCGCCATTCTCGGGCTCTCCTACTACCTCTACTACTCGATTACGGAGCCGTACAATCGGATTGAGCGTCAGGAGGCATTGACGGAGCAGACCCGTACACGGATGGTACAGATTCGCACGGCGCTCGTCGACTATGAACGGGACAGCACGACCTTTCCGGATTCGCTCGGGATGCTTCTCGACCATGTGCGTCGGGATGTTGAGGACGATTCGCTATTGACCGAGGGGGGCGATAGCACGTTTGTCCATTCCGGGACGCTCGATTCGCTGTTGTATTCCCCGCGTAGCGGAAAACAATTTCAATACACGGTGAGCGACACGGGACGAGTGGAGACCTATCTGCTTGAGGATCCGGACACCGACGACAGGATCGGGACGCTCAGCGGCGATCCGACGAAGGTCAACGCCGCGAGCTGGGAATGAGCCTGCGCCCCGCGTCCACGCGGACGAATCTGCCTTTCAGAGCCCGTTCTTAATGAGCACGACTCCGACAAAGCAGAGACGCGAGACCATGGATGAATCTCTTCACGGCGTGGTATGAGCGAATCGGTTTCGGCCACACTTACATTTCAGGAGAATGTGCTTCGCTATGCCGAAGTTGAGCGCCGGGACCAGGCCCATCGACTGCTCCGGGTCGGAACGGAAGCCTTTCCGTTCGATCTGACGCGGGCCCTGCTTCGCGAGCGACGCGATCGACAGCAGGTACGTCGCGTAAAGGAGGCGCTGTTGGAGATCTTTGAAGGGGCCGAGGCCCGGGATCTTCGCATTGCACTTCATCCGGTACAGGGGTACAGTTTTTTCACGCCCATCTCCTCGGAGGTCCCCGTGCGGGACCGCAAGCGGCAGCTTCTCCAACAGGCAGCGTTGGTGACCGGGGCGCGGTCGAAGAACAGCCTGCACATGACCTCCGAAACGGTGCGGACGACACAGGACAGCGACGGAGAGCCGTTCATGTGGGTGCATGTGCTTGCGTTGCCGAAGGTCGTGGATGAGCGCATCGGGGCAATGGTGGATCAGCTTCCGATGGGGGACTACACGTGGATGCTGAGTTCGCAGGCGGCGTCCCGGGTCACGCGTCGCGTCGAGCGGGCCGGGGGGTCGGCCCAGGAGGCCCTGCGGCCGTACACGCTGGCCGTGGGCCAGTATTCCACTCACACGGAATATTCCCTCTCTCGGAATCGGGAGTGGTATCACGCCCACTACGCCGAGGACGTCTACAGTGCAGAAAACCGAGCGTATTTTGCCGTGGGCTTTCTCAACCGAGTCGATGTGCCGCTCGACGGCGTGGGGCGGTTGTTTGCGTACGGCACGGATGTGGACCTGGATGACTACCGGCCGTTCGAAAAGATTTTTGGGCAGGGCCCGGAGATCCTTGATCCGCTTCGCGTGGTGGAGAATGAAACGGGGAGCGTGCCCGGCGACCCCAGTTCGTTCTCGCCGAGCGTCGGGGCGGGGATGGATGATTATCGGTAGTGGGAAACGGCAAGGGGCGAGACAGAGCGACTGCAGGAAGGGAATTCGCGGCGGCGACCGTTGTGGGGCGCAATCGAGCAGTGACGGCCTGAGGCAGGTGCCGGGAGGGGAGTACAGAGAGACGAGAGGCGGCCCTGCGCACTCTTTTCATGTCTGAATCAACTGATATAACAGAAACGGGCGAGCCTGGTCGGATCTCTGAGCGGGTAGGCCGTTACCATGAGAAGCCGTTCGGCTACTCGTTCATCAGGCCGCTTTTCTGTTATGCGGATCATTGCTGGTCATTACGGGGGGCACGGGTTGACGTCGCCCCAGGGACACGAGACGCGCCCGTCCACGGAACGCGTGCGGGAGTCGTTGTTCAGCCTGGTCGACGCTCGGATCTATCTTGAGGGGGCCGAAGTGCTCGATCTGTTTGCGGGGACGGGAGCGCTGGGATTGGAGGCCGTGAGCCGCGGCGCCAGCCTCGTCACGTTTGTGGAGCATGATCGGCATGTGCTCGATTATGCCCGCGAGAACGCCGAGAAGCTTGGCGTGGAGGAGAAGTGCATCTTCATTCAGGCCGACGCCGTGGAGTACCTCCGGCAGTACGGGGGCCCGGAGTTGGACCTCATTATGGCCGATCCGCCGTACGAGCTCGACGCCATGCAGGAAATGCCGGATCTGGCCATTCCGCACCTGGACGTCGACGGGGTGTTTACGCTGGAGCACAGCTCCCACGACTGGTTCGACGAGCATCCGCACCTCATGACGAGCCGTCCCTACGGGCGGACCATCGTGAGCTTGTTTCGGCCGCCCCTGCCCCCGGAAGAAGCCGCGGACGATGCCGACACGGTGTCAAGCGACGGGGCGGAGACGTAGGTCGCCTGGGGCGTCGTTCCATGCAAATTGGGGATGCGAACCGCGGAAACAGCGCCGCGACGCGGTCGCCCCGATTCATTTGTGTCCGATCCGGAAAGGGTGCCCCTGTTTTCTGCGTGTCTTTCGTCGGTGCCGACTGGTCCCATGAACAAGCACTTTGCCCTCTATCCCGGGACGTTTGATCCCTTTACGTACGGCCATCTCGACGTGCTGAAGCGGGCCCTCCGTTTGTTTGATCAGGTGGAGGTAACCGTGGGGGTAAACGTGGAGAAGAACACGCTCTTCTCGACCGAGGAACGGACGAGGCTCATCCAGGAGTGTGCGGGGCACCTGGAGGGAGCGACTGTTGCCGCCCACGAAGGCCTCATGGTGGAACGAGCCCGGGAGCGGGGGGCAGCGGCCCTGGTGCGGGGGCTGCGCCAGGTTAGCGACTTCGACGACGAATTCCGAATGGCCTTCGCAAACCGAAAGCTGGCCCCGGAGCTGGAAACGGTATTTTTCATGACCTCCGAGGAGTACGCGCTCCTCAGCTCGTCGATGGTGCGCGACGCTCATCGATGGGACGCCGACGTGTCGAAGTTCGTGCCGCCCCCCGTCGTGGACGCATTGGAACGAAAACAGCCCGAAACGGGATAAAGGAGTCGGTGCTAGGCGGAATGCGCGGCACGTCCCGCCCCCTACCTGTCGTACCTTCACTTGTACATACTTCTACGATCTATGTCTGCCTCTTCCTCCCCCATCCGACTGAACCAACGCGTGGCGAACATGCAGCCGTCGGCCACCATGGCGATGAAGTCGCGCGCTGAAGAGATGCGTCGGAAAGGAAATCCGGTCGTGGCGCTCAGCGCCGGGGAGCCGGACTTTGACACGCCGGAGGCCATCTCCCAGGCCGGCATCGACGCCATTCGGGACGGCTTTACGGACTACACGGAGAATGCGGGCATGATTGAGCTCCGGGAGGCCATCTGCGACAAGCTCGATCGCGACAACGACCTGTCCTACGAGCCCGGGCAGGTGCTGTGCTCCAACGGCGCGAAGCAGTCGCTGGCCCTCGCAATCCACGTGCTCTCCGACGAGGGGGATGAGGTCATCGTCCCCGCGCCGCACTGGGTCAGTTACCCCGAGATGGCGCGCTTTGCGGGCGCGGAGCCGGTGGTGGTGCCCACGAGCGTCGACGATCAGTACCGCATGTCGCCGGAGCAGCTGGACGAGGCCCTGACCGCAGACACCCGCATTGTCATCTTGTGCTCGCCGTCGAACCCGACGGGGACCGTCTACCCGCCCGACGAGCTGGCGGCCCTCGCCGACGTGCTGCGGGACTACGAGGACGTATTCATCATCTCCGACGAGATTTACGAGCACGTGCGGTACGATGCCGAGCACCGGTCCTTTGCCACCTACGAGGGGATGAAGGAGCGCACGATTACGATCAACGGCTTCTCCAAGGCGTACGCCATGACCGGCTGGCGCCTCGGCTACATGGCGGGCCCGGAGCCGATCGTGGACGCGTCGGCCAAGATTCAGGGCCAGTTCACGTCGGCCCCGTCCAGCATCTCGCAGAAGGCGGGCGTGGCGGCGCTCCAGCTGGACCACGGCCCCGGCGGCCCGGTGCAGGAGATGGTGGCGGCGTTCCGCGAGCGGCGCGACCACGTGCTCGACCGGCTGCGCGCCCTCGACGGCGTGCGCTGCCCGACCCCGCAGGGCGCCTTTTACCTGTACCCGGACATGTCGGCCTACTTTGGGGCCGAAACGCCGGATGGGGAGTCCATCACGGACAGTAGTGACCTCTGCTTCTATCTGCTTGAGGAGCACAACGTAGCGCTGGTGCCGGGCGGGGCCTTTGGGGGGCCGAACGGCGCTCGGCTCTCGTATGCCTCGTCGATGGAGGACCTGAATACAGCCCTGGATCGCATTGAAGCGGGCCTCGCAGCGCTTCAGTAACGACGCTCGTTTCCTGTAAAGTTCGCTTCTTCACTCGTGGCCTCCTCTGCGTCTTCCTCTTCCTCTCCGTCCGATCCCGAACCGGAGGTCATCAATGGCGAGTCTCTGCCGCCCCAAAACGGACAGGCTGCCGGGGATCAGGATGTCAAGGATCGGCCCTGGCTCCACCTGCTGCTGTTCGGGCTCACGTTGGCGTCGACGGTCTACGCAGGGGGGCAGTGGGTAAACCGGGTGCTTCATTACGAAGCCCAAGGGGAGACGCTGTCCCTCTTCGTGACGACCGTTCCGATGGGGTGGGTGGTCGACGGCCTACGCTACGCCATCCCGCTGCTCGGCTTTCTCACGGTCCACGAGTTCGGGCACTACTTTGCGGCGCGGTATCACCGGGTGCGCACGTCGCTGCCGTACTACATCCCGTTTCCGTTCAACGGAATTGGCAACTTCGGAGCGGTCATCAGCATCCGGCAGGCCATCCCTAGTACCCGCAAGCTCTTCGACATCGGCGTCGCGGGGCCCATTGCGGGCTTCGTCGTGTCCCTCGGGGTGCTCCTCTACGGGTTTTCGACCCTGCCGCCGCCGGAGTATCTGCTGGACCTGACGGGCCACGAAACGTTGAAGCAACACATTCAGCAGTACGGCACCTTCCCGTCGACTCCCCCGGAGCCGTCACCCGGCGCCGTCGTCATTGTTGTGGGGCAGACGCCGTTGTTTTGGCTGTGCTCGCAGTTTTTTGCGCACGTGCCGCCGATGTACGAGGTCTACCACTATCCCGTGCTCTTTGCCGGATGGCTGGGACTGTTCTTTACGGCGTTGAACCTGCTGCCGGTGGGGCAGCTCGACGGCGGGCACGTGCTCTACGCGCTGCTCGGCAAGCGGTGGCACCGGATCATCGCTCGCAGCTTTGTTTTCCTTCTGTTGTTTTCGGGGGGAATGGGATTCATCGACGAGATCCAACCGTCGCTCTACGAAATGGGGACGTTGTGGGGGCACGGGACCTGGCTGCTTCTTGCGGCCATCTTCTACGGGTATCTGTATCGCATCTTTGGGGGACGACACCAACCCATCCTGGCGGCCCTGGGCGGGCTCATGGCGGCCGTGGGCGGGGCCGCGGCCCTTGGGCCTCCGCTCATGGAGTTTGGCTACACCGGCTGGCTGGTGTGGACCCTGCTCATTGTGTTCTTCATCCGCGTGGAGCATCCGCCCGTGCGGCAAACGCAGTCCCTGACCCCAACCCGGCGCGTGCTGGGCTACATGGCCATCGTGATCTTCATCCTGTGCTTTAGCCTCCGACCTATTTCCGTACTCTAGCGGCATCCGGCTCCCGGGGCGGGGGGCCTTGGGAGCGTGTGTACTGAACCGAGTGGATCCTGAGCATTAAAACGGACGGAGTGGTCCGGATCCATCCGAAGCAATTGCCAGGACGCGCACACGGAGCAATGGGAACGGCGCAGGGACAGGGGCGCGAATGCTCGTGACACTTCCGCATCAGTTGGCCTTATTTTCGTGACCATCGTGCGTCGGATCCTACTTCTGGTGGGGGGCAGTGTGGTGGCAGGCATCTTGGGCGTGGGATGCGATCAGGTGTCACCAACACGAACTGACGGGATCGCGCCGCGCGTGTCGAATCTGAGCGTGACCCCCGATACCGTCCGGGCCTCGGTATCGGACGACTCGACCGAGGCCACCATCGGCATCAGGGCCACGGTTGTGGATCCGGATGGGGAGATCGAACGAGCGGTGGTGACGCTGGAGCCGGCGTCGGCGCCGGAACGAGTGCGGGCCGTCCAGTTGTCTTCGTTTCAATTAGGGGTCGGGACCTCGCTCGGGATCCAGCTACCGGTAGAACGAGAGGTCTACACCATTCGCGTCTTTGCGGTCGACAACGATAGTCTTACGAGCAATCGGGGACTCGCGCAGTTTCAACTGGTGCCGGGCGCGTAGGGGAGGGCCTGTCATTTGGTCGTGTTCTCTTTCTCGCTACTTTTGCCGTTTCATGACGCGTGTGGGTCTGCTGGCACTGGTATTCGTCCTGGCGGTACCCGGGGCATGGGGGCAGACCCCGGAGTGCGAGGGCCGATTGGATTCAGGGGCACGTTCCGCTCCGCTGACACTGGCGAGCAACACCGTGTCGGAGCTGGCGGCGGCCGGGGATTCGCTCTGGGTCGACCCGCTCCAGGGCGTGTACTGTCGGCCGGAGAACAGAAGCGGTGCCGAGCCCGATTTTTTTCGGGTCAACACGCTTGAGTCGGTGCTCAGCGGGAATGTCGTGTCGGCAATTGAGGCGCGAAACGGCACGGCACGGGGCAATCTCGTCTGGGTGGGACTGTCGTTCGACACGGGCGGAGGAGAGTTCGGCACGAACGGGTTTCTGGTGTCCACCGACGGCGGGGCTTCCGTCGACCGGCGCGCGGCGCAACTGGACGAGCCGACGGATACGACCATTGCGTACGGCGTGTCGACGGTGGCGGCGGTCCCGATTACTCAGCAGGCGAGCAGCGTGCCGCGCGATCTTGCCTTTGGCCCCGATGGGGATACTGTGTGGGTGGCGGGCCAGCGCAGCGGCCTCCGGTGGACGGTCGACGTGCCCGATCCGGCAACGGCCCTCGAATGGCGCCGAACGGTGCTGCCGCCGGATACGAGCCAGGTGACCGATCCGACCACCCCCACCGACGTGCTGGTGGCGCCCCCGCTTGACGATGGCCGGGGGGCCCGGAACCATGTCGGCTTCAGTGTGCTGGTCGACGAGACGGGGACAGTGTGGGCGGGGACCGGCGGCGGACTGAATCGATCGCGCCCAGAGGACGTAGCGGCAGGCGACGGGCGCCGGGCCTGGCGGCGGTTTACGTCTGCGGAGGCGGGGAAGGGTCCACCGGGCGAGGTCGTCGTGGCCCTTGCCGAGCAGCCGAATTCCGGCGGACGAAATCCGATCTGGGTGGCTGCGCAGCCGGGGCGAATCCAGGAGGAGCAGCGTCGGCAGCGCTCCGGGGTGGCCGTTACTGAAAATGGAGGGAAAAGCTTCCGTCAGACCCTCATCGGCGAACGCATCTCCGACCTTGCCGCCCGACAGGCGCGGGTGTACGCGGTGGGACCGGACGGGCTCTTCTTTTCGGTCGATCGCGGGCGGTCGTGGCAGTCGGTCGAGCGCTTCCCCTTACAGGACGACAACCAGGCTCTTCCCTCCGACGTGGAGCCCCGGTCCGTGGCCGTCACGCCCTCGGCGCTCTGGGTGGGCACGACGGATGGGCTGCTACGGTTGTCGCGAGTTGATCCGGACCGCAACAACCAAGATGTCGAACGCGATGCCTTCGACGACGAGATCGATCTCGTTTCCGGAGACGCAGGAGAGGCGCCTCCGAAGTGGGAGCTCTTTCGTGCTCAGACCCCGGTCAATCCGGAGTCGCCCTCGGCGGCGGTGCCCGACGTGTCTACCTATGCATATCCCAATCCGTTCGTGCCGTCGGAGGATGATCTTGTTCGCATCGTCTATGAGCGCGAGCAGGCCGGTCCCGTGACAATAACGATCTACGACTTCGGTATGAATAAGGTGAAGACCTTAACCGATCGGGCGTCGGGCGCCGGGCAGGACGAAGCGGTGTGGCGCGGGACGAACGACCGCGGGCTTCGGGTGCCGACGGGCACCTATTTCTACCGGGTTGAGATGGGGGAGCGCACCGTGGACGGAAAAATTCTCGTGGCGAACTGAGGGTTGGCCTGCCAAGGCCGGGGGGCGCGGCACACCTGTTTTCTCACTGCACATGTTCCTCTTCGTACGAGGGGAGTTTCATCCAATGCCCAACCTTGACTCCGATATCGGCGTTCGCGGCATCGTTGTGTTTCTTGTCGTGTTGGGGGGAGGGCTGTTGGGGCTCCCCAAGGACGCATACGGGCAGGACGGAGGCGTCGGCGCGTTCTCCCGAATGGGATTTGACGCTCGTGGCATTGCGATGGGAAATGCCCTGGTGGCCGCGGCGGCGCCCGATGTAAGTCCGTATTACAACTCGGCCCTGCTGCCGCAGACCTCCCAGCAGCGGGTGACGGGGTCGGCTGCGCTTCTTGCCTTTGATCGCGAACTCCAATCGCTTGAGTTTACTACGCCGCTTGGGCCGACGGCGGGGGTCGGGGTTCGGCTCCTTCACGCCGGGGTGACTAACATTGACGGCCGCGACGACGACGGACGGCACACCGAAACGCTCTCCACCGACGAGTTTGCGATGTCGGTTTCGTTTGGCAACCGGTTTACCGAGCGGCTATCGCTGGGGGTTGGACTCACGCTCTACCAGTCCGATGTGGTGCCCGATACCGCTCCGGTTCGCGGATTCGGGATTGATTTTGGGGTGGCGTATCAGATCACTCCTCAGTTCAGGGTGGCGGGGACGGTCCGCGACCTGCTGGCGAAGTACGAGTGGGATACCGGCGCTGTGGGGGGCAACTCCCGAACCGATTCGTTCCCGTTGCGGGTCCACCTCGGAAGCAGCTACACGCTCATGGACGGCCGGCTCCGCCTTCTCGGCGAGCTGGAGTCGCGATACACGGAGCGGGATCGGGAGCGCCTGGATCGTATCGTGCCGACCGCTCAGGGCCCGCGGCGGGTGGAGCGCACCGAGGAGGTCCTCCTCCAGCAACTGCGAGGACGGGTTGGGGCCGAGTACAAACCCATTGATCTCCTCTCGCTACGGCTTGGGATCGACCGGCTCACGCGGGGGGGCGTGAGGGGCGTGCGCCCCGGAGCCGGCTTCGGGATTCGACAGCAAGTGGGCGAGCTGGGCCTGCGGCTGAGCTACGGGGTTGCACTGGAGCCTCACGTACGAACGTTCATGAATATGGGCACGCTGGAGCTTTTTTTGTGATGTCCGTCGCGGGGGAAGCGGTACGAGAGAGAAGCCGACTGGTCGGGGTCCCCATTCCGAGTGCGTGGATGGGAGTGCGTAGTCGCGAGCGGCAGGGGCCGCTCTGCGTCTCCGGAAAGAAAGCTTCGAGGAAAAGCGGTCGGGATCCGCAGGGCATTCAGCAACCTGCATACTGATCTTGTACCAATTCTGCCATATCGCGTGGCAAGGCTACACGGCTCCGCTGACGACGCACGGGTGGGTGGACCTGGTATAAAGGGGAGCGTGGCAACTGAAGGCCGCACGCACTCAAGGGCTTTTTTCTTTTCGGATCTGTTTCGTTCTCATTTTGTACACATTAAGTGGAATTTAGGAATTTTGAAGCAAAATGGCCGGAATCTAGCCCTTCAGAATCTGTTTGGCAAACCGTCTGCGGCCCCTTCAAGAGCACGCGGTCACGGCAATCTAGATGGCCTCGTTTCCAGCGCGGCGACTTCGTGGCGCTCGTGCAAAGAGATGTCTGCACTGGAGATCTATGTGACTTTTTGAAATTAATCCCCGGACGCAATCCTTCTCGGAAAAGGCTTCCGAAGGTCGGTAGAACCTCCTTTTGGCCCTGGAGACGTGGCCGCCCGGAGGCTCTTCGGAGCGGAACAGCCGAAATTTCTCATGTTTGATCCCGAACGCTTTCGGGAGAGGTTGAGGGTGGGGATCCCAGATCCCCGTCAGTGGAGCGCAGAAGAGACAAGAACCTACGAAGAGAGCAGAATCGTACTGCGTTAATCTAATAGTCGTACAGAGATCTCCTCTCCGGTCGCTCCGCTACAGGCACGCTCGCGTGTCAGCTTCAGTTGGGCGCTGTTTTGCACGTCGCCTACTATGGCTCGGCTTTCCATCCGCTCGCACAACAGGTTCTCATTTCTATTCTTGGCTGCCTTCCACATCGGTCGTTCCCACGCAAATGGGTTTTGTCATCAACATCTTCTCTTTTCTGAGACCGGACGATGAGTCGCTTTCGGAAGAGAAAAAATCGAGGATTCAGATCCATCGTCTTCTCACAATCATTGGAACCGCCGGATTGCTGGGAGTCGGGATAATCCATCGATGGGTGAATCCGGAAGCGACGGACCCGTTTTGGATCCGACTGGGCGTCGCCGCGCTGTTTCCGGGATTGCTGATGCTCTCGTACATATCGAGACGGATCCGTCACGCCTACGTCGCGTGCCTGCGCGGGCTTCTCTACGTAGGCATGACGTGGCTGATTACGATTGTCTCCATCAACGAGATGATTGCGGGGTATGCGCTCGGCCTTTTGCTCGCGTACACGACACTGGTGCTGGTGGTTGGCATTTGGGCGCGGACGGTCCGACCTGTGCTTTGGTTTGCCGGATATGGGTTTTTGCTCACCCTCGTTGGTGGACTTGTGGCGGCGGCGCCGCTCCACATTTTTGCGGTTCTAGCGGGCAGCATGGCGACGGCGGCGATCGTGGAGATTCTGGTCATCTGGCAACTCGTGTCCGTACGGGAGCAGCTCCGCGAGCGGGAGGAACGACTGCGCTCCATTACCGAGAATGTGTCTGAGGGCATTTATCGGGCGAGGCCGGACGAGGGGGTCGTCTATGCCAACCAGACGTTTGCCAAGATGCTTGGATACGACGGGCCAGAGGCATTGCGCGAGGCGTCCCCGAACACCTTTTACGTCAACCCCGATGAGCGTCCTCTGCATCGGGAGGCGGTGCGACACCAGGAGGCGTTTGAGGGGGTTGAGGTGGAATTCCAGCGGACCGACGGCTCTACCTTCACGGGACTGCTCAGCGGCACTGTGGTTCGGGAGCACGACGGAACCGTTGCGTATTACGACGCGGCCGTCACCGACATCACGGAACGGAAAGCGTATGAGCGAAAGCTTGAAGCCGCAAAGGAAGAGGCGGAAGAGGCAAACCGAATGAAATCGGCGTTTCTCGCGAACATGAGCCACGAGATTCGGACGCCGTTGACGTCTATACTCGGATTTGCGGAGATGATCGGAGAGAAGGGGCGGGAGCAGGAAGATTCGACCCTTGCCCGTTTTGCCGGATTGATTGAAAAAAGCGGCGAAACCTTGCTCGAAACCCTGAATGCCGTCCTCAATTTTTCTCGGCTCGAAGCCGGCGAAGTGAATCTGTCCCTTGAGGCGGTACAATTGGGGACGTACATTGAGGAGGAGGTACGTTTGCATCAGCAGCGGGCGGAGCAAGAGGGAGTTACGCTCCATACGCAGGAGGAGGTGCCGGTATGGGCTTGGGCCGACGAAGGGGGATTAAACGTGGCTGTTCGCAACCTCATTTCCAATGCCCTGAAGTATACTGAGGAGGGCGGGACGGTGTGGGTGCGGGCGCGGACGGAGGGGGAGGAGGCGATTGTGGAGATCGAAGATAATGGAATTGGGATGGATTCCTCCGCGGTCTTGGATCTCTTTGAACCGTTTCGGCAGGCTTCTGAGGGAGTCAATCGGGAGTATCAGGGGACGGGGTTGGGGCTGGCCGTTGCCCAGCGCATGATCCAAGAGATGGGAGGCACCATCGAGGTGGAGACGGCGAAGGGACGCGGGAGCTGCTTTACCGTTCGGCTGCCGCAGGCGGATCGTTCATCGGTCTGATGCCGGCGGAGGAAGACAGGGTGGGGCTTGCTTCTTTCCCCCGAACGGACGTGTTGGTATAATGCAACGTCAACCGTCAATCTACACACAGACGGGCCGCCCGTTTCAGTATAGATGCCACGGCGGAAGATGTGATCCCAACTCCGCAGCCGAACTCGTTCGAGTCCAGCTAGCTGGACAGTCCCACTAGTGGGACAGCCTAATACCGAATCCGGTTAAAGGATTCGGGTTTGAAGGTGTGGAGGTGTGAAAGTATCTACGTGTGTCCCACGTACTTACTTACAAACATACACACTTTCATACCCCAACGAAGCTTGCGGAGTTGGTATAATACCAAATCCGGTAGATTCATTCCGGTCTGCGAACCAGATTTGTAGAGAACCTTCTTCTGCGATGTAGGACAGGAAAAACGCCTGACTGCGAATAGGTATTGCTCCTCTCTATACCGGAAGTTTGCAGCCGGAGTTGGTATAACTCGTGCGGCAGCTCCGTTGGGGTTTGTGAGCAATGTCCCGACTTGGCCTTTGTCGGGGGATGTGAGCGACGCACTCGTGCGTTGACGCGCTAGCGCGTCTGGCCCATATGCTTGCATCCATACCGACACGCCTGCAATCCCGAACTTTATAAGCGGATTCGGTATTATCCACCGAGGCGGCTGATCAATTCGCCGACTGCGTTGAGGCCGATGCCCGACACGTCTGTGCGCACCCGGAGCGTACACCACAGGTCCAACAGCATCATCTGCGCCGCGTGGATGGGCACGGCGATCCAGAAGGAGCGGCAGCGCCACACGAGTGCGCCCAGCGCGAGGCCGCCCACTACCGACAGTAGGGCCTCGGGCCACGGCTTCGACACGTGAAGGGCCGCAAACGGCACGGCCTGCACGAAGATGGCGTAGAGGCCAAGCGTGTGGGAGGTCCCAAAGAGAAGGAAGCCGCGCCACAGGTACTCCCAGCCCAGCCAGTAGAAGAGGAACAGGGCCTCGTAGATCAGGAAGAACGTCCAGTTCGTCGTGGCGGGGGTGTAGTGGGGGTATTGCTCCTGGAAGGCGGCGCCATCGGAGAGGACCCAGGTGCCCACCGCCACGAGCGGCAGATAGAGGGCGGCGATCCCCGAGGCGAGGCGCCAGTTGCCGAGTCCGAGTCCGTATTCTGAAAGGGGAGCGGGAAAGAACAGCCGGAGGCCGAGGACAGGGAGGACGAACCCGAAGAGCCCCTGCATGCCGAACCACCATCCCCAGCCGGCCAGTCCTCGCCAGGCGTCCGGGACGGCGGAGGCAAGGTGGGAATGAAAGAGATTCCGGTCTCCAAGGATGAACTGGAGCACGACGGCAAAGGCGGCGGCGGTGAGCACGAAGACCGTCTGCTGGTCCAGCCGCCGGAGGGCTCGGCGGAGTCGCGTCCATTCGTCCTGAACGGAGATCATGGGAAGGCAGGAAGCAGAGAGAAGAGACAGCGTACCGGTGGAGCGACAGAATTAGGGACGCGACACGTAGCGGGCAAAGAACTCGTGGAGCCGGACGAGTCGATCCATTCGCTGGGACGGTGAGGCGGTGGGCACGGCATGGCCCATGTTGGGGTATCGCACGTATTCGACGGGATGATTGCGGGCAGTGAGGCGGCGGTAAAGTCGTTCCGCCTGCGTGGGCGACACCACCTCGTCGTCGGTCCCGTGGAGAAGAAGGAGCGGCGTCTCGATTGCGGCGGCGTCCGCGAGGGGCGAGCTGCGCCGGAGGGCGGTACGGGGCGACATCGTTGTGGGGGCTGGACGCGGTAGGAGGCCGACGCTGAGGACCGGACGGGGACGCACGACCGGAGAGCGAGCCGGGGATGTGGAGTCCCAGGGAGCGCCCCCGAACTGATGGGCGATGAGGGGACCGGAGGAGCCTTCGTCGAAGAACGCCCGGAGGTCGTAGACGCCGCTTTGGGCCGCCACCGCCTCAAATCGGTCAGTGTGGGCGGCCATCCAGGCGGCCAGGGTGCCGCCGTACGCGCGTCCTGCGAGGACCTGCGGGGGCGGGTCGGCCCAGTGCCGGGCGAGGACCGAGTCGGTGAGGGCGAGCACATCCGACGCAGGACCGGGTCCCCAGTCTTGAAAATTGGACCGACGGAAGGCGTTGCCGAAGCCCTCCGAACCACGCGGCCACACCTCCAGGACGCCGTAGCCGCGCTCCGCCAGGTACTGGCGCTCGGTCCACGACGCCCGGGGAGAGGCGCCGTCGAGGGCGGGCGGGCCGCCGCGCACGAGAACGGCCAGTGGCGTCCGGGATGAGTCCTGATGTTGCGAGGGTAGGGTCAGGCGACCGGAGATGCGAAGACCGTCATTCCAGACCCTGACCCATTCGGCACGAGGAAAGTACCGCCGTTGCGTCCAGTCCGTATTGTGTGCCGACAACCGGTTCTCCTTGTTGAAACTAACGGTATTGCTGTAGACCTCCGATGGGTTCGTCGGGGTCGACGTGGCGTACACAACCTTCGAGTCCGTAACGTCCACGTCCTGTACGGAGCGGGCCGGGGGCAGGGCCTGGTCGTGCCGGGCGGTGCGCACCATCGTCGAGTCGAGATCAAACGTGTCGCGCGAGGTCGTGTAGTCCTCCTGGAGCGACGTGCGCCCGCGGTCCGCAGCCGACGTATCGTCCTGTGCGAAGGGAGCAACGCGGTAGAGCCTCCGACCGCCCTGTACCGGGGCCGTGACGTAGAGGTACCATCCGTCCGGCGACCACTGCGCCGTCTCCACATTGTAGTCGAAGCCCTTCGTAATGAGCTCCGGGTTGGAGCGACCGTCGAGGTCAAAGATCCCCAGTTCGTTGTGTTGGTAGCTGGGGTCGGAGAGCGGTTGAACCCGAAAGGCGAGCGTCGTGCCGTCGGCCGTCACGGCCGGATTCGAAAGGGTATACCCGTCGATCTGCAGCAGCCGTTGCGGGCGGAACGAGGTCACGTCGACCAGATAGAGGGCGCGTCCCTCGAACGTCGCGGAATCTGGGTCGGCAGGCGGAGCGCTCACGACGACTTGGCGGCCGCCCGGGAGCCACGTTCCCCCTCGAAACGATCGGGGACCGCGGGTCACAAGCCGGGGGCGGGGCGGGGGGAGTGTGGTGGCCTCGATGGTTTCCGGAACGTCCGTCACGAAGTAGTGCTGATACAGCGGGCGGGTCGGCTGTGCGGGATTTCGCGGCAAGGGGGAACGGACAAACGTCTGGGCGGTGGCGGTGGGCTGTTGGTCCAGCCACCGTCGACGCTGCAGCAGGTCGCCGTCCGGATGCGCAGCGGTGTCGGGCGAGACGGGCACGGTCGTCGTGTCGGGAAGCATGCGCAGGCGGTCAAAGAGCGTCCGGAGGCTGTCCGACGAGAGGGTGCGCAGGCTGTCGATCGGGAGGGCACGCAGGTTGTCCGGGACCGACCGGGGCGCCGGCGATTGCAGGGTGCGATCGGGGGCGGGCGCCAGGCGTCCCCCCGTGCCCAGTGCCAGGGTGTCGACCGGGTCGAGGGTGCGATGATGCCGCAGGATCAGAACCGTATCGGGGGGAACGCGGCGGACGGTGTCCTGGGGCGTACGACCGGGACGCGGCGCGGACGACGTGTGGATCGACCACCGGCGGAGGGCGGAGGGGGAAAGGGTACTCGAAAACAATATGCGATCGCCGGTGGGGCTCCAGTTTGGCTGTGTGGCCCCATGCGGAAAATCCGTGAGCTGATAGGGCTCCCCGCCGCTCATTGACAGAATGAAGATCTGCGGCGTGCCGTCGACGGGCCGGACGAAGGCGATTTGGTCCTTCTCCGGGTGCCACGCGGGGTGCGTACCGCCGTGGGGGCCGCGGGTAAGCAGGCGTGGGGCGTCCCGGCCGGAGGAGGACGCCACGTAGAGTTGCGTCCGGTCTTCCAACGAGCCCTCCCGTGTGGAGTCGGTCCGCCGCACGGTGTACGCCACGTTGCGCCCTGAGGGGGAGAGCACCACCTCGTGGACCGTTTGAAGGTCGAGGAGATCCGTGGCCTTGAGGGCCGACGGGGAGGATTGGCCGTGGGCGCCGTGGGGCAGAACGAGAAGGCATAGGAGAAGCGCGATCCCCGTGCTCCCGCGGCACCAGGTTCCCCACAGGTTCTTAGAGCGAAGTGCCGAGACCAAGGTGCAACACGTTGACATCGAGTCCAGGATTAATTGAGCCACGAAAGCCATTCGACAGATGATGATACCGGTACTCGAGTGTCAGTGAGAGCCAGGAACGAAGGGGGATGTTCAGTCCCCCGCCGAGGGCCGCCGCAAAGTTGAACCGCCGGCCGCGGTCGTCGGGCACGGGGGCGAAAAAGTGCAAAAAGCCGGTGTGTCCGGAAAGAAACGGACGGAGACGGTTCCGATTTCGAAACTGCAGCCGAAGCCCGATGGGATAGATGCCCAGTCCGCGGGTGTGTAGGGGCGTGTCGGAGGTCGATCCAATGGAGAAATATGCCCCCGGTGCTCCGCCCCGGGGAATGGAGAGTCGCGCCACAGGAATCAGGTCGGCGGTGTACGTGAGCGTGGGGGCATCGTACGACGCACGGTCCTGGGAGGACGCAGGCAAAAGCAGGTAATGGTAACGGATCCCGAGCAGGTGGAGCCGCCCCTTCTCAATGTTGCCGAGGATGGAGCCACTGCCCGCCGAGCCCCCGTACCAGAGACTGATCCGGGAGCGCGCCGGAAAATGGTCCTGCGCGACCGAGACGGTACTGGAAAGCAATAGCACCGCCGTGAATACGGACACGACGAAGGAGCGGCACACGGAGGAGGTTGTGTTCGTCGGAGAATACCTGTTTTGTGGATAAGGGAATCGGCGCTTCGGTGCCTCCCATGAATACGTACTCTCATCTTCCCGTTCCCAAGCAAGTCGGTATGGATCTCTTTTACAACCAGTACGGGCAGGACAATCCGCCGCTTCTGATTCTTCACGGCCTTCTCGGGGCGAATGGAAACTGGCATACACTCAGCCGCACGACCTTCAAGGACGTGGCGACAGTGTACGCGGTGGATCAGCGCAACCACGGCCGGTCGCCGCACACGGACCGCATGGACTATGAGGCCATGGCGGCCGACGTGCGCGAATTTATCGAGCGCCATGAGCTGGGGCACGTCTCGATCCTCGGGCATTCCATGGGCGGGAAAACCGCCATGCAGACGGCGCTGTCATATCCGGAGGTTGTGGATCGCCTGATTGTGGCGGACATGGCCCCAAAGGCGTACGAGGCCCGTCACGAAGAACTACTCGATGCCCTGGCCGCTATCGATCCATCCGCCTACGACGACCGCGACGCGATCGATGCCGTGCTTGCGGAGGACGTGCCGTCGCGGCCCATTCGGCAATTTCTGCTCAAAAACCTGGACTATGACGGCGACACGTATTCGTGGAAGATGAACCTCGACGCGATTCGGGCCCACTACGACAAGATTAACGCCGCACTTCCGGGCGACGAGACGTTTGACGGGCCCACCCTCTTCGTGCGGGGCGGCGCATCGGACTACGTGTCGGACGACGACTGGCCGGCCATCCGCGAGCGCTTCCCGGCCGCCCAGTTGGAAACCATCGACGGCGCCGGGCACTGGCTTCATGCCGACTCTCCGGATGCGTTTTCGGAGGTCGTCGTTGAGTTTTTAACGGAATAGAAGGAGCGAAGGGAGAGGCAAGCACGCTGGCCGGCTTCCGGAGACGCGGGCGGTGCTTGTGCCGTTGGTCGACCGATTTGCCCGGAATGAATGGAGGGTGGGGAGGCTGGACTGCTGGGCTCCAGGTGTACTCTCCCCGAAACATGATGCGATTGCCGAGGAGAGAGAAGAAGCATAGGAAGGGACGGCGGGCAAAACCAAAGACTCAGACAGGATTGCGGCAGGGCGACTCCGACGGTCGACAGGCTGCCCGCCGCCTTGTAGATTTGAGGGTGCATTGTTCTACCCATCAATTTCGGTTCGTACGTTATGGATTTTGGATTGGAAGACCGCACGGCGTTTGTGGCTGGGGCAAGCCGCGGCCTGGGACGGGCGGCGGCTCTTGAGCTTGCCGAGGAGGGCTGTCGCGTCGCCATCTGCTCACGCGACGAGGCGCGCGTTACGGAAGCGGCTGAGCACATTCGGACAGAGGCCGGCGTGGCGCCCGAGCGGGTGCTGCCGCTCGTGTGCGACGTCACCGAGGAGGCCGCCGTCGAGGACGCGATGCAGGAGACCGTCGACACGTTCGGGAGACTGCATGTACTAGTGACGAATGCCGGCGGTCCGCCCTCCGGCACGGCCGCGGCGGTCGACGCCGCGGATTATCGGGAGGCAGTGGAGCTCAATCTGATGAGCACCATCTCGCTCTGCGAGTCGGCCCTGCCCCACCTGCGCACGGCGGCCGAGACCGACGGCCACGCTCGGGTGATTATGGTGACGAGCGTGTCGGCCAAGCAGCCCATTCCGTCGCTTGCGCTTTCCAATACAGCGCGGGCCGGCGTACAGGGCTACGCCAAAAGTCTGGCCGACGAACTGGGCCCCAACGAAATTACCGTCAACACCGTGCTTCCCGGCTACACCCGGACGGGGCGGCTCGAAGACCTGGCCGACGACATTCAGGACGAAACCGGCCAGTCCTACGAGGAGGTGGAAGCGGGATGGGCCAACCAGAATGCGCTTCCGCGGATCGGGGAGCCGGACGAGTTTGCCGCTGCGGTCGCGTTTCTCGCCAGTGAGCGGGCGGCCTACGTGACGGGGGTTGCGCTGCCGGTGGACGGCGGCCGAAGCAAGCACCTCCTGTAGCGCAGCGAGGAGCAGCCAACTAGAAAAAGCCCCGAGCCGTGGGGCGGGGAGGGGGGGAGGGCACGGCCCGGGGCATAGGAGTCGGTGAAAGCGGTTTTTTCTCTGTCGAGCGGTCTAAATTCCACACGAGAGAATTGCTCCGAGAATGGGGAATGTTAAACAACATTTTCCATTTTGAGGATGGTCATACCAAATCCGGCTGCAAAGTTCGGGAGTGCAGCGGAAATAGAATGGTCGCAAGCACTTGGGCCTCACGCACATACTGCAGTGTCAAGGCTCATTCTACATGCCAGGAACTCTGGTAGACGGCACCTCCCGATGTGATTGGTATTGCGTGATGCATGAGCGGGACGAATTCCCGATCCGTCCTCATGGGTAGATGGGGTTACGAGTCACGCATCATTTGTCGTCGTCGATACATGTTGGCAATCCGATTCCGCGTATGGATTGACGGTTTACGCCGCAATACCCACACACTTCCATACCTACATCCCCCAACGAAGCCGCACAGCTTCGCTGGGCTTGCGGAGTTGGTATAATACGTAAAATAGGTCCTCGTCAGGTGTCGTGATCGGGCGCAAGGAAGGGGTCGAGGGCATCGAATAGCGACGGGGCGGCGTCCCACTGCGGCATGAGGCCGCCGGGAAGTGTCTTGTGGGAAAGGTGGTGGGCGTTTTGGTCCAGCAATGTGGGGAGGAGGTCGAAGGACTGAACCGTCGGGCCGGGCGTTGAGGGCGTGAGGAGGAGCGTCGGGCGGTACAGGCGGCCGTAGGTGTTGCCGGCGACATTGTCGAGATAGAGGGCGCCTTCGACAAAATGGCGCGGGGCGTGATGAGCGCCTTTGGCGTGGGCGGTTATTTCGGCGTAATCCAGCAGGGCCTCGGGGACGTCCGCGGCATCGAGAAAGACTTGCCGCTCGTAGTAGGAGCGAAGGGAGGATCGGCGGGTGAGGAGGTAGAAGGCCAGTTCGAACAGGGCGGTGGGGCCGGTGAGGGCCAGTTCAAGTTGTCCTGCCTCCGACGGGCCGCGCGGCGTCGTGAGGCCGGTGGGCGAAATCAATGCGAGGCGGCGGACCCGCGGGGCGGCCTGGAGCCCCATCCACGCAGCGTATTCGCAGCCGAGTGAGAGCCCGACGAGATCGGCCGGGGCGCCGACGAGGTCGGTAAGGACCTGGTACAGTTGGTCGGCGTAGAGCGCAGGCGTATAGGGGCCGTCGGGCCGGTCGGAGCGACCGAATCCCAGCCAGTCGACGGCGTACAGGGGGCGGTCCGTCGTGTCAGCGTAGTGTTCGGCGAGGGGCTTCATCTCGAAGCTTGACGCCGCCGCGTTGAAACTATGCAGAAAGACGATCGGCGGTCCCGAGCCCGGACGTACGTAGCAGTGGGAGCGACCCCGCTCCGTTTCGAGCGTCTGGGGGTCCCAGTCCAGAGCCGGAGGGATTGTGCTGGGGGCGGGAAGGGCCCGTCGCTGCCACCAGCGGGCGGCGGCTAGGCCGACGTACGTACCGACGGCAACGGCGCCGGAGGTGAGGAGGGTGCGAGTAAACCGAGACGACGAGGAATTAGACATGGTGGACGGGCCCAGGTCGGGAGCAATAAGCGACGTGTATTGAATGAGGGAGCGGGGCCGACGTTCGATACGAGCGGAACTGTTTTGTCCGGCCCGGCCGTAAACGGAAAGGAGGATCGATCTTTTGGGCTCTCGTTCTCAGGGGTCTCATCCCCTGAGGAATTTATGCCCCTGTAGTTCAACCCGGAGAGAACGGTGGCCTCCTAAGCCGCAAATCCTG
>CAYOWD010000001.1:40972-46102 GCA_964407535.1 uncultured Salinivenus sp. | reverse complement strand
CTCGCTTCCTACATCGCTGCGACCTCGTAATGTTCTTTCGCTGTCCTACTTAGATCGATCTGAGACCGGTAGTCTCCGGTTTGGTATAACACCAAGTCCGACTGCAAACTTCCGGTATAGAGGGGGGCAATACCCGTCGCAGTCAGGCGTTTTTTCCTGTCCTACCTCCAGAAAAAGGGTCTCGTAGCGCATTCCAGATGCAACACATCCTAGATGTGTAGCGCCGTTGGACTCCAACGGCGTTACCAAACGGATCTGCAGACCGGAATGACTCTACCGGATTTGGTATCGGAGCGTGGTCCTGCCGGGCGAGTCCGGCCCGCTGAAGAAAATCGTTTCCGTACGTTCTCATACCAAATCCGCCTAAAAAGTTCGGGCTTGCAGAAATGTCGATGCAGGCACAAACGAATGGGTCTCAGATACATACCTTCCACCCACATACCTACAAATCCGAATCCGCCAACTGGATTCGGTATCACGGATCGGCAAAGCCTCGTCGTCGGCACATGGTTGTCGGCGGTGGGGCTTTTTCACTTTTGGAGCAGTCGTCGCGGGAAAAGAAGATGGGCCGTTTGGGATCGTCCGGGCCAACCTTTCAATGCGATAGACGGATACATGCCGCTCATTCCCACGGTTTTCAGTATCGTCATTAAGATGATCGTCCACAATATGTCCAGCACGCCATGTTAAAGTGGGCCATCGGATTCCTGCTTGTTGCCATTCTTGCCGGGGTTCTCGGATTTGGGGAAATTGCGGGAGCGGCCACCGGTATCGCCAAAATTCTCTTTTTTGTCTTTATCATTCTATTCGTTGTGTCGCTCATATTTAAAGGAAAATAACTTTTGATTTGGGGTTACGTTATTACAACTTTAACAACGCAAATAAGATTTATGAAAAGTGTTGGGGTTGTACTTGTTGTTGCGGGTATTCTCGGCTTCGTCGTGACGGGCATTTCGTTTACCACGGAGGAAAAGGTGGTTGACGTGGGGGCGTTGGAGATTCAGCGGGAGGAGGAACGGAGCATCCCAATTTCTCCAATTGCGTCGGGCGGAGCGATTGCCATTGGCATTGGGTTCGTGGTGGCGGGGCGTCGGCGCAGTTCCTGAGTTTCTGCGAGGACGCGAGACGAAGTTCGGCAGGCGGCTTTCGGGGACCCTGGCGTGACGTTGTCCGTGCAAGTCCCTCTCGAATTCGACTGTCGCGTCGACTCCTCACCGCCTCCAGATGGGTGCCCTCGTCTCTTTTAAGTGTCGCTGTTTTGTTCTGCTGCTGGTTGGATGCCTCCTTCTCGGGGGCGGACCGGTCTGGGCGCAGCCCGTTGCGGAGCGGGGACCGGCCGCCCGTCCGCAACCCGGCATTGACGTGCAGAACTACGACTTTTCGCTGACCCTGTCCGACTCTACGGATCGGATCGAGGGGACGGCGACGGTGCGCCTGCGCGTCGAAACGGATACGCTCACCGCCATTCGACTCGATCTCGTGGGCCCGCCGGCGGCCGAGGGGAAAAGCGGCATGCGGGTCGCGTCGGTGTCGGAGGGGGAGACAGTCGTTCCGCATGCCCACACCGACGACCTCCTTCGGATTACGCCCGAGGAGTTGTCCGAAGGACAGGAGCGCACCCTTCGCATCCAGTATAGCGGGGTCCCGGCCGACGGTCTCATCATCGGGACCAACCGGCACGGCAACCGCACCTTCTTCGGGGACAATTGGCCCAACCGGGCCCGGCACTGGTTGCCGGTCGTGGATCATCTGTCCGACAAGGCCCCGGTGACGTTTCAGGTCACGGCCCCGGCCCAATACGAGGTTGTGAGCAACGGCGGGCTCGTTACGGATTCAACCGCCGGCGATCGGCGCGTCACCCGCTGGCGCAGCGACGTTCCACTTCCGCCGAAGGTGATGATCATCGGGGTGGCCGATTTTGCCGTCGACACGGTGGCGACGGTCGATGGAGTGCCGGTCCAAAGCTGGGTGTATCCGGAAGATCGGGAGGCCGGCTTTCGGGATCTGGGACGAGCGCCGCCCATTCTTCGCTTCTACGAGGAAAAGCTCGGGCCGTATCCCTACGAAAAGCTGGCGAACGTGCAGTCGACCACCCGGTACGGCGGCATGGAGAACGCCGCCGCGATTTTTTACAGTGAGGAGGCGGTGGCCGACGGCAAAGACGACACGCCGCTGCTGGCCCACGAAATTGCCCATCAGTGGTACGGCAACACCGTCACCGAGGCCGACTGGCCGCATCTCTGGCTCAGTGAGGGATTTGCGACCTATCTTACGGCCCTCTATTTCGAACACGCGCAGGGCAAAGAGGCGCTCCGGCGCTACATGAAGAACGCACGGGGGCAGGTGCTGCAGTACCATGTGCAGAACCCCAATGCTCCCCTGGTAGACACCACCTACACCGATCCCGCCGAGCTGCTCACGCTCAGCCCGTACAAGAAGGGCGCGTGGGTCTTGCACATGCTTCGCCGCGAGGTGGGGACGGATACGTTCTGGGAGGGACTGCGCGCGTACTACGATCGGTACCGCAACCGCAATGCGAGTACGAGCGACTTTCGGGCCGTCATGGAGGAGGTCTCGGGACAGCAGCTTCGGGCCTTCTTCGAGCAGTGGACGCGTCGGCCGGGGCATCCGGAAATTGAAGGCACGTGGCGCTACGAGGCTGCGGCGGACGAATGCACGGTGACGCTTCGGCAAATGCAGGAGGGGCCGGTCTTTCAGGTTCCGGTCGATGTGCAGATTGGATCGGACACGACCACGCTTGTTATGCGAGAGCGGGAAACGAACACGCGCGTTCCCTGTGCGACGAAGCCGTCGTCGGTCTCGCTTGACCCGCACGTTCAGCTCCTGGCGAAACTGTCTATACAGGAGCGTTAATGTGCGGAGGCGAAAGCCGAGGACGGACATCCACGTTCACACCCCTATACATACGCACAGACGAGGCATGAGCACGCCGATTTGGGATAAGGGCACGACGACCGCCGATGATTGGGTGACGCGCTTTACCGTTGGCGACGATTATGAGTGGGACCGGCTGCTGTTACCCTACGACGTGAAAGCAACCCGGGCGCACGCCTGGGGACTTCGTCAGATCGATGTGCTATCGGCGGAGGAATGGGAGACCACCAACACGGCCCTGGATGCGCTCCTGGACGCGTTCGAGGACGGGAAGATTACCGTCACGCCGGACGACGAGGACAGTCACACGGTCATCGAACGGTTTTTGACGGACGAGGCGGGCGATGTGGGACGGAAGGTGCACACAGGCCGTTCGCGGAACGATCAGGTCCTGGCGGCCCTGCGCCTCTACCTGCAGGATGCTCTCTCCGGAATCGGACGACAGGTCGCGGCGTTGAGCGACGCTCTCTGCGAGGTCGCTGATCGTCATCCGGACTGTCTGCTGCCAGGCTATACGCACCTGCAACGGGCCATGCCGTCGACCGTCGCCCTTTGGGCACTGGGCTACGCCGAAACGCTCGCCGACGACCTCAATGCGCTCCGGGACGTGCGCCGCAAGGTGAATGTCTCCCCGCTGGGGAGCGCGGCCGGCTACGGCGTGCCGGTGCTCGACCTGCCGCGGGAGGCCGTGGCCGAACGGCTGGGCTTCCGCGGGGTGCAGACCCACGCCACGGCGGTGCAACTGGCGCGCGGCAAGCACGAGCTGGCGGTGGCCCACGCGTGCACCCAGGTCGGGGCCACCTGCAATCGGCTGGCGTCTGATCTCGTGCTCTACACGACGGCCGAGTTCGACTTCGTCGACTTGCCGCCGGAGCACTGCACGGGCAGCAGCATTATGCCGCAGAAGCAAAATCCCGACGTGCTGGAGCTGGCACGGGGATACTATCACCGTCTCACCTCGGAGATGCAGTCCCTGGCCACCGGGCCGTCGAACCTGCCCGGCGGCTACCACCGAGATCTGCAACTTACGAAGGGCGCCGTCATGCGGAGTTTGCAAATCACCAGCGACGTGCTGACGGCCCTTCGGGAGATTGTGGAGGGACTCTCATTTCGCAGGGAACGGGCTGAGGCGGCCTGCACCCCGGAACTGTTGGCCACGTACCGGGCCCTGCGTCGGGTGGACGAGGGCGTCCCCTTCCGCACCGCCTACCGGGAGGCGGCCGCCGCGGACGACGCAGCGGCCCCGGAACCGGAGGCCATTCTCGCCGCGTACCGGACCCCCGGCAGCCCCGGACAGGAGCGGCCGGACCGCATGCGCGCCCAACTCGATGCCCATGCCGACTGGCTCGACGAGGCGGCGTAGCTGGAGACGGTCCGTCAATCCAGCAGCGCGTCCAGGTCGTCGTCAAAAGACAGGTCGTTCAGGGTCCATCCCGACTCCCCCTTGTAGAAGGTAAATTTCCAGCGGAGCCCGTGGTTTTTGAACCGCTCCAGGTAGGAGAAGCGGATGAGGGTGTCGGCGGCATCGTCGGCCCGAACAAATCGATAGTCGATCGGATCGCCGTATTTGTTCCCGACGCGGGTGCGCATGCGCTCGATCTCCTGCTGGAGGAGGTTGAGCTCATCGGTGGAGGCGCCCCAGTGGCGCTCCAGCTGAGAAAAGCTTCGATCCAGGTGACCATCGTGAATGAGCGACATGGCGGTGTCGGAGAGCCCACGGGCGTCCGACACGGCCTGAAGGGGCGACCGATGATCCTGCGACGACGGATCGGGCTCGGACGCGTCCTGCGCAGCGGACGACGAGGAGGACGAGGTGCGTTCGGAAGAGGATGCCTCGGAAAGAGGCTCGGAAGCCGACGAGGCAGATCGAGACGGAGAAGAAGACTCGTCCGCAGGGGAGTCGGGCGTCGAGGAGGCCGACGACGGGGATTCAGACGGCTCCTGTTCGGCAGGAGCGTCCGCAGACGACTCCGGCGGAGGCGAGTGCTCGGTGGACAGCTCCGTCGTTGAGGGGCTGTGCGTAGGCGGCTCCTGGGCGGAGGAGGCATCTGTAGAGGGGGCCGAAGAGGGGGAAGATTCCTCAGGCCGATCGTCCGCGGACGATTCCGCCGCGGGCGGCTCCTCCGTAGAAGGCGTGTCGGCAGACGAGTCCTCTGTGTTGGAGCCCCACAGCGATGAGTCCAGGGTTGTTGAATCGGAGCCGGAAGAGGACGACTCCGAGGAGTCTTGCGTGGG
>CAYOWD010000001.1:0-40962 GCA_964407535.1 uncultured Salinivenus sp. | reverse complement strand
TGTTGATGCGTCGTCTGTGGAGGAATCGCGGGAGGACGGCTCCGGAGGAGAGGACGCCGAGGGGGAGGTGGAGGGCTCCGAAGGAGATTCAGGGGACTCCTGGGCGGGAGACTTCTGTGTAGACGACTCCTGGGGGCCTGATTCTCTCGCAGATGGGCCCGGGGACGATTCCGCCGACGAAGAAGACGCCCGAGAAGAGCGCTCTGGGGCCGAGGAGGCCGAGCGAGCGGACGACGGCTCGTCCGGTTCTTGCGCGGAAGGCCGGGTAGGATCCTCCTCGGGAGTCTCTCGGGAGCGAGAGGGCGGGTCCGACGGCGGGGGCGTATCGGGGGGGCGGGACGATGATTCGTCGGGCGTAGAGGAACTGGAAGAGGTCGAGTCCTCCTCCGGCGAGACGTCCAGTGTAGAGGCGTCATCGAATGGAGACGATCCGTCGGGACGAGATCGGGGAACCGACTCCGTGTCAACGTCCTCCTCATCGTCGGACGCAAACGGGTTTTCCGACGGGTCGTCGGGCTCCTCGTAATCAAGGTCGAAGGGCTCATCGTCGGCCTCGGGGGCGAAGGGGCTCGGTTCGTCACCGGAGGGGTCCGTTGAGGCCTCCTCCGTCGGCTCCTCCGTCGACTCGTCGTCGCTCGACTCGTCGTCCGAGTCGGAGAAAAAGTCGGAAAACATATTGGAGGTCGTCTCGTCGTCGGACGAATCGTCGGACAGGCTCAGCCCAAGCAGGCCGAAAGACAAAAGAACGAGATACGTAGGCATGGACGGGGACGAAGCGGATTCAGAAGAAAAGGAATTACGTAGAGGGAGCAGGGACGATCGGTTCCGAGTCTAAAAGGAGGCGACGTATCTGCTGCCGGTCGGCAGATGCAGACGCGCAAACGGATTGCACGTGCCGAAGGTGCGCATCGAGGCGCTCACGAGAGTAAGAGATAGAGGTCTCTAAGCCGAGGATGTTCGCATGCTCCGTATCGTGAACCGACTCGTCCATCCGGACGAGTTGCTCGCTGAGCTTTTCCCCCGGACGGCGTCCCGTATATTCAATCATATCGTCGGGAGGCACGTGCGGATCCCAGCGTTCGATCATTTGCTCCGCAAGCCATTGAATGCGGATGGGATCGCCCATCCTCAGAATATACGTCGGGAAGCGGTCGAGGAGAAGGGTTTCCAGAAGCAACTGACCCGCTTCCTCGGTCGTCATAAAATAGCGTTCCATCTCCGGATGGGTAACGGGGAGCGGCTCGCCGCGAGCGAGCTTGCGTTCAAAGCGCGGCACGACGCTCCCTGTACTGCCGAAGACGTTGCCAAAGCGAACCGTGTAGGCCTGTACGGGCGAACGGGCCGTCTGCACGTACCATTCCGCCCGTTGCTTGGTGGCTCCGAGTACGCTCTGTGGCTGTACAGCCTTGTCGGTAGAGACAAAGACGAACTGGTTCACCCCGTTGCGTTCACAGCACTGGAGCAGATCGGCCGTTGCTCGACTGTTGTTCTGGAACGCCTCGACGGGGTGGTGCTCCATCAAATGAACGTGCTTGTATGCCGCCGTGTGGAAGACGAGGTCGGGCTGCTCCTGAGCCAGCACCTCTTCCATGCGGGCGCCGTTGCGTACGTCGGCCAACACGAACGAGACCTCGGTCTCCGACGAGCGGGGACGTAGCTGAAGGTCCAACTGGTGCAGGTTCTGCTCGCTCACGTCGACGAGCACGATCCGGGCGGGAGCGAGGGTGAGCAGTTGGGTGCTCAGTTCGGATCCAATCGAGCCGCCTGCCCCCGTGACGAGGATCGTCTGGGACGATAGATGGCGTTGGAGCGCCGGGCGATTGATGGCGGCGGGCTCGCGCGGGACCAGATCGTCGAGCGACACGGACAGTGAGGAATCGGTAGACCGAGGGGAAGACGGTTCCGTCATGACGGAGTGGGACAAGAAGAGGCGGGAGCCGAGAAGGCCGCTGACAGTGAAGAGGCCGTGGATCCCCAGAACGGCAGGGGAAAACACAGACGAAGGAAACCAGATCGACACGGTGAATACAGAACCCCAAATCCCGACTAGCAGGACGCCGAGGCGCCGAAGTGCGGGTTCGTCCACGAGGGGCGGATTGTTGTGGTGATGTCCAACGCCTAGGACGAGGGGATAGAGCAGGGCGGCGACGCAGGGGAAGAGAAGGTCGCTTGGGGAAGCGGGAAGCCATGCATCCGTCGCCATCTTGTGGGCGACAGGAATCCCGGCCAGCGCGATGGCGACATCCGAAAGCGGGAGCAAGAAGCGCGACATGTTAGAACCAGTCGAACGTCGGAAGGGGGACATCCTGAAAAAGAAAATATCGCACGCGGTCGGATCGGGAAAAGAGAAAACAGCCGCTTGGGGTTCTTTCGCACCCGGGAATTATCAGATCCTATCGGTTCTATCCTCAGACGACGGAAATGATCTATACTCCTATCCCGCACACATGCTCTCACACATGTATTCGGCTGTGCGCAGTCACCGAGTACAAGGGGTGTGGGTTCGCAAAAGGAGCGGCCACGCGCAAAAGTCGCATAAGATGAGAACACTAATTTCGAAACCCTCGGATTGCCTGGATTGGGAAGAGTGGAGACTTCGAGGGATTGGGCGACGGTTTGGGGGAAGTCGTTCCCCGCACCGTTTTGGAGAGTCATCCCACTCGTGGCAAAAACGGACAGCTCCGTGGAGTATCCATCAGAAATCAGTCTAAAATATGTGTGCACACTTAACGGAAAAACAAAGGTCTGCAGTTTTAAAATAAATTATTAATATTTCCGACGTGCGCGGCCAACAGTCGGGCCACACTGCGGGAAACGGGAGGTCGGGGGAGACGAGCGGTCCATTGATTAATCAGAAGAGCAGGCGGGGCGTTTGTTGAAGACGGTGTTTTTGGAGAGAGGAGCGGCAAAAGCCGATTGGAACGGAGTGCTCGTGAACCCATTGCGATTGCGTCGCGTAAGGGGAAAGCTATTCACAGCACCTTGACCATTGAGTGCCGGAGGCGACGCATGCTCGACGATGTTCTCACGCTGGTTCGAGAGAACGAGCGGTTTTTCCTGACCACGCACCTTGGGCCAGACGGAGATGCCCTGGGATCGCAGATTGCACTGGGACGCTTCTTGCAGAAACTGGGCAAGTCGGTCGCAATGATCAATAGCGACGAGGCGTCCTACAACCTGGACTGGATGCCGTGTACCGACGAGGTAGAAGTGTACGACGGCTCCATGCATCAGCGGGAGGCGCTTGCGGAGGCGGAGGTGGTCTTCGTGCTTGATACCAACGATGAGGAGCGGCTCGGAAACGTGGGAACGATGGTCCGGGAATCGTCGGCTACGACGGTGCTCATGGATCATCATCTACAACCGGAAGCATGGTTTGACGTGGAGTGCATCCGCGACACCGCCGCAGCGACCGGAGAGCTCGTCTATGAGCTGATTGAGGCACTGGACCCAAGCCTCATGGACGCGGAGGTGGCGACGGGATTGTACACGGCCATCATGACCGATACGGGATCGTTTCGGTACAGCAGTGTTACCCCGCGGCTCCATCGCATCGTGGCCGATATTCTGGAGCGCGGCGGCATCGAACCGGCCCCGATTCACGAAAACATTTATGATCGCAAGTCAATGCCGGGTTTGCGCCTCCTTGGGCGCATGCTCAATCGCATTCGACTTCGGTACAATGGACAGCTCGGCTATTCGGTGGTCACCCAACGCATGGTGGAGGATACGGGGGCCAGCTGGGACGACAAACAGGGCTTCGTCAACTATGTCCTTTCCATCGAAGGCGTCAAAGCAGCCCTTCTCTTTTCCGAGACCGACGATGGGTCCAAGATGAGCTTTCGCTCGGAGGCGGACGTGCGGGTCGATGAGTGGGCCCGTCACTTCGGCGGCGGCGGACACCGGAATGCTGCGGGCGCCTACGTGAAGCGATCGACCTTCGAGGAGGTCATTGAAGAGGTCATTGAGGCCGCCGGCGACTTTATCGAGTTCGACGAGGCGTATGGGTCGGATGAGAAGTTGTCTCCGGAGGATGAGGAATACCTCGAAACGCTCATGAAGAGCCGGTCGGAGTAGGGCCGTCGGGGCGGATCGGCGTCCTGCTCACTGTGGAGGTCGTCTGGGCAGGAGAACGGAGGGAGGATCGAATACAAACATCCCGGGGACGACATTCGGGGGCGGAAACAGTGTGCCCACGACGGATGCGGGCGCTTCCTTGATTTCGGCTCCCCAAACGCTCCGGGTCGTCTGCAACTCGGACTCGCGGGGCTTGTGCGGTCCGACATGTTCTTTGCTCCGTATTCTCTCTGAGTACGTTTGACTGATGACTGTTACCACCACCACGACCGCGCCGGTTGAGCTAGACGCGGACCTACTGTTGTTGCCAGTTACCGAAGAGCCCGTTGAGGTCTTTCTCGACGCCTTGGCAAATACGCTGGGCGCCGCCATTACACGAGCGGCCCTCGACTTTGATGGGGCGGAGGGCGACGTGCGGGTGGTGTATCCGGAGCATTCGGTGGCCCGTCGCGTCGCCTTTGTCGGGCTAGGGGAAGCGGCGGAGTTGGATGAGGAAGCCCTTCGGACAGCCGCCGCGGCGGGCGGGCAGGCAGCCCTTGATCATGAGGCCGACACGGTGGGGACGCTCCTTCCGGCGGGCGGACAGCTGGCGGACGACGCAATGGCGCAGGGCCTCGTTGAGGGATTTCTGCTCGGCGGCTATCAGTACCGGGCCTACAAGACGGACGACGACGCGTTTGAAGGACCGTCGTCGCTCGTCGTGCACGCGGGCGAGAACAACAACCCCGACGCCGTCGAGCGGGGCACGACCCGGGGCCGCCGGCTTGCTGAGGCGACGTGTACTGCTCGTGATCTCGTCAATCGGTCGCCCGACGACAAGACGGCCGAGGCCTTTGCCGAGTTGGTCGGCGAGTCCGGCGCGACGCACGGATACGAGGTCGACACGTGGCAGGAAGACCGCATTCGCGAGGAAGGCATGGGCGGACTGTTGGCCGTGAATCGAGGGAGCATGGATCCGCCTACGTTTTCCGTTTTGCGCTGGGCGCCGGAGGACGCCGTCAATGACCGGCCCATTGTCGTGGTGGGCAAAGGCGTTATGTTCGATACCGGCGGCCTGTCCCTGAAAGACACGAAGGGATCGATGGACAAGATGAAATCCGACATGGGCGGCGCCGCCGCTGTGGTGGGCGTGTTCGAGGCGCTGGCCGACCTGGATATTCCGCTCAACGTGGTGGGGCTGATTCCGGCGACCGACAATCGGCCGGGACGGAAGGCGTACGTGCCGGGCGACGTGATTCAGATGCATTCCGGCACAACAGTGGAGGTGATGAACACCGATGCTGAGGGGCGCCTGTTGCTGGCGGATGCCCTCTCATATGCGTCGGAGACCTACGATCCGGAGCTCGTCGTTGACCTTGCCACCCTGACCGGCTCCTGCATCGTGGCCCTCGGGACGCGGGCGGCGGGCGTGATGGCGCGAGAAACTGATGCGGCCGCCGAACGGCTCTATGCACTCCAGCGGGCCGGCGAGCGCACCGGCGAGCGCGTGCATCCGTTGCCCATGTACGAGGGCTACAAGAAGCACCTCGACAGTGAGATTGCCGACCTCACGAACGTGGGCGGTCGAGCGGCGGGCGCCATCACCGCCGGGAAGTTTCTTGAGCATTTTGTGGAGGCCCCGTGGATGCACCTCGACATCGCCGGGCCCGCCTTTCTGGATGAGGCGAGGACCTATCACCCGAGGGGGGGCACTGGATTTGGGGTGCGTCTACTCGCGTCCTACCTCGAACACGACGTAGCCGCCCGCAAACAGGCATAGAACTGATCCGTTTAGAGAGTGGCCTTTCGTTTTGATCGAATTTGATCGCACCCCCCATGCGCATCCAGCGACCTACGTTCCAACGCCCTGAACCCCCTGCTCCGGACGGTGCTGCGACGCGTGTCGCCATCACGCTCGGCGATCCCAACGGGGTCGGTCCAGAGGTTGTGCTCAAGAGCCTGCACGACCCAAGCCTTGTGCCGTCGATGACGCCCGTGCTGATTGGATCGGCCCACGTGTTGCGGGTCCACGCCGATGTCCTCGGGTTTTCGGACCTCGACATTCACGTGGTGGACGAGGTGCCGGACGAAGTGCCGCATGGAGACGTGGCGCTCCTCGACGTGTCCGAAGAAAAAGAGCCTCCCGTCAGCTTTGGATCGGTAACGGCGGAGGCGGGACGGTTGTCCATGCGGGCCGTGGAACGAGCTGTGGACGAATGCATCGCGGGAACGGTTGATGCGATGGCCACGGCCCCTATATCGAAGGCCGCCATCAACAAGGCCGGGTATGATGTGCCGGGACACACAGAATTTATCGCGGAGCGCACCGATAGCAAGAAGCCGACGATGATGATGGTGGCCGGCGGCTTGCGGGTGGGACTCGTGACCGGTCACATTTCTCTTGCGGACGTGCCGGCGCAGGTGACGAAGGAGGCAATCCTAGAAAAGCTGCGTGTGATCGACGCCTCGCTCCGCAGTGACTTTGCCGTTGAGGACCCCAAGATTGCTGTGCTTGGGCTCAACCCGCACAAGGGCGAAGAAGGGGCGTTCGGCGATGAGGAAGAAGAGGTGATCGTGCCGGCGCTTGAAGCGGCAAACGAAGAAGGCTTTCAGGTCGAAGGACCGCTTGCAGCCGACGGGTTTTTTGCAACCCAGCTGGATTCGGACTTCGACGCGGTGCTCGCCATGTACCACGATCAGGGCCTCGTGCCATTCAAGGCGCTTGCCTTCGATCACGGCGTCAACTTCACCGCGGGCCTCCCCGTTGTGCGCACGTCGCCGGACCACGGCACGGCCCACGGCATTGCCGGCAAGGGGATGGCCTTGCCCGGCAGCATGCGGAGCTCGTTGGAGCTGGCGGTGGCCGTGGCGCGGCATCGCAAGCAGGGAGCGGAGTCTACAACGTAGTTTCGAGACGGGGGGAGGATCCGTCGATGGAGGGGAGTGGGTCCTGTACCGAGGGGCGCGACGCATCATGGTCCGTTGGCATTCGGGGACAACAGTACAACGGTATGTCTGCGGAGCCTTACAGCGCATTGGCGGCCGGATACGACTTCGTCATGGACCACGTCGACTACGACGCCTGGGCTGCCTATCTCTTTGATGTGCTTCGGCGACACGGAGAAGGAATCGAGATGGTGGTGGAGCTTGGCGGCGGCACCGGATCGCTGGCTCGTCGTCTCCAGCCGCTTGGCGAGTACCAGTACGTACTGACCGACGGCTCCGCCGCGATGCTGAATCGGGCCCGCAGAAAGCTCACCCGCGATGGCTCCCCCATCCGGTGCGTACAGGCCGACTTTACGACGGTGTCGCTTGACGACCTTGAGTTAGATACACCGGTTGATGCGATTATTCTTGTCTACGACGGCCTGAATTACCTGATCGACGAAGAGGCGGTTGCCCAGCTATTCTGCTGTGTTCATCGCTTGCTGCGCCCCGGGGGACTTGCCGTCATTGATCAAAGCACGCCGGCGAACTCCCAGGCACACGGAGAACAGTTCGTCGATGAGGGAACGATCAAGGGCTTCTCCTACGTGCGAGAAAATCGATACGACCCGGAGACCCGGCGGCAGGAAACGATTTTCGAAATTACTGCGGATGGGGAGCATCAAACAGAGCGGCATGTGCAACGCGCCTATTCACGCCACGAAATACGAGACCTGCTCGCTCAATCTCCCCTTACCGTGGAGGCGGCCTACAACGAGTTCACCAGGGAGCCTGCCCATGATGAGAGCTACCGGGTCCACTGGGTGCTTCGTCGCATGCCGTCGTAATTCTACAGACCCGTTTGGGGCCGGCACCGATCTTTGGCGCAATACGGAGACGGTTGGGCCCCGATGCGCGCAGAAACGGGACGGGTGCCTGTAAGAAGGGCATTGCCGTCTTAAATCGTGGAACTGTTTGTGAGATTGTGAACATCGTTGGTGCAGCACAGACATTCCGTCCCGACGCTTCTACACGGCATTCACGTACCGCGTACAATGGGCGCGCAGATCGAACTTACTGTGATCGGGCATCGGCCCGTCCGGTTCGTACAGACCCTTCTGCTTCCGTGATCGATCTCAAAGACGTTTCTGTGTCGTTTCACCTTCCCAACGGGCGGCATCGCACGGTGCTGGAAGATGTCTCGCTCCATCTCGATCAGTCGGAGATGGCGTACCTGGTGGGACCGACCGGCAGCGGCAAAAGCACCATCCTGCGCCTGTTGTACATGGATTTGTTTCCGGACAGCGGCGTAGCAAAGATTGGAGATTATCGGTCCGACCTAATTGACAAGGACGAAATCCCGTACTTGCGCCGGTCAATTGGGGTCGTTTTTCAGGACTTCCAGCTCTTGCCGGACCGCAGTGCCTACGAGAACGTCGCCTTTGCGCTTTACGCGACCGGCAAAACACGGTCCAAGGTCCGGAGTCGAGTGCTCAAGTCCCTGGCTCGCGTCGGGCTCAGCCACAAACGCGACAGCTATCCGCACGAGCTGTCCGGCGGGGAACAGCAGCGCGTCGTCATTGCGCGTGCCATTGCCAACGATCCATGGGTGTTACTGGCCGACGAGCCCACCGGCAACCTCGATCCCGTGGTGGCCGACGAGATTCAGGAGCTGCTCGTGAGTCTCCACAAGCAGGGAATGACCCTGCTTACGGCCACGCACGATTATCGACTCGTCAAGTCATACCCCGCACAGACGTATGCGCTCATGAACGGACAAATAGTCGAGATTGACCCGGACACGCTCTAAAACGACCGGAATGTAATCGTATTGCCATCCTTCGTTGCGCTCAAAAACTGTTTTGCATCCTGGTTCATTGAGGGGGTACCCGTTTACACGCTGGTTTGGAAACGGTCTCGTTAGGGTAGGGCGTGTGTCAACGGTGTGGTGTTTACTCGATCCTGTGCAATGAGCCCACCGAGCAATGAATAGGCCCGGCCCCCATGGACACGACTTCCGCGTTGTAGAACAGGCGTTCCAGTTTAGCAACTGGTGCTTCGACGCGTTTGAGGGGTGGTGGGAAGGGGGGGAGGCGCGCCGGATGGTGGCCTACGTGCTTGTGGGGAGTTTCCTGCTCTCGCTGATTCTGATTGAAGCGGGACGACAGGCATTGTTGCCGGCGCCGATTGCGGGAAAGATCCCGACCAATCATTTCGTTGCAATCGACGTGGCGTTTACGCTCTTTCTCGTCGTTGAGCTGATTGGGCTAGTGGTCGGGCTCGCGACGAGTGTAGCGGACACGGCCGGCAAGCAGTTTGAGGTGTTCTCGCTAATCCTGCTCCGGCGGTCGTTCAAAGAACTCGTCGAGTTTGAGTCGGAGCCGATCGTGTGGACCTTTGAGGCCGGACGCGAGGCCGTGCAGTTTGTGCTCGCGGATGCCGGCGGGGCGCTCTTCATTTTCTTTACCCTCGGCTTCTTCTATACGCTGCAGCACCACCAGACGATTACCCAAAGTCCGGTTCAGCAAGAGCGGTTCGTGACCCAAAAAAAGATGGTGGCGAATGTCTTGCTCATCATTCTGATCGGACTCGGGGCATATTCAATGGCATCTCCGCTGCTGGGGAACGGAGACATTCGCTTCTTTAACACATTCTATACCGTTCTTATTTTCAGCGACGTGCTTATCGTCCTGATTTCGCTGCGGTATAGTGCAATCTACCACGTCGTTTTTCGCAATTCGGGATTTGCCGCGGCAACGATGATGATTCGGTTGGCGCTGGCCGGTCCCCGATATTTGGGGGCGGCCCTGGGCGTCGTTGCGGCACTATTCAATCTCGGGGTGGCGGTTGCCTACAGCTATGTTGCCCCCGCCGTCCAAGAATCGGAACAACGCAATCGAGAGCGAAAGCAACAGGCGATGCGTCAGATGGCAGACGAGCCCTCGGCCCGGCCGGCCGATTGACAAAGACGCAGCATGAGACCGATCGGCTCCGACGAGAAGTCTTTTTGTATTTTTTGGAGATCGGCAGAATATATGTGGCGGCCCGTCCAAACGGTCTTTACAATCGTCGTCGTGAATCAGTATATTCGAAATCGATTGTGTCGGTCCGTCCGTTTATGAAGGCGGACCGGTGCCTCGGGAGGCAAGATCCGCCCAAAGAGCGGATCGGCAACGCCGTGCGCGCACTCTCTTGGATCGATGACTGTTGCGTCCGATGTCGACCGTCTGGGACTTGTTTAGCGATGGGGTAAACACGCTCGTCGATATTGTCTGGGGGTTTGGCATTCCCACGGGGACGGGGAATGACCTCCCGATCGTTGTGCTTCTGCTCCTCGGGGCGGGATTATACCTTACGCTGCGGCTCGGCTTCGTTCAATTCCGGCGTCTCGGGCACGGGTTCGCGGTTACCAGCGGCAGGTACGACGATCCCGATGAACCGGGAGACATCCCCCACTTCCAGGCGCTGACCACGGCCCTCTCGGCCACGGTGGGCATCGGCAACATTGCGGGCGTCGCCCTGGCCATTCACTACGGCGGCCCCGGAGCACTGCTCTGGATGTGGGTGACGGCCGTTCTGGGAATGGCTACGAAGTTTAGCGAGGTGACCCTGGCCCAGCACTACCGCGATGTGGCGTTGTCTGGAGATGGAGAGAGTCCAAGCTGGCTGGGGACGGTGTCCGGCGGTCCCATGTACTACATCGAAAAGGGCCTCGGCTCCAGCTGGACGTGGATGGCCGTGCTCTCGGCGGGCCTGCTCGGTATCACCTCGTTTCTGACCGGGAATGCCAACCAGGCCAATACGGTGACCGATACCCTCGCGAACTATAGCGGGCTCGTCGGCCTTGATCCGACCACGATGAGCGTGATTGTGGCAGCGATCGTGGCCGCCGTTATTGCGCTTGTCATTATCGGGGGCGTGACCCGAATTGGTCGGGTCACCAGTATTGTGGCGCCCGTGATGGGCGCCATCTATGTGTTGGGCGGGCTCACTATTCTGGCACTGAATGCGAGTGAGGTGCCGGCCGCTTTCGGACGCATCTTTACGGAGGCATTCAATCCCCAGTCGGGCGTGGCTGGGACCGGCGCGGGCATTTTCCTGCTCACCATGATCTATGGCGTGCAGCGCGGGCTTTTCTCCAACGAGGCGGGCATGGGCTCGGCGCCCATCGCCCACTCGGCTGCGCAAACGAACGAGCCGGTGTCGGAGGGAGTGGTGGCGTTGCTTGAACCCCTGATCGACACGATCATCGTCTGCACGGTAACGGGCCTCGCGATCGTCGTAACTGGGGTCTGGGACGATACGGTGCCGACGCGACTCGACCTGGACGGGGGCGCCCACAGCTACCGCGTTGAGGACGAGGGCGGCATCATCGCGGATGAGGAGCCTCCCACCGAGATTCGGATCGTCAACGGCACGCCGGACGTGCAGACGGGAACGCCGCAGTTTGCCTGGAATCAGGCGGTCGTTGATAGCTTTTTCGTCAACTGTGCGGCGGAGTGCGAGCAGCGGGAGGACTTTGGGGAGCCGTTTACGGGGACGATTAATACGATCCGCGACGTGGCCATTGCCGAGGATGGAACCGAGTACGGGCGCCTCTACGGACCGGCCGTCGAGACGGGTGCCCCGCTCACGCAGCTGGCCTTTGCCCGCGGCCTGGCACCGCTCGGCGACTGGGGCGGGCTGATCGTTGTCTTTAGCGTGTTACTCTTTGCAATTTCCACGTCGATCTCGTGGAGCTACTACGGGGATCGTTGTGCCATCTACCTCTTCGGCGAGCAGGCCGTCTTGCCGTACAAGGTGGCCTTTGTGGCCATCAACTTCCTCGGCGGCATCGCGCCCCTTGCGACGGTGTGGGCCATCGGCGACATTGCACTCGGCCTCGTCATTATCCCGAATCTCGTTGCCGTCGTGCTCCTGTCGAATGAACTCAAGGACATCACCGACAGCTACTTCGAACGAGAATCCTGGCTTGACAACGTTGAGTAGCAGACGCCGGTGCGTGCATTCTGTTCACAGCTCCTCCTGTCTTATGGAGAACCTGACGGTTGTTGACCATCCGCTCTTGAAGCGAACCCTCACACGGTTGCGACGGAAAGACACGTCGCACGGGGCGTTTCGAGAGGCCGTGGCCGACGCAGCGGGCATGCTTGCCTACGAAGCCCTGCGCTCCACGGCGGTTGCGGAAACGGAGATCGAGACGCCCCTGGAAACGACGATCGGATACGACCTTGCGGAGGACATTGTGGTTGTCCCCATCATGCGGGCGGGACTCGGCATGGTCGACGGGGTTGTGCAGCACGTACCGGAGGCCCGGGTGGCCCATCTCGGCATGCAGCGTGATGAGGATACGCATACCCCCGTTTCGTACTACCGCAACATCCCACCGGGAATTGCGGAGGCCCACATCGTTGTCGTGGATCCGATGCTTGCCACGGGCGGCAGTGCCCACTTTGCCCTTAATACGCTGCGCGAGGAAGGGGCAGATCGGTGCACCTTCGTGTGTCTCGTCGCGGCGCCGGAGGGCGTGCAGCGGCTCGACGAAGAGCACCCGGACGTGCCCGTGGTGACGGCTGCGCTCGATCGCGAACTCGACGACAACGCCTTCATCCGCCCGGGGCTGGGCGACGCCGGCGATCGCATGTACGGAACGACGTAGGGGGGCGGAGGGGCATTGGACGGTGATACCGTCTACCTGAGATCAATGTACAGGTTGTCGGATCTCCTGCGGTCCCTTGCCCCCCCTCCCCCCGGCGCTGTTCGCTGTCGGGTTCCAAGGAGGCGGCGCCTCCGCAATTGGCGAGTACACACTGTCACGGGAGCGCGAGATCGGACCGCTTTTCGACTGTCGCATCGAGGCCCCAATAATACCAAATCCGCTTATCAAGTTCGGGATTGCAGGCGTGTCGGTATGGGTGCAAGCATATGGGCCAGACGCGCTAGCGCGTCAGCGCACTCGTGCGCCACTCCCATACCCCGATTCGGAACGAGTTCCGATTCGTCGGGACACTGCCCACACGCTCCCACCCCCAAATCCCCCAGCGAAGCCTGCGGAGTTGGTTATAACCGGGCAGCGTGTCCACCGCGTCTATGAGCCACTGGGCACGCGAAGGACCATGGCCAGGCGGGCGTTAGGGGTGAGAATGTCGTTGGGCGGCCGCAACCGAACCGCGAGAACGTCCTGATTGGGTAAATCCACATTTTCGGCCTCCTCAACGAGGATGGGAGGCAGCGACGAATCCGAGTCCGCTGTGTCATCGTCCGCCGGGTGTTCCTCCGCATCCGCCTCGGACGCGCTGTCGGCTGCGGTTTGTGCGACTGCTTCGGAGGGGGGGACGTCCAGGGCAGAGGCCATGGCTTCGGACACGTCTTCGCAGATTGCGTCCAGGGGACGATTGAGATCCAGCTCTTGTTTGATCTCGAACAGATGATGGGCGGCCCGACCGGCAAACAGCCGGCACGGGAGCGTGAGCTCCATACGGGCCTCAGCGGCAGCGGAAGGGTCGTCGTATGAGCCCGGTTCGCGAACCGACGAGGCGTGTTCTACCTGAATGGCGCTCCCATCCTCCGTCTCATCGAGCACGACGAACCCAGCCCGGGCCAGTTCGGATTGCATGCTTCCAGAAAAGCGGGCAGCCAGCGGCCCGTCCGGGGCCTGTATAGACTCGATCGGATAGTCGTCGAGATGGGTCGCCCATCCCGTATCGGCGAAGCTGCGGGCTGCCGCCACCCCCACGGCGAGGGCGCTGCTGCCGTAGAGGCCTTGTTCTTCATCCAACTCAAGCGCTGAGCCATTATTCGTGTGCGGGGCACGCAGCAGTACCGACGGCAGGGCGAGGCCGAGGAAGGCGGATGCCTCCTCTTCGCGGAGTCGATCCCACCTCACGTACTCGCTTCCCTGCAAATGCGGCCGTAGCGTGGGCAATTTGCGGAGTCCCTTGAAGTTCTCTATTCCGAAAAAATCCGGATCTACGGAGGCAACCACCGGGGCCTGAAGGCTTTCCCCGGTCCCGGCGAGGTCGGTCAGCTGGTCGAAGTCGACGTTCGTCCGCCCAAATGCCTGATCGACGAGAACAAGCGAGGTCGGCGGATCGTCGTTTGCGTCGTCGTGTTCGGGCATTAGCACCTGGTGGTGCATGGCCTCGTGCAAATCGTCGCGCCCTGCGGGTAACACCAGGAGGTCGACATTAGCGTCGAGAGGAAGCCGGTCGGTCAGGAAGTCGAGTCCGCGCCATGCAGCTTCCAGACGGCGGACCTCCGGATGAGTGAGAACGGCTTCGACCTGTGTTCGGAGGGCCTCGGTTAACTGACGGACGATGTGCTCGGCAGCGGACGTATCGTCGGCAGCGGCCCGACTGGTCTGAAGGGCGGCGGCAAGGGCGCCGGCAGGACCGGCGTCGTCGAACGTCTGATCGGAGAGGTCGGGAAGAGAGGGCTCCTCTTCGGAGTCATTCGGTTGCGGGGCGGCGGAGTCGTCTTCGTCTGTGTCGACCATATCCATAACGCGACCGAGGGAATCCCCCGATCCCGTCGAGTCAGACGGAGGGGCCGAGGACGACGAGGCGCTCGATTCTCCCTCAGCGGTGAGCAAGCGGTACAGATCGTCCGTCCAGTCGATGTCGAGCCCGAGATCGCGGACCTGCTTTTGGAACGCGTCCGCGTCCAACGTTCCGTCCGCGGCGTTCTGTACGAGATTACGTATCTCTAGCAGCTGACTTGTCAGATCCAGCTGTCGGGCAATCTGGTCGGGCTCGAAGGAGGTCAGCGTGGGAAATGAGAGGTCTACCGTCCAGGCATCCGGATCGTCGGAGATTGTATTCGGCACTTCGATGGAGAGCTGAGGCGTCAGCTCTGCTATCAAATCCGCCACACTCTTGTCGCTCATGGAATGGCGGTGGTCGCCGTCGTCCCATTCCGCCGGAGTTGTTTGGGGGGTGAGATCACTCACCAGCAGGAGCTGAAATGGCAGTCCAGGATCGGCGTTCGCGTCCTGCCGCTCAGACGAGGCGGACGTAAAGTCAGAGGTCAGATTCATGTCAATACGAGCGTTTGAGGTGTCGGCTGCGTCCGAAGACGATTCCGAGTGCGATTGGGGATTCATGGTGCCGGGAGTGTGAGATAGGATGGAAGAACGCGAACAAATGTCGTGTCAGTTGTCCGAGAGGCGACGAGGAGAGCAGGAAAACGAAACAGCGAGAGACTTGAGCACATGATGGGCCAGCCCATATGAAAGAGCAGAGACGAGCGCGGAGGCACAGCGTCGTCCGGTAGAAGGGTGGAAAAGAAATTGGCCCCAGAAGGCGTCTACGGAGCGGCATCGTGTGCCGCCGGACGAAAGCTGAGCATCATGTTTTCCACGTCCTCCCCGATCTGTTTTCGGGATTCTGGAGTGAAGACGGCCGTAAGCGTATACCCATCCCCGTCGTAGAGGAGATAGATTTGCTCCTGATACCGGCGTTCCCCGTCATCGGGATACTGAACGAAGATGGCTCGATAAGCCGGACGGCCGCAGGTCAGTTCAAGCGGATTGTCCAGGAGCACACGACAGTCGTCAAGTTGATCAGTCACCGTCTCTATTTCATTGGCGGCGAAGTCCGCTACATCCGACGCGTCAACTGCTTCCGTGACCGAGACGGACATTCGATGCGTCATATCGTCGACGCTTGGCCCTGAGAAGGTATACACCGACTGGCCTTGCCAGGTCGCGTTTGGGAGAGTGAGTTCGAAGGCGTCGGCACGATAGCACCGCGGGCCGGATTGGACTTCCGACGCCTCCGAGGAGTCGGACTCTGTCGGCTGAGAATCGGAGTCGTCGTCCGTGTCGTCGTCATCGGAGGCCGCCAGGGAGCGATAGTATTCCGGAACGTCGCTACTCACAGTATTTGCGGACTCAAGTCGAAGTGAGACACATTCTGGAATTAAACAAATGCAATGTTCTGTATAAGTTCAAGTCTATACGCCGATCGGGGTAGTGCATTGGGAATGTTCTGTCGAGATGCAGGAGGTGACGGATTAAGAAAACGGAATACGGATTCCAATCGGGGCTGTCGGGGGGGCAGACATTTGCTTCTGTCAAATCGGACCGTCGTTTACCCGAAAGGACGACAATTAAAAACTTGAAAATTAGAAGGTTATGGGAGGTGTGGTTTAGGAGAGACCTGCTTATCCCAGTTGGGAATAACCGGATGATGCGGAAACGGTATAATCACCATGATCAGAAAAATGGTGTACTGAGACACACGTCCGGTCGGGAAGGCTGTCACTGGGGAGGTATTCAACACGGGGGAGAACTGAACGCGGGTGCCTGTATCCGATCCGAAACGCCCTCACGATTGATTGCGGCGATGCAGGAGGGGCGGACGGGGATCAAAGCTCCAGAAGATCTGTCGCACTGTGTCGCCGATCGACTCATGCGTCTCTTCGGTAAACTGGGCCGACAGATGATAGCCGGTCCCTTTGTGAAAAACGTAAACCTCTTCAAGGTAGCGCGTTTCGTCCTCCGAAAGAGGCAGTCCGAATAGCGTGTGATAGGCTGGGATGCCGTTATCGAGCTGGGTTCGTGTCTTTTCGAGGAACTGGCCGTTCTGGAGCGTTTCCTGGCGTTTTTCGATTCGGGGAGATGCGTAGTCGAAAACGACTCCGTATTGCAAGTCGGTCTCCACATTGATCTGAACGGTGTGCTGTAGTCCGTCCTCGGTTGGACCTTGAAGGCGATATACGGTATCGTTCTCCCAACTCGATTGGAGCAAAAGCGTAAACCGATCTGCGTACCAGGTTGCCGAGGGATCACGGTCGGAAGAGGACCTCGTTTGCTGGCGGCGAAAACGTTGCGAGGAAGAAGAGGCGCTTCGGTGAGACATTGATTGGGCACCGGATGGGTTCGCGAGTCAACGAACGAAGTGATTGTCCCGGATGAATGCAGATACGCTAGCGTCAACCCGGGACCAATGAAAGGAACAGAGATGAACACATTCCAAACTGCCTACACGTAGCTGGTGACATACTCGATTGGTTCGTATAACTTCTGTTTTACGTACGTTATTTTACAATTTCTTTATTTTCAGGCTTGATATTCAGGGAAGGTGGCTTATCTTTATACTTAGAATTGGGTAAGTGTAGTACGAGCCGCGTAAAACCGGTTCGCTGTTTGTTACTGTCTTGATTCTCGACTCCTTGAGGGAGTTCGTCTTCGTCCCCTCAGCTGTTTCCTGTTTCGATGTGCAGTAGCAGGAGTTTTCCCGTTCTTGGACGGAGCGCGTACCGAACTCGGTCATACCGGTCGTGGAAGTAGTGCGAGGCGCGCAGAGGGAAGAGAGGGTTGGAGAAGTCGATTTTCGTCGGGAGGAGAATCGGAGGCATCAGAGGTGGTTGCAGAGAGAGTCGAAGCTGGAATGTTAAATATCTCTACAGTTAAAATAAAATTGTTTGACAAATAAGTAAGACTGAGTTATTAATTGGGTGAAGTAAGTATTGGGTCGTTCCGAATGTTCGAAGCACACCTTCTCTTCAGGGGCATTCGGATCGCTGCCTTTCTTCCAGTAGGGAACGTGCCTCTATGTCTTTGAAATTAGTTGTATCCAGCAGCACCAATTCGAGTGATGCACCGCTCGAGTACCTCTTTGAAGAGGGATTGATTACCATCGGTCGCGGTCAGGAAAATGCGCTCACGTTGCCCGCGCCGAGACAGAAGGTTGGTATGAAGCACGCGGTGGTGAAGCACACAGAGGAGGGGCAGTGCCAGCTGATCAGTAGCAATGCTACACGACTCAATGAACGATACATTCCTGTATCAATCCCCCACGAGCTGAACGAAGGAGACGTGTTTGAAATTGGCGACTTTCGGATCGAAGTGCACTTTTCGGAAGAGGCGGCTGCGTCTTCGACGTCCGAGGCGGCGATGAACGATGAGAACCCATTTGATGCCCCCGTCAATCAGCTCATTGAAGCACTTGAGGCGCTCGCGGAGACGTACGAGCAAGAGTCTGCGTCCCAACGGCGAGAGGAGTCACTCACAGAAGCATTCTGTAGGGCGCACGGTCCGGTGTCTTCGCATGAGGCTGTACAGCGGTCCATCGGATTGTTGGAGGGAAATCCGGCCGAGTCGGCTCCGGATTCGTTCCCGGCGTCGCCGGAAGAGGGCGAGGAAGCTCCGTCCTCCGTCTCCGGAGAGAAAATAGTCATCAATCGCCAAAGTACGAAGGCGGCGGGGGCTGTGCTCGATACGCTTACTGGGGCTTTAGCGAAGATTCTTCAAGTCCCGGGCGAATTTCAGAACGAGTTTCTCGGGCATCTCCTCGTTCCGCCGCCGGAGGCAGAGTTTCTATACGAGGGCGATGGGGCGACAATCAAGCAACATCTCGTGGAAGAAACGCTCTCGGAAGAAGAGCAGGGCGAACGCCTCGAATATGTTGAAGAAGCAGCTGAGTTGGTTGCGATGCATCAAGTTGCTATGCTCGAAGGCTATAAGGCGAGCATCAGCACCGGAACGGAGGAGTTGCTCACGCGGCTCGATCCTGATGCCCACCAGGACAAAGTCACGGAACAGTACGACGTGCTCGACCAAGAGGTGCTTGAATACGTGCCCGTACTGACAAGCCCGATTGTCCTTGAACGGATACGGGAAGAATGGGGCGAACTCGTGCAGGAAGACTGGTCTTTTGCAGAGCAGCGAATTTTCCGTCCTGCATTTGCGAAGGCCTACCTGTCCCAGATGGGAAAGGTGCACTCGTCTGACCATTTGGATTAGCACGATGCACTCCCTGGGGGGTAAGTTATGCGCTGCAATCTAACGCTTTTTGTGAAAGAACGTATGAGATATATGAGCCTTCGTATGCGATATCGGGTAGTGCTTTTTGTGGCTGTGCTCGTTTGTACCGGGTGTACAAGTACGGTTGAAGTGGCGCTTGAGGGAACTTCCGACATGAACAATGGTGGGAATGCCGCAGTTGTGAAGGTTTATCAGCTCAAGTCCGACCAAAACTTTAAGGGCGTACTGACCTCTTCGTTTTGGCGAGATGACGAAGCGGCACTCGCCGGATCGCTTCTCAAATCCCCGAAGCAGGTAACGGTATATCCCTCCGAGTCGGAGACATTCAAGATGGAGCTTTCTGACGAGGCGAAGTTCATTGCTGTGGCCGGGAATCTCCGGAAGCCCAAGCAGGATCGGTGGAAGGCCATCGAATCCGTCGAATCGATGGGAGACAAGGTGCAGGTCACCGTGAAGAAGCAGGAGCTTGATGTCAAATTCGACAGTCCTGGTCTTGCGAAAGTCGTGCAGTAGCGCTAGACCTCGTCGGGCGCGGATCGTTTCTTTTGGTGATCAGGATCGAACTCAGCTATGGTAGAAGAACGAAAAAAAGTTGTCTGGTTTGAGGGAATGACCCTTGACCCGCACCACTTTCAACAGTGGGAGCGGTACCGAAACGGCATGTTGAATTCCCGTCTTCGGGCCTTGGCGCCCAGTGCCTGGGGGCTGTCCCGTTGTCAGATCGACGAAGAACGGCTGGCAAACGGCGAGCTGTCGCTCGTGGAATGTGCCGGCGTGATGCCGGATGGGCTCGTCTTCGACGTGCCGGAGATGGGTCCGGTGCCGGAGACGCGCAGTGTCAAGGAGCACATGTCCTCGACTGAGGAGAGCATGCGGGTGATGTTGGCGGTGCCAGCGCATCGTCCAGATGGACGGAACGTGCGACTTCAGGGGAGTACTGACGGCCGAGACGTGCGATTTGTCGCAGAGAGCTCCAAAGTGCAGAATGAGAACACGGAGGGCAATAAACGGCCCGTAGAGGTGGCGCACACAAACCTCCAGGTACAGTTCGAGGATGAGTCCCAGGAGGGATACACGACCCTCCCGATTGCTGAGATCAATCGGTCGGCCGGCGGGTTCACGCTGAATGACCGCTTCATTCCGCCCTGTCTTTGGGTTGACGCCTCCGAGCGGCTCATGGACCTGACGCGGGAGATACTGGAGCTGCTCGTGACGGAAAGCTCCGACCTGCAGGAATATCAGGAAGAGGCCTTTGCGCAGCGGGAGCTCTCTCCCTCGGACATCCTCTCGCTGAACCTCTGCGGCACGATCAATGCCTACATCCCAGAGCTGAACGCACACCACACTCGGGGGAAAAGTCATCCACGCGAGCTTTTACAGACACTGACGTCACTCGCCGGAGAGTTGTCGACGTACATCGAGAGCACGTCGGTACAGCCCCAAAACTTGCCCACGTATGATCACACCGCCCCTGGGGAGTCTTTCAATCAGATTGAAACGATTCTTCAGCAGATGATCGGCGACGCGACGCCGTCGGCGGATTATCAGCGGATTGGATTGCAGAAGAAGCGTGAGAATCTGTACGTGACCACTGTGGAGGGACGTCTCTTAGAGGAGGCCCAGCTCTTCGTGGTGGCCCGGAGTGACAAGCACTCCGAGAAGAAGTTAACCGACGATCTGCCTGAAATGCTACGAGTGGCCTCCCCGAATACGATTGGTGGGGTACTGCAGAGCTACACGCAGGCGCTGGACATTGACGTGACCCGGCGTCTGCCGGTTAACATGCCGGTTGACAATCAGGCCACGTATTTCAAGATGCAGAAGCACGGGCCCTACTGGGATTCTATTCGCGAGGAAGAGGGGATTGCGATCTTCGTGCCGTCGGAGATGCAGGACGTGAAGGTTCGTCTTATCGCTGCGACCTGATCACTTTATTTGGTACGCTTTTTTATGCCTGTCACTGATCAAAAGACTCCGCCTCCCCCAGACTCCGATACGCTTCTAACAAGTGCGCCGGACCGGCGATTGGTGGAGCTCTATTCGCCTTGTTTTGTCTACATTCTGGAGTTGCAGACGACCGACGACCTCGGGGAGTCGGATGCCCTTCGCAAGCAGATCTACGACTTGCTCGATCAATGCGAGGAGGCGGCGAAAGAGGCTGGAATCCCGTCTGAAGACATTGAGGAAGCGAAGTTTGCTATCGTTGCGTTTATCGACGAAACGATTCTCTCCTCCGATTGGGCAGGCACTGATGAGTGGATGAAAACGCCCATTCAGCTGGAGCTCTACGATCAGTTTGATGCTGGAGAGGTGTTTTTTGATCGTCTGGAGGAATTGCAGGAGGAGCCTGAGTACAATGCGCAGGTGCTAGAAGTCTATTATCTGTGTATGACGCTCGGTTTTAAAGGGAAGTATCAGCTCCAGCAGCAGGAGAAACTCCGGGAAATGATTGACTCGACGGCGGAGATGCTCACGGAGATCCCGGAGACGAGGACCGACGATATTGCCCCGAATTCGCATCCTCGGGACCAGACGGAGACGGAAATTCGGAGCAAAGTGCCCGCCTGGGTGATTGCGGCGGCGGCTACCCTACTGGCGGTATTGCTCTATGGGGGCATGCACCTCTATATCTCTTCCTCTGCAAGTGGGGTTGCTACGGCCATTCGGGGTCTGAGCGGAGGATGATTCTCCAGAAGACGTTCTCCACATCTCTTCTTTCCGACAAGTACTTGTCGTCCGATGTTGCAGTCCATTCTCAATGTACTCAAGAGCCGGTATTTTTGGGTTGGGGTCGGGTTTGTCTTGCTCGTTACCTTGGCTCTCATCGTTGGGTCTTGGGCCGGTTGGTCTCTTGTGACCCGGCTGTCAATCGTCATTGGATTGATGGTTGTCTTTATGGGCATTTTCCTCGTGGAGTTTGTCCGCGCCCGGCGCAATGCTCAAAAGATCGAGCAATCCATTACGATGCAGTCCGAGGATCAGTCGGACGGCATCTCCCCGGAGAAGCAGGCCGAGATCGATGAGTTGAGGGATCGGCTTGAGGATGCGATTGGGAAGCTCAAAAACACCAAGATCGGACAGGGACGCAGCCAGAACGCGCTTCACGTTCTTCCGTGGTATATGTTTATCGGGCCGCCGGGAGCGGGCAAGACGACCACCATTAAGAACTCGGGGCTCAATTTTCCCATGGAGACCGATAGTGTTCAGGGGGTTGGAGGGACCCGGAACTGTGACTGGTTTTTTAGCGATCAGGCCATTCTGCTCGACACGGCCGGGCGGTACATGACGGAGAAGGAGGATGAGGTGGAGTGGCACTCCTTTCTCGATATGCTAAAGGAGCGACGCAAAAACCGCCCCATCAACGGCGTCATTGTGGGCATCAGTCTTGAGGAACTTGTTGATGCGGCCCCTGACGAAATTGAGTGGCACGCCGACAACATTCGACGTCGCGTGAGCGAGCTTGTGGAGCGGCTCGAGGTCCGTTTCCCAATCTATCTTGTGTTTACCAAGTGCGATCTGCTTCAAGGCTTCGTCGAGTTCTTTGAGGATAAACCCCGTGCGGAGCGAGAGCAGATTTGGGGAGCAACGCTAACGGAAGAGCAGCGCGAGAATTCGTCGTCTCCCCGTAAGATCTTTGAGGAGGAGTTTGATTTGCTTTATGAAGGATTGATCGGTGAGCGGTCCGATCGATTGAGCCGTTCGCTCAATCCGGAGGAGCGTCGACGGGTGTACGCGTTCCCGTTGGAGTTTGCGGCCGCGAAGGAGAACTTGTCTCTCTTCGTCGACCAGCTCTTTCAGGAAAACCCCTACCAGGAGAGTCCGGAGTTTCGGGGATTTTACTTTACAAGTGGCACTCAGGAGGGAACGCCGATTGATCGGGTTCTGCAATCAATGTCGGACGATCTGGATGTGGCCTCGGAGGTTAGTGCTGGATCCGAGAGCCAATCCGGCACAAAGAGTTACTTCATAAAAGACCTGTTCACGGAGGCGATCATTCCGGATCAGTACCGTGTGGAGCAGACGACGAGTTCCGTGCGACGACATCGTCTCGTTCGTTGGGGGGTTGGGGCCGCATCGGCGCTCCTGCTTGCTCTGTTCACGATCTTTGCCGGCCAGGCGGTTGTGCGAAGCGAAGTCAGCTTGGGAAAGGTCGAGTCCGCCTCGCGGGAGGCAGCGACTGTCAGCTGGGATAACGGCAAGGCCAGCGTAAATAACCTTGAGCAACTCGATCGGTTACGGTCCGAGATTGCGCGGTTGGAAAGAAACAAAGAGGATCCCCCCACCTTCCAGTGGGGATTCTATCGGGGAGAGCAGGTACTGGAGCCGGCTCGTGATCTGTTTGCGCAGAAGGTGGAGCCGCTTGCCCGAGCACAGTTTACGAAGATTGAGAATCGGTTGCTTGACGCGAAGGAATCGGTTTCCGGATCGCTTGACCAAGACCAGCGGCTTAAGCTTCGGGAGACACTTCGAGCGTATCTCCTGCTTTCGGAGGAAGCGCAACGACTCAGCGACGAACAGGAGCGCGTATTTCTGAAGCAGTACCTCACTACCGTCGCGACGCAGGATACGGGACGAGTGGTGACGGCTGCGTTTCAGAATCGGTCCGGACAGGTTGAGGCGCAAATCGGCCGGTTCGTCGAACAGATGAGTAAGCAGAAGATTAATGCCTTCGAGGCCCGGTCGACTCTGGTGGGAGACATCCGTCAGATGATCTACCGGAAACCGACGATTGGGAACCTCTACGCTTCCATTAAGCAGCAAGGACTCAACAGTCTTGAGCCGGTCCGGCTGGCCAGCATTCTGCAGGAAAGCGGCGGGGCGACCCTCTTCGATAAGCAGCCTGAAATCTCCGGCTTCTTTACGAAGAAGGGGTGGAATAGCTACGTAAAAGAGCAGATCGAACAGGCCGCCGAAGATCCTGGGAAAGGAAGCTGGGTGCTTGGCGGTCAGGATTCGAAGTCCAGCTTTTCGCTTGATAATCTGCAGAATGAAAAGGAGCTGGGCGAGCAGCTACGTCAGCGATACTTTGAGGATTATGCCACTGCCTGGAAGCAATTTCTCAGAAAGGTGGAGTATCGCTCGTTTGGTGGGGTAAGTGAAACCTCCCGCGCACTGAACAAGCTTGGCGATCCGTTTAACTCGCCGTTGGTTGAACTTCTGGCCCGGGTATCGACGGAGACGAATTTTGCGAGTACAATGGCCGACAAAGCAAAGGACGTGGTGTCGGAGGAGGTAGAAACGCGAGCGAAGACGAAGGCGCGGCAGAAAACCCGATCCGATGTTGGTACAGGCGGAGGATCGGACGAGGCGAAGTCGCTCCATCCTGTGACGCGTCGGTTTGTGGGCGTGCATCGCTTAAAGCCGGAGAAGGCGGCCAATGGGGAGGCCTCTCCCAATCTTACCCGCTCAATTAAGGCAATGGGCCGGATAGGGGGGCTGCTCGATCAGATTGCCAACTCGCCGGGGAAAGCCAAAGACATTGCGAAGCAGGTGCTGGATGGAAGCGGGGATCTTCAGGCGACGCTTTCCACGATGCGGAATGACCTGACGCGAATTGATTCAGGCACGCGTCGAGCCCTATTCGACGCTACCGTCCTGAGCGCCTGGGAAACTATCCTTGGGGCCGCAAAGAGGCAGCTCAATAAGCGTTGGCGGCGGAATGTCTATCGGACCTATCAGGCCAATTTGGAAGGACGGTATCCATTCGAGGAGAGTACGGAGGATGCGTCAATTGCCGATGTAGAAAGCTTTTTCCGACCGCGGGAGGGCGCGGTGGCATCGTTTAGAAAGCAGCACCTATCACCGTTTATGAAGGAGGGACAGCTCCGCACTAGAACATGGGAAGGACGGGGACTTCGGTTGTCGCCTAAGACGAGACGCTTCTTGAGTACCGCCGACCGAATTGCCGAGAACCTCTTCAGCGGAGGGAGCCTCCGACTGCAATTCCAGATGATTCCCGAGTTGCCGAAAAAATCCGAGGAAGCCCCGGCAGCGAGTCAGGTCGTTCTTCGGATTCACGGAACGCCTCAGCGGTATCGAATGGGGCATCAGCCCACCACCACGTTTATGTGGCCGGATAAGCGAGGAGCGAAGGTGGTTATGAGAACGCGAGGAGGGACACTTCCGCCGAAGGAGAAGCCGGGCGGATGGGCTTGGTTTCGGTTGCTTGAAGAAGCGACCGTTGAGCCGGTCGGCCAGAATAAGTACCGCATCCGGTGGGTCTTTGAGAAAGCGGATCGGTACTCGATTGTCGCTCGCTACAACCTTCGAGCCGAGGCAGACCAGCAGCTCTTTACAGATCCGAGGGGCTTTTTCCGCACTGTGGTTCCGGAGTCCCTCTAGCATCGGTTGTCTTTCATTTACTGTCTTTAAGTCAATGCAAACCGACTCTTCAGCGTGTCTTGGAAAGGTGCCCACTCATGGGGACTTTGTGAATCATCGAGCCAGTACGCCCACTATGCGGGCGCTTGATCAATGGATGCGAAAAGGACTTCATCATGCCCGAAAGAGGCGGACCCCCGAGTGGGAAGATGTCTATGACGAGGCCTCTACGAAGCGATTTCTCATTTGTGATGGAAGCTCGAAAGTCCCGAACGTGCTGGCTGGGGTGATCACGCCGAGCCGAGATGACCGGGAGCGCACCTATCCATTCATGGTGACCTCCGAGATCCCGAAGCACGCGCTAAGCCCGCGTCATTTGGCCTACCTTCCTGTGCAGGCCGAGTCCTTCCTTAATGCGGCAAGCCCGCTGGTACGGCGGGCAAGTAGAGGGGAGATCCCTCATCAGGAACTGTCTACGAAGGTCGATGACATTGAGGCGGCCGTATCCGTAAAACCCACAGTTCCGCATCGGCACAAGCGTTACCTCAAACAAAAGCGGATCGGGGCGTTTCTCGAAACGCTGTTTGGCGATTTTGAGAGCAGCGAAAAGTATCATCTCTTCAGTACGTTGTTTAAGACGCTCCGTCCTCTTCGAGGGCGGCGGCCGTCCCTCGACTACGGGATGCGGTTTCCGTTGCCTGAGAAGGGAGAAATCCGATCAAACGTCGTGTCGTTCTGGATCGGCGTCGTGTTTCGGGTGCTTGATTATCCATCTGTGGTGCCGACCCTGTTCTGGACAGATTCGGATGCGGACACCGACTCGGCTGAGTTGCTGTTCTACCTGGGCGTGCCGGAGCCCGAGTCCTTCTACGACATCCTCGTGCCAAATCACGACGAAGGGGTGTGTACCCTGAGTCAATCTGATGAGCAGAACCCGAGAGAAGCGGCGCTCTCGATTCCCAGCGAATATGGGGGAATTCTCGAGGATCAACACGTCAGTCTCTGGGACTTCCTGCGCAAGTTGTAGGAAGGGAGGATGGGGACCGACTGCGTGCGACTGATTTGTCCAACTGATTGCGGTTTCGTTCTATGGATGAGGAAGCTGAGTCGAATACTGGGGAGGCTGCGTCCGGATCGCTGTCGCCGTTTTTAGAAAAAGTGCAGGCGCCGATTGACGAAGAAGCGCCTACGGGCGAGGATGTGCTCTACGGAGAAGACTTCCAGCGCCTGAAGGTGGAGATCGATGCGATTGGATCGGCCTCCGGAGAAACGGACTACGAGCTCATTGTGGAACTGGCGCGGAGGGTACTTACTGAACAGTCCAAGGACCTGCGGGCCGCAGGGTATCTTGCGCTTGGGGAGGCACGAGTCAACGGGGCGACAGGTGTCGCAGAGGCGATGCGCGGCATTCAGTTGCTGATTAATCAATACTGGGACGACTTGTACCCGGAGGGGATGCGAGGTCGGGGCGGTGCGCTTCAATTTATTGGCGATCGGTTGCCGGACTGGCTGCAAACCGCCTCGTTTGAAAAAGAGGATCGGGCTGCATTGGTGGCGACGCTGGAGGTCCTGGAAGAGATCCAGGCATTTAGTCTGGAAGAGATGGGGGAACACGCGCCGGCGTTAAGTGGGCTGGTGGGCGATCTGGAGGACGAAATCGACGACCTGCCGGAGCCAGAGCCCGAGCCGGACCCGCAACCGGATGCCGATTCCGAAGCGGCGGAATCAGCATCATCGGACGCTTCGTCGGAAGAATCGGCGAGTTCGGAGGACGCGGGGGACGCGACGGAGGAAGAAGACGCTCCGTCGGAGCCGTTGTCGCCCTTCCTTGAGGAGCTATCTACTCCCATTGAGGAGGATGCCCCTGCTGGAGAAGATGTGCTTTACGGGGAAGACTTCCAGCGTTTGAAAATGGAGATCGACGAGATCGGATCGGCCTCCGGAGAGACGGACTACGAGCTCATTGTAGAGCTGGCGCGGACGGTGCTCACTGAGCAGTCCAAGGACCTGCGGGCTGCTGGGTATCTTGCGCTTGGGGAGGCGCGAGTCAACGGGGCGACGGGCGCCGCGGAGGCAATGCGCGGTATTCGGATACTGATTGACCAGTATTGGGACGAATTGTATCCGGAGGGCACGCGAGGTCGGGGCGGGGCACTTCAGTTTATCGGTGATCGGCTTCCGGACTGGCTGAAATCCGCCTCCTTTGAACAGGAGGATCGATCAGCCCTGGTGACGGTGCTCGACGTATTGGAGGAAGTTCAGACGTTTAGTTTAGAAGAGATGGGGGAGCATGCGCCGGCGTTGAGTGGGCTGGTGGGCGATCTGGAGGACGAAATCGACGACCTGCCAGAGCCGGAGCCCGAGCCGGACCCGAAGTCGGAGTCCGAATCCGATGGGGCGACGGACGGGGAATCAGCGGCCTCAGACGAATCCACTGCTACCTCCACGTCATCGAGTACCTCCTCAACCGCCTCGACAGAAGTGGCATCCAGCAGCGATGCCGATCAAGTCGTTCGGACCGCAGCGGGGCACTACCGGGACGAGGATCTTACCAATCCGATTTCGTATCGTCTCATGCGAGCGATTCGGTGGGGGTCAATTCAGTCGGAGCCGCCCAACGAGGGAGGGACGACGCGCTTTGAGGCCCCGCGGGAACAGCGCCGGGAGTATTTGGAGGGATTGTTGGAGGATGAGGAGTATGAGACGCTAGTAGAGGAGGCTGAGTCATCCTTCCAGGGAGGGGGATTTCACGTTTGGCTGGATCTGCAACGGCTTGTGGCTGCTGCGCTAGATGCACTCGGTGCGCCGTACGAGGAGGCGCGGACAGTCGTCATGTTCGACTTGGCAGCGTTTGTCCATCGCGTCCCGAGCCTCTTGTCGTTGACATTTCAAAACGACGTGCCCTTTGCGAGCCCGCTTACAGTGGATTGGATTGAAAACGAAGTGCAACCACTGGTCGGAGGCAACGTCGGGTCGGGGGGAGAGGCCGCGGCGACTGATGGCATCGGGACGGTTGCGGAGGATCACGAAGAGGCCCGAAAAAAGCTCAGTGGAGGGAGTCTCGAAGAAGCACTTTCCATTCTGGAAGACGGGGCGGCTCAGGATTCTTCTGAAAAAGAAACGTTTTATCGACAATTATACACCGCAAGTCTCTGTGTGAAGGGAGATCAGCCCGAAATTGCACGACCGCTACTTGACGAACTGGACCACACGATCGAGCAGTACACGCTCGATGCCTGGGATCCTTCGCTGGCCCTGGAAGTCTGGTCGAATCGGTGTCGATGCTATGACCTGCTGGCGGAAGAGGCCCCGCAGGAGGAAGCAGAGGCATTACGAGCGGAGGCCGATGCCTCCTTTGAAAAGATTTGTCGGACAGATCCGGTACAGGCCGTGTCGGTTGAGAACCGTCGCCGATCGTAAGCCTACCGACCCGTGAATACGTTTCTAAAGGTCGTTTTGGCTCATAGCTGAGCACGGTTTACCAAGTTGAGGAAGATCGTTTACAGACCTTCTCACGGATCGGTAAGTGGAAAGAGAGCTTTTTTTGAAGAAGTTCGCGCGCAGACGTGCCTTTCTTCCCGACGCGGCGCGTGTACGCACGTAAAGGTAACAGCGGCGACCGAAGAACTGGACGCCCCTAACGGAAAGTTACTGCCGAAAGTAGGATCTCCTTATACCGTTCCAGAATCATGATGTCTGGTTATCGCCAACCGCGCCCAGCGGGACTCTCCAAATTATATTCCCCATAACCTCTCAATTTTCAAGTTTTTAACGTTCCCGATCTGGGGGATGTTTGTGCGGGTTGACAGAGGCAGGCTTCTGTGGCATCCCGACATTTCCAACTGGAATCCGTATTACAACAGGCAGAAAAGAGGATCGAACCGGTCGACTCGAAACGGATCTCTGGCTTAGAAAATAAAGTTTGTATTAATCGAAAGAAAGGCTTGACAATCATTCATCTGTAATATTACTTAATGGATGCATAAGTGAAGGGCGAGTGATACTCCGGGTAGTCATGTTTTCGGTAGAGTCCTTCTCTCAGAAAAATACGAAGAGGGGTTGCAGGTCAGCATCCTTCTTTTTTTGGTACGGTTTCCCTTCGGGGTTCATTTTGGGTTCTCTTCTCTTTGGGCAGCAGGAGTAGAAAGGAAGCTGCTTCTTGCAGTTCTACTAGGAGCAAAGTCTGGCTCTGTTCTGTCCCATCGCGCTATACTTCTTTGTCGATCATCCATTTTCCGCCATGTCTAAGAGCTTTCAGCATCAAAAACCTCCTTCTCGTGTCGACCTGACGCTTGACGTCGATACGGGTGACGCAAATGAAAAAGTTGAGTTGCCCCTTCGGCTGCTCGTAATGAGTGATTTGACGGGCAAGAAAGAGGACGTGCCCCTCAGTGAACGGGAGAGCGTAAGCATTACGGCGAATAACTTTGAGGACGTAATGAGGTCCTACGACCTCGGTCTTGAGTACAACGTTGAAGACAGGCTCACGGGCGAGGGCGAGCTGGAGGTAGATCTCGACTTCGAAACCCTCGATTCGTTTGAGCCGGAGGAAGTAGCGCAGCAGGTTCCGGAGTTGAGTCGATTGCTGGCTGCGCGCAATCTGCTGAAAGATCTTCGAAACCGCATTATCAGCATGGGCGAGTTTCGGGAAAAGCTCGAGGAAATCATTAGTGATGAAAGCTCCAAGGAAGAGCTACTTGAGGAGCTTCAGGATATTGTGCCGGAGGAGGTCGAAGAAGAGACCGAAGAATAGGAACCAACTCAGACCTCGATCTGGGAGCAGGGGGCGTCCGGTTCTCTGTTGTGATTGTCATTCAATTCGAACTAATCTCCTAACGACATGTCGACGGAGCAAGCCCAAGACACGGCGACCTCTGCAGAGGCAGAGGTCGAAGAAGAACAGAGTATTCTCGATAACATCTTTGACCAAGTTGAAGTTGATGCCCCTGGGGAAGAGGTAGAGGTCACGGAATTCAAGGACCCGGAGGCGGTGGGCCAGAAGGACCGTGGGGCCATGGTGTCGGCCGCTTTGCGCGTTTTCATGGACGCCGTGAGCGAACATGAGAAACCGGTCGACCAGATTGACAAGTACCTCTTCGACAGTCTTATTTCGTCGGTCGACGAGAAGATCAGCGCGCAGCTTGATGCTATTATGCACCACGAGGACTTTCAGGATTTGGAGTCGTCGTGGCGCGAGCTGAAGTTTTTGATCGATCGGACCGACTTTCGGCAGAATGTCGAAATTGAGGTGCTGAATGCATCGAAGGACACGTTGCGAGAATCGTTCGAGGACGCTCCGGAGCTGGTGCAGTCCCCGATGTATGAGCACATTTACACGAATGCATTCGACCAGCCGGGTGCGAATCCGTACGCGGCCGTTATTTCCGGATACGAGTTCGACAATAGCCCGCAGGATATTGCGCTGATGCGCAATGCCTCGAAGGTGTGTGCAGCGGCGCACTGTCCGTTCATTGGGTCCGTCGGACCCCAGTTCTTCGGGAAAGAATCCATGGAAGAGTGGAAGAAGATTCCCGACCTTAGCGCGTATATGGAGACGGCGGACTACCGGCAGTGGAATTCCTTCCGGGAAACGGAGGATGCCCGCTATCTGGGACTAACGTTCCCTCGCTTCATGCTCCGGTTGCCGTACGGGGAAGACACCATCCCCGTTGAGGATTTCAACTACGAGGAGGACGTGAAGGGAGCCGATCACGAAAAGTATCTGTGGGGGAATTCCGCCTTCAGTTTTGCCTCCAATATGGTGGAAGCCTTCATGAAGGATGGGTGGTGCGTACAGATTCGAGGGCCCCAGTCCGGTGGAAAAGTGGAGAATTTGCCGGCACACCTGTACGACGAGGGGCGAGGGACGGAGATGAAGATTCCCACAGAGGTACCCATCAGTGAGACGCTTGAGTTTGAGTGTTCGAAGCTCGGCTTAATGCCGTTGAGCCACTACGAAGGGGAAGACTACGCCGTCTTCTTTTCGGCAAATTCGGCCCAGAAGCCTACGGAGTACGACGACGAGGCAGCTACTGCCAACAGCCGTATCAATTCTCGCCTTCCATACATTTTCCTGGCGTCGCGAATTTCGCACTACCTGAAGGTGCTGCAGCGCGAAAACATCGGTGCGACGAAGAATCGGAAGTTGATCGAGGAAGAGTTGAATGATTGGCTCGGTCAGCACGTCACGGAGATGCCGAATCCGTCGCCCGAACAGATTGCGAAGTATCCACTTCGAAAAGGTGAAGTCTCCGTCGAAGAGGTGCCGGACAATCCGGGCTTCTTTACCGTCGACACGATGATCATGCCGCACTTCCAAATCGAGGGCATGGACATCAGTCTCAGCCTGATGAGCAAGATGCCTAAGGAAGAGTAGGAGTACGAACGGGGGCCGTTCAGGCCCCTTGTTCGCATCTCGACTGCGGCCTTTTCTCGAGCTTTCGCTCCAAGGAAAGAACCGTAGTCTTCAATCTGCCAGTCTCCTTCTTTAGGGTCTCGGCAGGTATCAATTTCTTTTTCACGAAGACAACAACTCAACTATGCCAGTTCCTGGCTATGCCGAAATCAAGGACAGCGAAGGCAATGCAATTGAGGGCTCCGTTCAAGTTGCGGGCCGGGAAGGAATGTGTGAGGTCATGGAGTTTGACCACAACGTTCGCATTCCGACCGACCAGCAGACCGGAGAGCTGACGGGGGTTCGTCAGCACCAGCCTGCTACCTTCGTCAAGCCTTATGACAAGGCATCCCCCCTTCTTTTCGACGCCCTTTGTAATGGGGCGACCTTGCAAGAGGTAAAATTCCACTGGTACGAGATCGATAAGACCGGAAGTGAGGTCGAGTACTTTACCCACACGCTGAAGGAGGTGAAGATCTCCAACATCGAGTCCTTCATGCCGAATACGAAGGACCCCCGAAAGGAGCAATTCACCCACATGGAGAAGGTCTCCATCCTCTACGGGAAGATTACGTGGCTGTACCAGGACGGCAACATCGAGTACACCGACTCCTGGACTTCTGACCGTTAACATTGTTGTGGTGGGAGTGATCGGGCCGGCTCGGTCGTAAGTGTGCGTCTCTGTGTTCGTTCATTGGAGGAAGCCGTCATGGAAGCGAGCATCTACGACGTTTTAAGCGGAGGATTCGCAAACGGCCGACCGGTCCGGTCGGTACGTGAGGATGACCGTCTCCTCTGGAGCGTGGTGAGCAACCTGAACCGGTTGTTCAACACGCGCCGAGGGTCGGTAAAGCATCTGCCCGATTACGGTCTGCCAGATCTGACGACTGTCTATCGGGATTCGCCTCGGTCGGGGGACGAACTCCGACGCGAAATTAAGGATTCAATCAAGAAGTATGAGCCGCGTTTGCGGCGTGTACGCGTCGAACGTCGTAACACCGACGAGTTCGAAATGCGGATGATCTTTATCGTAAGTGCGACCCTGATGAATGGAGAGCAAGTCCGATTCGAGACGACGTTTGAGTCGCAGCGATCCACTGAGGTTGAGCCTATTGGATCGTACTAACGCCAGTGCTTCCCCGGATGGGAAGGCTGAGCGCATCTGCAGGCGGAAATGAGTTTTACAAACGCATATATGCCTTCGAAAGCGGGTTTGGGCGACCAGGGACAGTTAAGTGTTGAGAGGAATTTATCGGATGGTCCCTTCTCCTTTTTCTGTTTGAGCCATGGTGTGCTGTCTTGCCTGCTTACTCTGAGGATGGAGGGAAGGAGGTCAGTACGTTTTAGAGAAATACGCCGAATGTGGGTTTGAGAACTAGGCTGGAACGCCTTTCGGAGTCAACTTACGTTGTAACGTTTGTTTGTACCGTGTATTCAGGCGAATAGGGAAGAGTTGAGGACAGCGACGCTTTTCTCTTTCGACGTTTATTCTTTCGCGCTTCTCTCTACGGCTGTCTTTATGAAACGTCGGTACTATGAAGAAGAAATGCGGTATCTGCACGAGGCCGCGAAGGTGTTTGCGGAGGAACACCCTGAGCAGGCGCGGTTCCTCGATGTCGATAGCGTATCGGACCGAGACCCGTATGTAGAGCGACTGTTTGAAGGGTTTTCGTTTTTGTCGGGTCGGGTTCATGAGCGGCTCGACGACGAGATGCCCGAGTATACGGAGAGTCTGATTCAGCTTCTGCATCCGCACTTCCTGAAGCCGGTGCCGGCGCTCAGCATTGTTGAGTTTGAGCCGGAACCGGGGCTCGTACAGGAAACGACGGTCTTGGATCGGGGGACGGAGGTGCGATCTGAACCTGTGGGGCCGAACGAGGTCCAGTGTCGATTTACAACAACGCAGGACGTGCGTCTCCAACCGATCAAAATTGCGGAGACGTCGCTGGAATATTCGACAGGAGAGAGCAGCCGGGTGCGGCTTCGATTTGAGATGGATCGGGGGATTAACTTTGAAGATCTGGATCTTAGTCCCCTTCGATTGTACTTCCAGGCCGAGGGAGCGACGGCCTCGACGATGCACCGATTCTTTACACGTCACGTCACCCACGTCGAACTGTCGGCACCGCCGACCGCCAATCCCGTGGCGCTTCGGGGGCAAAAGTGGGTAACGCCGGTAGGCACGTCTGAAGACGAAGGATTGCTTCCCCATGAAAGCGGTTCTTTCGCGGGGCTTCGGTTGCTGCAGGAGTATTTGTGCTTTCGCCGGAAGTTTTGGTTCGTGGATCTTCACGGACTGGATCGACTCAATCCGGACGAGGATTTCGACGCCTTCGAGGTAGAAGTGTGTTTTGATACTCTCTATCCCGAGGAACGCCGGTTCGAGGAGGATAACGTCCGGTTACATTGCACGCCCGTTGTCAATCTGTTTGAGACCGATGCGGAGCCCATCCACCTTGACGGAGAGGTTGGGGAGCATCGGGTGGTTCCGGACGCCTCGACGGACAGCATCGAAACCTACGATGTCACGAAGGTAGTGGGGATCGAGGATGCTACCGGTACGGAGCATTCGTACACCCGTTTTTTTCAGTTTCAGCATGACGGTGCGGAGCGTGAGCAGGATCGATTCTACACGACGAGTCGGCGCATTGGACCGTCGGGTCGCCCGGCGATTTATTTGTCGCTTGGAGACGCGCACCTGCAGGCGTTGCAAGACATCCCGTCTGAGACGCTTTCGCTGGAGGTGCGCTGTACGAACGGGACGCTGCCCCGCCGCGAAATCAAAGAGGGCATGATCAATGAGTTGCCCCCGGAGGTCCCCAAGGTGGCGCAGCCCCGCAATCTCACGCAGCCGACCCTCTTCCGGACCCCCCCTCATCAAGAAGAGACCGATTTCTTCTGGAAGCTCATTTCGCATTGGTCGTTCAACTACCAGTCGGTCGCTGATACCGACTCGCTCGTGGGGCTGCTCGGCCTCTACGACTGGCGCAACGACGAGTCCAACCAGCGGCGCCTGGATGGCATTCACGACGTTTCGTGGGAGCCGAAAGACATTGTAGAGAATGGAGCCGTCTTGCGTGGAGCGGAGGTGACGATTCAGATTGAAGAGGGACATTTTGCCGACGAGGGGGATCTGTGTCTCTTTGGGCTCGTGATGAGCCGATTCCTCTCTATGTATGCGACGCTGAACTCGTTTGTGCACCTCACTATTGTGACGACACCGTCAGAAAAACAGTACGAATGGACACCAAGTCGAGGCAATCAACCAACGCTGTAACACAGGCGGAGGCCGAGGAGGACCCACCGGCAAGCTGGTTTCAGGGCAGGGTATATCGCCGATTGCTGGCCGAAGGGTACCGCTTTCAGTTTTCGCAGGTCATGCGCCTGCTTGAACATGCCTTCCCCGATGCCCCCGCTCTGGGCGAAACGACGGATTATGCCGATCCGCCGATCCGGCTGCGGCCCAGTACGGATATGGTGTTTCCGCCGACGGATGTGAAGCGCGTCGACCGGGTGGAAGAAAGCCCCGAGCAGGTACAGGTCGTTTCTGCGTTTATGGGGCTCTACGGCATCGACTCTCCGCTCCCGGACCCTTTTCATGAGCGACTGTCAACCGGTGCGCGCGGCACCGCTCCGCAACGAGACTTCCTTGATTTCTTTAATCACCGGTTCTATGCCTTCTTCTACCGCGCATGGAAGAAGTATCGGCCGGAATTGCACTACCAGCGCGGCGGACAGGATCGGCATTCAAAGCGCTTTGTCTCGCTGGCGGGACTCGGTACCCCGAAGGCGCTGGACGATGTGCCGGTTGAGCCTATGGACCTGGCGGCTCAGGCCGCCACGCTCGGCCCTCGCGTCCGCAACGCCAACGGATTGGAGTCGCTGATTTCGACCTTTCTGGACGACGTGGAGGTGGAAGTCATCGAAAACGTCCCGCGCTGGGTTCCCATTCCGTCGCGTCCGGAGTTGGGCGACGACGACTTTGCCCTTGGAACCAATGCAGCGGTGGGGGAGAAGATCTACGACCGGTCCAGTAAATTTCGGATTCGACTGGGGCCGATGGACGTAGATCTGTACGAGGCCCTTCTGCCCGGAGGTGAGGCGGTAGAGTGGATGGACACCCTGGTCCGTCTGTATGCGCCGGATTACCTTGAATACGACCTCGAACTGCAAGTGTACTCCGATGATATGCCGCCGACGAAGCTTGGCGATGAGAAAAGCAAGCTGGGACTGATGACAAGTCTGGGCACGCCGCAAGAGTCCATCACGAGCCAAGTTGTCGAATACGAATAGGCCATTCACTTCCTGTTCCCGCTTGTTTGAAGCGGACGCCATTTTCTGCATAGCTTTTCCGATTAACTATGGTTATTGACGACGTCAAGCAACTACTGCAAACGCTCAACGACACGCTCACGCGCAACCTGGAGTTGGCTGTGGGCTTTGCCGTGAATCGCGGGCACCACGAGGTAACTCCTGAGCATCTCCTGCTCAAGATGCTAGAGCAGGACGGGACGGACCTCCACCGTATTTTTGAGCACTTCGAGGTGGACACGGCGGACGTGGAGACGGCGCTGATGCATCATCTTGAAGATTTCCGGACCGGCAACGCGGGCCGTCCGTCCTTTGCGCCGACGTTGTTGCAGCTGGTCGAGTCGGCCTGGCTCATTAGTTCCGTGCACCACGACCTGTCGGAGGTGCGGTCCGGGACCCTGCTGGAGGCCCTGCTGCGAAGCGACGAGATGAAGTCGAACGATTACGTGGAGACGTTCGCGTCGGTCTACCCGGAAGAGCTTCGTCAGAACTTCCAGTCGATCGTCGCCGATTCGAACGAGAGCGTCGCAACGGCGTCGACTGCCTCTGCGCCGAGCGACGGACAGGCAGACAGGGGGGAGGATGGCGGGGCCCTCGATGAATATACCCTCAGCTTTACCCAGCAGGCCCGAGAGGGGGAGATCGATCCCATCTCGTGTCGCAGTGAGGAGATTCGACAGGTGATCGACATTCTCAGCCGGCGACGGAAGAATAATCCCATCCTGGTGGGCGAGGCGGGAGTCGGCAAAACCGCCATCGTGGAAGGCATGGCGCGGCGCGTGGCCGAGGGCGAGGTGCCGGAGGCCCTGGCCGACATTGAGATTCAGTCGCTGGATCTCGGGGCCCTACGGGCCGGGGCCAGTGTGCAGGGGGAGTTCGAAGACCGGCTCAAGTCGGTCATGAAGGAGGTGAAGGAAGCTCCCAAGCCTACCATCCTCTTCATTGACGAGGCCCACACCCTCATCGGGGCCGGGGGGAACGAAGGAACGGGCGATGCGGCCAACCTGCTGAAGCCGGCCCTCGCACGTGGGGAGTTGCGTGCCATTGCCGCGACGACCTGGTCGGAGTACAAGAAACACATCGAGAAAGACCCGGCCCTCGAACGGCGCTTCCAGCGCGTGAAGGTGGACGAACCGTCGGTGGAAGAGGCAGCGACCATGATCCGCGGCATTCGGGATGCCTATGAGGAGCACCACGGAGTACAAGTGACGGAGGGGGCGGTGGAGGCGACCGCGGAACTCGCGGGCCGCTATATCTCCGGGCGGCAGTTGCCGGATAAGGCGGTGGATTTGCTCGACACCGCAGCGGCCCGCGTGCAGCGGTCGCGCTCGGCGCGCCCCGGTCGACTGGACGATCTTGACCGGCGCATCGACGAACTCAACACCGAAATTGAGGGACTCAAACGGGACCTGGCCTCTGGGCTTCGTGAGGAAACGGACGAGCTGGACGCGCTGAAGGAGGAGCGGGAGACGCTTCAGGCTGAGCGCGATGAGCTAGAGGCGCAGTGGGAGAACGAAAAAGAGCTGGTCGGGCAGATCACGGAGCAGCGCGAGCAGTTGATCCCGGACGAGTCGAACGGACGGGCTGGGGACACAAACGGAGAAGCGGTCGACAGCGACGAACGACGGGACCGCATCGGGGCCCTACAGGATAAGCTGAGCGACGTGGAGGGAGAAGAGTCGATGGTCTACGGGGCCGTCAACGAGCACGTAGCCGCCGAGGTCGTTTCCGACTGGACCGGGATTCCGGTGGGCAACATGCTTGAAGATGAGGCGGAGCGACTGCTGAACCTCGAAGATCGGCTCAGCAGCGCCATCCTTGGTCAGGATGAGGCGGTGCATGAGATTTCGAAAACGGTGCGTACGTCCAAGGCGGGGTTGTCGCCGCCGGACTCGCCCCTTGGGGTGTTCCTGTTTACGGGCCCCAGCGGGGTCGGCAAGACGGAGACGGCGCGCACGCTTGCGGATCTTCTCTTCGGGGGCGAGCGCTTTCTGACAACGATCAACATGTCGGAATATCAAGAGAAGCACACCGCTGCGCAGCTGAAGGGGTCGCCGCCGGGCTACGTGGGATACGGCGAGGGCGGCGTGCTCACGGAGGCGGTGCGCCGACAGCCGTATTCCGTTGTGCTTCTCGACGAGATCGAGAAGGCGCATCGGGACGTGATGAATCTCTTCTATCAGGTCTTCGATCAGGGCTTCATGCGCGACGGGGAAGGACGGGAGATTGACTTCCGGAATACGATTATCATTATGACCTCCAACCTGGCGGACGACAAAATCACGAAGCTCGCGCACGGCAACCTGGACGGAGACGACGACGAGGAGTCGGAGATGATGGAGCAAGTGCCCGACGAGGCCCTGGAAGAGCCGGACGACGAGGGGGAAGCAGGAGGCCTCGACGAGCGTCCCTCGGCGGACGCCGTACGCGAGGCCATTCACCCCACTCTCGTCGAGCACTTTCAGCCGGCCCTTCTGGGGCGCATGCGCGTGGTTCCGTATTTCCCGCTCGATACCGATACGATGCGCGGCATTGTCGAGATGAAGCTGCGCGAGGTGAGCGATCGGTTGCAGGAGGCCCACGGGGTGGACTTGACCTATGCCCCCAGCATCGTCGATTCCATCGCGGCCCGTTGCACCCAGACGGACGCCGGGGCCCGGAAGATTGACTCCATTATTCAGCGAACGTTGCTTCCTGAAACCGCGGAGGCGCTGCTGCCGCGGATGGCGCAGGACGATCTGCCGTCCACCCTCACGCTGGAGCTCGACGGTGACGGGGAGTTTACGTACTCACTCTCGTAACGGACAGAAGACCACTCTCTGAAATCGAAGATGGCGAGGGGATGCTCGCTTCCAATTCCCGAGTCCTCTCATTCGCGCATTTCCATACAACGTTTTTCAAGCCGACATGCCGCAAACCATGCCTGCCGCCAACGTGTCTCGCTACTCGTTCGAGCCCTCTCAGGTGAGTGCGGATACCTTCCAGGTGGTTCGTTTCGAGGGCACGGAAGGTCTCTCACAGCCGTTCGATTTCACTCTGCAGCTCGTTTCGGAGGACCCGAACGTTGATTTCTCCAAGATCGTCGACAAGCCCGCCACCTTTACCATGCTGCGGGGCGATGAGGACGTGCCGGTCCACGGCATCGTCACCCACCTCAAGTTGCAGGGACAAACGGCCGATTACGTGTCATACCACGCCAAACTGGAACCCCGGCTCAAACGACTGGCGCTCAGTCACCGAAGCCGGATCTTCCAGGACATGACGGTCGAGGACATCTTGAGCACCGTGTTTGAGGAAGACGACCTTCCGACGAGCGACGTGCGCTTTGCCCTGCAGGAATCGTACTCTCCGCGCGAGTTCTGCGTGCAGTACCAGGAGTCGGATCTGGAATTCGTGCATCGCCTCATGGAGCGAGAGGGAATGTACTACTTCTTTGAGCACGAGGGCGGGAGTGAGACGCTTGTCATTACCGACAAAAAGAGCGAGCACGAGCCCATCCCGGCGCCCTCGACGCTTCGCTACCACGAGGGGGCCGGCGGCATGGTGGACCAGGACCTCGAAACCGTGGAAACGTTTGCCTGCGAAGAGCAGGTGGTAACCGGCACGGTGAAGTTCAAGGACTACAACTACCGCACGCCGGAGTCGATGGCGACCGAAGCGGAGGGCGGAAGCGAGATGCCGGGCACGCACTACGAGTACGGTCCGAATTTCCGTGAGGCCGACCGTGGCAACCGGCTTGCCCAGGCGCGAGGCGAGGCCGAGGAGGCCCGGCGTCGCGTCATGAGCGGCACGAGCGACAGCATTGGGCTGCGAAGCGGGTTCCAGTTTACTATGGAACAGCACTTTCGGGACGAGTTCAATGCCGACTATCTGATTACGCACGTCAAGCACAAGGGCTCTCAGCGGACGGGCATGAGCCTCGACTCCATGGCGCCCGGCCCAAACGGCGAGGCGGACACCGAGGACGCGGAACCGGTCTACGAGAACGAATTCACCTGTCTTCCGGCGTCGGTGCAGTACCGTCCGCCCGTGAAGACGGAAAAGCCGGAGGTCCCGGGCGTGGTGACGGCCACCGTCGAGAGTGCGGGTGGGGACTACGCCTACATTGACGACCAGGGCCGGTATCGGGCCAAGATGCACTTCGACGAGCGCTCCGACCGGTCGGACGGCACGAAGACCCTGCCGATCCGCATGACTCAGCCCTATAGCGGGACCGACTACGGCATGCACTTTCCCAACCACGAAGGCACCGAGCTGATTGTGGCCTTCGAGAACGGAGATATCGACCGGCCCATTGCGCTGGGCACGGCCCCGAATCCGGCCAACGCCTCGCCCGCCGTCTCCGAAAACAAGATGGAGAACCTTCTTCGGACGTTCGGCGGCAACGAGCTGTTGATGGACGACACGAAGGAGGAGACGCGCGTCAAGCTCAACTCCGGCGGCAATCACAAGCTTCTCTTCGACGACAAGAACAACAAGATCGAGATCTTGTCGACCGACCAGCACAGGGTGCTGCTGGACGACGAGAATAAACGCATCGAGATCCAGTCGAAAGACGGCCGGAAGATTCTGCTCGACGACGACAACGACAAGATGAGCGTCGTCAGTGAAACCGGACACTTCATCGACATCTGTGACGAGAACGATGTGATGACCGTCAGCGATGCCGACGAGAAACATGTGCTCACGCTCGATTACGGCAACGAGAAGATGAGCCTCGTGACCGAGGGGGACATCGGGTTTGAGGCCGACGGGGCCATTGAGATGAAGTCGAAGTCCCTGTCCATCGAGACCGACAAAGGAGCCGAAATGCAGGTCGGCGGCGATCTTACGCAGGAGGCCAAGGGGGAAGTGACCCTGTCCGCCTCAAAGAGTGGGACCATCGAGGCGTCGCAGTCCCTCGATCTCTCCGGCACGGATGTCACCGTGGAAGGGTCCAACAGCTTTGCCGCTGAGGGAGGCATGCAGGCCGAGTTGAAGGGGACGCAGCTTACGGTACAAGGGTCGGGGATGGCGGAAGTTAAAGGAGGCGTCTTGAAGGTGAATGGATGATGGTCATCGGGGACGAGGTCAAGCGTATTTCACTTCACGTCTACTCATTCACATCAATCGACATCTCCGATTATGCCTCCCGCAGCTCGACAAGGCGACATGACCGCCCACGGCGGATCGATCGTGGTCGGTGACC